>CAZNUC010000020.1:0-19401 GCA_964576165.1 uncultured Candidatus Planktophila sp. | reverse complement strand
CAGCTGCTGGTCGTTGGACTTCAAAAGATAATCCGGGGAATGGTTTTGACCCTGCAGATGGAAAATTCTTAGTACTTGTGGCAGATACTTATCAACCTCAATCTCGAATCGCTTTCTCGACACGTTTAGATGGGATTGCGTCGAACTTACAGTTTGAGCCGTTGAATTATCCACGTTTCCCGGTTCAAGAATCTGGAAGGGTGAACCGACAGCCCACGCAAATAACGGATGACGGAAATATTTATTGTTATGCAGTCGATTTGACGAATTCGACAGAGAGCTTCTTAGTCCAATTGATTAATAAGTCAGAACTAAAAGTTGAAAAGGTGCTGCACCAAGCTGGCGCAAGTCCTTGTAGCAAAGCAGTAAATGAGTTGAATTTTTCTTCGAGAGCAATAACTTTAATTCGTTGAATTCATCCTTCAAATTAGGCGAATAGTAGAAGCTGAGAGAAACTGGTGGGCGGTGAGGGTTTCGAACCCCCGACATCCTCGGTGTAAACGAGGCGCTCTACCACTGAGCTAACCACCCGGGCCGTGCTTTAGTACAGGCGCATACTACTTTACAGATGCGAAAGTACGAAAACGAGGCTTAATTAAAGGCTTGCGAGCGCACTCTTGTACTCAGCGATGTTTCGGGCATCTCCGAGTCCATTGACGATCTGCCAGGCAAGGTTGCCGTTTTTATCGACGATAAATGTGCCGCGTACAGCGCATCCACGTGCTTCATCGAAAACTCCATATGCCTTTGCTGCTCCACCATGTGGCCAGAAGTCTGCAAGAACTGGAAACTTGTATCCCTCTTGTTCTGCGAATGCGCGTTGGGCATACATAGGATCGCAAGAGATCGCTAGTAATTGCACATCATCATTTTGGAATGCTGCAAGATCATCACGCAGTGAACAGAGTTCACCAGTACAGATTCCTGAGAATGCGAATGGGTAGAAAAGAATGACAACATTCTTCTCGCCTTTAAATGATGAAAGTGTGACAGCAGTTCCATGCTGATCCATGAGAGTAAAATCTGGTGCGGTTGATCCAAGTGTTAAAGTCATGCGAGAAACTTAGCGCTTGCCCGCCTTACGTGCCACTAGACGTGTACCGACCCAATCTTTTGCTAAAGCAAGTGTTGATGTTTGGCTTAGGCCTGCAATCGGAGCCGCATCTTGAATTTCACTTGAATCCACATGTCCATCTCGACCAAGTTTTGGTGTTAAGACCCAGATAGGGCCTGTCTCTGTCAAATAAGTGAGTGCATCCATTAACTCATCAACAAGATCGCCATCACCCTCACGCCACCATAAGATGACGGCATCGACAACCTCAGTGGTTTGGCCATCGATGAGTTCGGTGCCCGTAATCTTTGAAATCTCACCACGCAAGACGTCATCACAATCTGGCCCATAGCCCACTTCAAGAATGAGCTCTCCGGCTGCAAATCCCATTCGCATTGGCACAGGAGAAGTCCACCCCACATGTGACCACTTTGACAAGGGTTTGTAGTGGAATTACTTGCCAGTTCGCCCCTACAGATTTCCCCTAGAGAGGATTTAGCGCGAGAATATGCCCCATGAGTGGAATTTTTGATGCGCCAGATCAGAACGTCGACCAGTTAGTAGATATTGATCCCACCGAGACCGCTGAATGGCAGGCATCCTTTGATGCAGCCCTAGAGCATGCTGGTCCTGTACGTGCGCGTTATTTGATGCTCAAGCTTTTGCAACGTGCACACGAGAAGCAGATCGGTCTCTCTTCTCTTCGCAATACCGATTACATCAACACAATTTCACCAGAGCATGAACCTGACTTCCCAGGCGATGAAGCCATAGAACGCCGTATCCGTACCTATATCCGCTGGAATGCTGCGATGTTAGTGCACCGCGCACAACGCCCAGGAGTTGGTGTGGGTGGACATATTTCAACCTACGCTTCTTCTGCATCACTGTATGAAGTTGGTTTTAACCACTTCTTCCGCGGAATGGATCATCCCGGTGGTGGAGATCAAATCTTTTTCCAAGGACATGCAAGCCCAGGAATGTATGCACGCGCATTTCTAGAGGGAAAACTTTCAGAGAATCAACTCGATGGATTCCGTCAAGAAGTTTCTCACCCAGGTGGTGGACTCTCTTCTTATCCGCATCCACGATTAATGCCAGATTTTTGGCAGTTCCCTACAGTCTCTATGGGAATCGGACCAATAAATGCAATTTATCAAGCACGCTTCAATAGATATCTGCATAACCGTGGAATTAAAGATACGAGTCAGCAGCATGTATGGGCATTTCTTGGAGACGGCGAAGTCGATGAGGTTGATACTCTCGGAGCAATCGGCCTAGCCGCACGTGAGAATTTAGATAACCTCACCTTTGTTATTAACTGTAATTTACAGCGTCTTGATGGCCCAGTACGTGGCAATGGAAAAATCATCCAGGAGCTTGAATCAACATTTATCGGAGCGGGTTGGAATGTAATCAAGGTTGTATGGGGTCGCGAATGGGATCCACTACTGGCGCAAGATCGCGAAGGCGCACTTGTTAATCTGATGAATACAACTCTTGATGGTGACTATCAAACATTTAAGGCTGAATCTGGCGCTTACGTTCGTGAGCAGTTCTTTGGTCGCGATCCACGAACAGCGGCGATGGTTGCAAATTGGTCGAATGATCAAATTTGGGGACTCAAGCGCGGTGGCCATGATTATCGCAAGCTCTTTGCTGCATATACCGCTGCGATGGAACCTAATGGAAAGCCAACTGTCATTCTTGCAAAGACGGTAAAGGGTTGGACACTTGGTTCTACCTTCGAAGGACGCAACTCAACGCACCAGATGAAGAAGATGTCACTGGAAGATATCGTCACATTCCGCGATCGCCTTGGTATTCCTCTTTCAGATGACAAGCTCGATAAATACACACCTGCTTATTACAAACCAGCACCAGATTCAGAAGAGGCGAAGTACTTAGCTGAGCGTCGAGCAGCACTTGGTGGATCAATTCCACGTCGTCGTTCTGTTTCAAAGCCATTGCCGATGCCGGCAGATTCTGTCTACGAGAGCGTTAAGCGCGGCTCAGGTCAGCAAGAGATTGCAACCACGATGGCATTTGTTCGTATGCTTAAAGATATTGCTAAAGATCCAGGAATCGGTGCTCGAATTGTTCCGATTATTCCTGATGAAGCACGCACCTTTGGAATGGATTCACTCTTCCCGACCTTAAAGATTTACTCACCGCACGGCCAGAAGTACACCGCCGTTGATCGTGAATTGATGCTTTCATATAAAGAGTCAACATCTGGTGTGATCTTGCACGAAGGTATCAATGAGGCTGGATCTACCGCTTCATTTACCGCTGTCGGAACTTCGTATTCAACACACGATGAACCGATGATTCCAATTTATATCTTCTACTCCATGTTTGGGTTCCAGCGCACAGGGGACGCATTCTGGGCTGCAGCCGATCAATTGGCACGTGGATTTGTTATGGGAGCAACGGCAGGTCGCACCACACTTAATGGTGAAGGCTTGCAACACGAAGATGGACATTCACATCTTCTGGCATCGACTAACCCAGCGGTTGTTTCATATGACCCAGCATTTGCATATGAAGTCGGACATATCTTTAAAGATGGTCTTCGTCGTATGTATGGAGAAAATAGTGAAAATATTTACTATTACATCACCGTATATAACGAGCCATACCTACACCCTGAAGAGCCAGCAAATCTCGATGTTGCAGGTCTCTTAAAGGGTATCTATCTCTTCCGCTCTGGTGAGCGTCAACGTAAGAAGAATGCTCAGCTCTTGGCATCAGGCGTTGCAGTTAACTGGGCGCTCAAGGCACAGGAATTACTCCAGAAGGATTGGGGAGTCAGTGCCGATGTCTGGTCGGTGACATCTTGGAATGAATTGCGTCGCGATGGACTCACTGTTGATCGACATAACATGTTGCATCCTTCTTCTAAGCGCACCGCTTACATCACTGATCGCCTTAAAGGCGCATCGGGACCAGTTGTCGCTGTGAGTGATTACATGCGCTCTGTTCAAGATCAGATCGCTCCTTGGGTTGAACAAGAGTTTGTATCACTTGGAACCGATGGTTTTGGACTTTCAGATACACGAGGTGCACTTCGTCGTCACTTTAAAGTTGATGCAGAATCCATCGTCGTTACCACTCTTGCTCAGCTAGCAAAATCTGGTGAGGTAAAGCAATCGGTTGTTCAAGAAGCGCTCACAAAGTATCGTCTCGATGACATCTCTGCTGCCGATCCTGGCAACACCGAAGGCTCTGGCTGATTAGTCAGCTACGTACCCCGTGATTAATCGACTCCCCATCACTGAGATCTCTCCTTCGGTCTTCTTTGGTGGCGAGTTTGTCCCTGTTAAGGCAATCGCCGGTGAAGAGATTGAAATCAGTGCAACCATTTTTCGTGAGGGACATGACGCACTCGGTGCCGATGTTCTGCTTTATAACCACGAAGGTGAAGAAATCTCTCGAACGCGCATGCGTGAGGATTATCCAGGGGGCCATAGATACACCGCTTATCTTCGAATCCCCTCTCGTGGTGATTTCCACTATGCCATCGAGTCATTTGATGATCCATTTGCAACCTGGATACATGAGTGCGAAATCAAAATTCCGGCAGATATTGATGCGCAGTTGTGCTGCCTGACTGGGTTAGCTCTCTTTGAATCTGCGCTAGAAAAAGATCCATCGGCGAAGAAACTTCTGGCACCTGCGATCAAGGCGTTAGCCGATTCAAAACTAGCTCCTGCCAATCGTTTCTCAATTGCCTCAAGTGGCGAGATCAAGCGTTATTTCTCAGATAACCCACTTCGCCGCCTTCAATCCACCTCACACCGGATTCCTATTCGTGCAGATCGTGATCGAGCACTTGTCGGTGCCTGGTATGAATTCTTTCCACGAAGTGAAGGTGCTACACAAGATGCAAAGGGTGTCATTACACCAGGTACCTTAAAAACTGCAGCGCTGCGGATACCAGCAATTGCTGCGATGGGATTTGATGTTCTCTATCTGCCACCGATTCACCCGATCGGAAAGACTTTTCGCAAAGGAAAGAACAACACGCTCACACCAGTCGAATCTGATCCTGGAGTTCCTTGGGCAATCGGTAGCAGTGATGGTGGCCATGATGCAGTTAATCCTGAACTTGGAACGCTACAAGATTTTGATCACTTCCTAAGTGTGGCCAAAGCCCACAAGATAGAGGTCGCTTTAGATTTAGCTCTGCAGGTATCTCCTGATCATCCCTGGGTAAAGAGCAACCCAGAGTGGTTCACTACTCGCGCAGATGGAAGCATCGCCTACGCGGAAAATCCACCTAAGAAGTATCAGGACATTTACCCCATTAACTTTGATAATGATTACGATGGAATTCTTGCTGAAGTTATACGGATCATTAGATTTTGGGTTGCCCGCGGAGTTTTGATCTTTCGAGTTGATAATCCACACACAAAGCCAGTTGGTTTTTGGCAAGATGTGATGTCAATAATGAATAAGGAAAATCCTGATGTCATATTTCTCGCAGAGGCGTTTACACATCCGGCGATGATGCACGCGCTTGGTAAGGCTGGATTCCATCAGTCATATACATACTTCACCTGGCGAACCAGTAAGGCTGAGCTCACTGAATACGCCACAGAAGTTTCTCGTCACACTTCAGCATTCTTTAGGCCAAATTTCTGGGTCAATACTCCCGACATTCTCCCCTTTCATCTGCAATCGGGAAATCCAGCAATCTTTGCTTTAAGAGCAGTTCTCGCCAGCACGCTTGTGCCGTCCTGGGGGATGTATGCAGGTTATGAACTCTTTGAACATCGTCGCTTTAAAGATGGCGGCGAGGAATATATGGATTCAGAGAAATATGAAGTGAAGGTCCGAGATTGGGCTGCTGCCGATAAATTGCAGATCACATTGGCACCATTTATTACTAAACTCAATGTAATCCGAAGAAACCATATCGCTCTGACACGGCTACGTAACCTGGTCTTTCATCCAAGTGATAACGATTTGATCATCGCTTACAGTAAACGCGAAGGTGATGATCTCATTCTGGTAACAGTGAATCTAGATCCATCTGCGGCGCAGGAAACTACCGTTCATTGGGATATGAAAGCCCTGGGATTAGAGAATTCTCAATTTAAAGTCACTGACCTCATTGACGGGGCACAATACGAGTGGGATCCTCATTCATTCGTACGACTAGATCCCAACCGCCCGGTTGGAAAGGTCGCTCATATTATGGTGGTGAACTTCTAGTGTCTTACTTCTCAAAGTTCTTTAAGAAGAGCCGAGAGAACGCTGTCGTTGAATACATATCACCCGTAACCTTTCTCAATCCTCACTCCACTCTCGGTGAATTAGATTTTCATCTTCTTCAAGAAGGACGTCATGAACGTCTCTGGGATGTTCTTGGTGCACATCTGATTCGAGACTCTGCTGGAGAAATCATCGGAACAGCATTCTCTGTCTGGGCTCCCAATGCTCAGGCAGTAAGCCTGATCGGTGATCATAATTTCTGGGACAAGAACACCCACCCAATGGTCCGGCTTGGCTCTACTGGAATCTGGGAAACATTCATTCCAGGTATTGGGGTTGGTACGCGATACAAGTTTGCAATATGCACAATCAATGGAACATGGGTTGATCATGCTGATCCATTAGCGCAAGCAACTGAAACACCTCCATTGACCGCTTCAGTTGTTACTGAATCTACATATATATGGGGAGACCAATCCTGGATCCAGGCACGAAATGATTTCAAGCCTTGGAAGTCACCGATAAGTGTCTATGAAGTCCATCTAGGGTCATGGAAATTAGGTTTAACCTATCGCGAGCTTGCAAGAGAACTTGTTGACTATGTCAGCACTCAAGGATTTACACATATTGAGTTTATGCCGGTCACTGAACATCCCTACGGTCCATCATGGGGATACCAAGTGACATCATTCTTTGCACCGACTTCGCGCTTTGGCTCCCCTGATGAATTCAGATATCTCGTAGATGCACTGCATCAAGCCGGCATTGGCGTGATTCTCGATTGGGTGCCTGCACACTTTCCAAAAGATGAGTGGGCGCTAGCTCGCTTCGATGGAACCGCACTCTATGAACATGCAGACCCACGTTTAGGTGAGCACCCTGATTGGGGTACTTATATCTTTAACTTCGGACGCAATGAGGTCCGCAACTTTCTTGTCGCTAGCGCCCTGTACTGGCTAGAAGAATTTCATATCGATGGCTTACGTGTTGATGCCGTTGCATCAATGCTCTATCTCGATTACTCACGTGAAGAAGGTGAGTGGCTACCAAATAAATTCGGGGGCCGCGAGAACCTAGAGGCTGTGCAATTACTGCAAGAGGCAACGGCGACTGCCTATAGAAATCATCCTGGAATCATGATGATCGCAGAAGAATCTACAGCGTGGCCTGGAGTAACCCGCGATACCAGCAGTGATGGGCTTGGCTTTGGCTTCAAGTGGAATATGGGATGGATGCATGACACTTTGTCATACCTCGCCCATGAGCCGATCCATCGCATGTATCACCACAACGAGATTACTTTTTCAATCTTGTACGCGTGGTCTGAGAACTTTATGTTGCCGCTCTCTCATGACGAAGTTGTACATGGCAAAGGACAACTTGTTAATAAATTTCCTGGTGATCGTTGGCAGAAAGTGGCCACACTCAGGGCACTCTACGGATTTATGTGGGCTCATCCTGGGAAAAAACTGCTATTTATGGGATGTGAGTTTGCACAGAACGATGAGTGGAGTGAGAGCGCTGGATTACAGTGGTACCTCACTGAATTTGATGAGCATCAGCAAGTGCAACAACTGGTGTCACAGATTAATCAAGAATATAAATCCCACCCTGCGCTATGGGAGAAAGATACAAACCCTGAAGGTTTCACTTGGGTAGTAAACGATGATGGTGCTGCCAACACTCTCGCATTTACTCGCTGGTCAGATGATGGCACTCCATTGCTCTGCATTACAAATTTCTCACCTGTTCCACACGAGCGATATCGCTTAAAGATGCCAACAGCTGGCGTATGGCGCGAAACGCTTAATACTGATGGAAAGCAATTTGGCGGCAGTGGAGTCAGTAATCACTCATTCGCTGTTGATATCGGAACCGATCTCTATGTGGAACTTCGTATTCCACCTCTTGCAACGATTTGGTTTGAAAGAGTTTAGATGCCTTTTGCAACTTTTGACATAAAAGCGACAGAGATCAACATTAGTCCAGGAATGATCAGTGCAATGGCAATTGACCCAGTGAGCTGAGCGGTCCAAGCAATGATTGTCTTAATGATAAGAATGAGAACAGCATTTACTACACCCATTTGACCAACAACGACCGCACTGTGCTGGGGAGAACGAGCATTTGCTGCGGTGAAGAGTGTCGGAGATAAGAATGATGATCCGAGGCCACCGATCGCAAAACCAGCAATTGCGCAGATAAATGAGGCAGTTTTTGAGATATCGACGAGCATATTTGAAGCGGTAATGAAACCGATAAATCCAACGCCTCCGACAACACTTCCAATTTTGACCATGGACTCAAGAGGAATCCGACGGGTCACAATATGAATGCCAAGTCTTCCAATAATCATTGCAATGAGGCTAGCGATATATGGAATTGTCGCCAGCGATCCACTGACTCCAATAGTTTCTTTGCTATAGATCGCAGACCAATCCGCTGTTACAAACTCAATAATGACTCCGCAAGCTAACGCTGTTGAAACCAGCACATCAATACGGAAGGATTTAAATAAATCCATTACCTTGAAATCATCTTTTTCATGGACACTTGGCTTGATGAGCTCCGGCCCTAGTTTTGAGACAAAGTAATAGATAGTGAGAAATAGGACAGCACTCAAGACAGTTATGTGTGTAGCAATACTGACAAGATCAACCATAATTCCAGAAAAGATGGCTGTAGCAAGTGCGCCTATCGTCCAATAGCCATGTTGCCTACTGATAATCATCTCTCCAGCGCGATCTTGTGCGTGAAAAGCTTGAGCATTGATCGCTATATTGAAAGCGGCGATAGAGCCTCCATTAATCATATTAACAAAAATAAATATTAGTGGCGATTGGAGATGGACAAGAGTTGAAGCTGCGATACACATAGTTAAGGCTGAAAAGATTAGTACGACTTTCGACCCGTATTTTTGCACGAGATGCCCAGTTGAGAGCATTGCAACAACAGTCCCAGTAGCACCGATGCTGAGATATGTTCCAAATTCACCATTTGAAAGTTCAAGATTCTTCTTCACCTCAGGAAAGCGAGGTATCCAACTCATAATTTGCACAGCAAAGAGGAAGAAGAGGACTCCTACATAACGTTTCTCATCGGAGATGCTTAATCTTGGGCTAGAAGAGGGCATTTGCCAACTCTGCTCTAGCTTTGATGACACGTGGATCTGCTGGATCAACGAGTGAGAAGAGATCTAAGAGTCGATTTTTTACAGTTGTTCTCTCATCTCCTGACGTTGATTTAACTAGGGATAGCAGTCTCAGAAATGCTGGCTCGACTGTTCCCGTGGCAACTTCTATATCGGCACACTTCATTGCAGCATCAATATCTGATGGGGCAGCGTTTGCCGCAGCAATAACTGCAGCGGGATCTAAACCTGCGATACGTAATTGCAATTGTGTGTGGGCTAGACCTAATTTTGCATAAGGATCCTGCGGCTTACGCGCTAAAAATCTCTTATATGCATCTTCGGCGAGGACGAGATCTCCTGCTTCAAGGGCTGCAAGAGCTTCACTTTCTTCTGGCTCTAATTTTTCCTCAGGCGCGCTACCAATGCCTTGCTCGGCAGCGATGGTGAGTAATTTAGAGATAACGACTTTTACTTCATCTTCGCTTTTAGCTTCTTCAAAGAGTGGGATTAGTTGACCACCGACAAGTGCAACAGCATATGGAACCGTGCGTACCTGCAGCGCATTTGCCACCTCTGGTATGCGATCAATATCTACGCTACCGAGCACCCAGGTGTCATTATCTTCTTTATTTATCTTATCTAGCGTTGCTAGGAGATCCAGTGATTGCGGAGATCTACTTGTCCAGCAGAGCAAGATCACAGGCTTACTCATCGATAATTCAACAAAATCAGAAGCGAGGTTCTCTTTCGTAACTTCTCTTCCGCATTCAATTTTTGGTGTAGCTGCGGGTGGTTTTCCTAGAGAACTTAAATCAAATGCCTGTCCAAAGTTAGGAGGCAGTGCCATGTAAAACAACCCCCGAATCTTGCCTCATTGGCAGCACATCTTGTATATATGACAGCGCTGCAAACTCTAGTCCAACATCATGGCCAGCCTTCTCACTTAAGTACCAACGATGTTCTAGCGCTTCGTGAAAGAACTGAGCCGATTCGATTCTCCCCTGTAATTCGGGTGGAATCAACGACACCGTCGGGTAGAAAACCTCGTCGAGCCATCTTTTTGCCGACTCATGCATAGGGGGGTGAGGCAACTTTTCGCGTCCTCTAAATCGATCAAATGATGCAAGCAATCTCTTTGCCTGAAGTTCTTCAGTTTCCAGGCCAACCAAGTCGCGCAAGCGATTTTGATGATAGCCAGCCTCAACCAATTTTGGTTGGAAGAAGAGTTTCTGGCTATCTCCATCGAGCGTTACAGAAACCTCTTCAACAGCAAACCCAAGATCATGTAATGATCGCATGGCACGCTCTACCGCGTGGCGATCGTTCGGGTCTAACACTTGGCGCTCTTTTAGGGTTGCCCAAATCCTCCGATACCGTTTCATTACCGCATCACTTGCTCTCACTGGATCCATCCCTGGATAGAGCACACCCGAGAGTGCAAGGTCCTCAAGTTCGGCGGCGACATTAAAGTGGGCGATCTCTAAATCATGTTCACGTTGACCATCACTTAAATTCTTTTGGAATTCTCCAGTTTCGGCATCGACTAGGTATGCGGCGAATCCTTCAGCATCACGGCGAAAGAGAGTATTTGAAAGCGAGCAATCGCCCCACCAAAATCCAAGTAGGTGCAGTCGAACCAATAAAAGTGCCAAGGCGTTAGCCATCAAGGTGATCTCTTGTGCCGTCACATCTTTGCCGCTGAGTAGAACTCGATATGGAAGGGAGAATGGTAGAAAACGAGTAGCCAGAGCGCATGGCAATTCTTCACCGTTTACATCTGTTCGTCCTTCGATTACCGCAATTGGTTCAACGCTGGGAGCACCAAGATGTGCCAATTCACGAAGGGCTTTATATTCGCGATTAGCAAACTCAGAGACCGTCTCCTTGATCGCATAGACCTCTGATTCAGGATCATCACTTGAGCGAACAAGGCGAACAATGTGTCGCGAGATTCCACGTTTTTCTGCGAGGTTCGGATCCTCTGGCCACTCCTCCAGGCTAATCTGCCACGGTAGCCCTGAGACTGATGCGATCTCCTCACCTAGTCCAGTTATACGTAGCGCCATAAGGGAATTCTCTCACTAACTAGGCGTGCGAAAGGCGATCTACCTTGATCGGCGCCTTAGAATGGAGATATGTCACATCAAAAGCGAGATGAATTCGGTGTCGCAGGTGCTCCGATAAGTAGATCAAATCCATTTTATTTCGGATTCGTTGCAGCTCTAGGTGCACTCACCGCGATCGTGCTTCTCCGAGCGCTAGCAAGTGCGAGCCAGATTTTCGTCCTTATTATCGTCGCTCTCTACTTAGCAATGGGAATCAACCCTGCTGTTGAAGGGCTACGAAAGCGAGGACTTTCACGCACCTCAGCCGTTCTTGCTATTTTTGTTGGAATTATTGCTTTTGTAATCTTCTTTATTGCAGTGGTTATTCCACCGGTGATCACTCAGGGATCAGCACTTATTAATTCAGCACCGGATCTCTTGAGAGATCTGGAAACTCATCCTTTAATCGCTGACCTCAATACACAGTTTGGTGTCATTGACACTCTTCAAAAGACGATCTCTCAAGTGACCTCTGATGGAACTCTCATCATCTCAGCCTTTGGAGGCGTCGTCGGCGTGGGTAAGACAGTTCTCTCCGGTGCGTTTACGGCGGTGACAATTTTAATCCTCACCCTCTACTTCGTTATCGGACTACCCCAGGCAACCAACTTTGGATTGCGATTTGTTCCAGCCACAAGGCGAGATCGAGTATCCAAACTTACCTTTGCAATTATTGCTCGCGTTGGATCATTTGTTGGAAGCCAAATAGTTCTCGCATTTATGGCTTCAATTTTTGTATTGATTCTTGCATTTACACTAGGGCTACCTTCGCCATTTGCCATAGCCATGATAGTTCTAATCTGTGCTCTGATTCCTTTGATTGGTCATTACATTGGTGGAACTATCGTTACCTTGATTGCCTTGACTCAATCGCTGCTTTTCGGTGTAATCGCTCTCGTTCTTTACACTGTTTATGTGCAAATTGAAAACTATATTTTCACTCCAAAGATTATGAAGCGCGCCCTCAACGTCCCGGGCGCAGTCACAATAATTTCGGCGCTCTTGGGTACTTCATTATTGGGACTAGTTGGTGCACTTCTTGCGGTACCTATCGCAGCATCAATAATTTTGATTCTTGAAGAAGTAGTCTTTCCACAATCTGATAAACACTAAGAATTAATCTCTTGCGGCAGAGGTAAACGTTCTGGCGCAACAAGCTGTGTGATTTCGGTAAGGATTCGATGCACTGATGGCTCACCTACCCATAGGTGTTTTCCACCATCAACTGCAATGAGATTTAAATGTGAAATCTTTGCAAACCGTTTTCGTGCCTCGTCTGGGACAAGATAATCATCAAATTCAGGAATAACTGCAGTGATAATTCTTGGATCACTAACCCAAAAATCTAAATCAGATTCTTTTGAGTATTTCAGCGGAGGACTTAACAAGATAAGTCCTTTGATTCGAGCATCTCGAGCGTATCGCAGCGCTAAATCTGTTCCAAATGACCATCCGCAAACCCACAGCTCTTTTACTTTCAACACGTCAAAGCAATAAGTGAGCATTGCTTCAACATCAAATCTTTCGCTATCACCATTGTCATAGCTTCCAGTACTACTTCCTGCCTCACTTGAGGTGCCACGGGTGTTAAAGCGCACGATAGTAATTCCGGCCATTGCCGGAAGGCGATTGGCAGCTTTCTTAAAAATGTGTGAATCCATCATGCCGCCACCCGTTGGATTTGGATGAAGTGTCAGGATCGTAGGTGAATCTCCTTCTTGTACAGGTGCTGCAACTTCACCAATTAACGTAACTCCATCAGTTGTCATCACAGTAAATGACGTGCGTTTTGCAGGCAACACTGTGCTTGGACGAATGGGTTGAGTCATGGGCAATATCCTAGTCTTGACGGATGTGGTTACTCTAAAAGTTTTTCGGTCTGCGTTGCTTACGTTTGCTCCAACAAATCGTGTGCCAATGCCTACGTAAATCTTCTTCACCATCTCGCCATGCAACAGTATGTGGTGTTGCCATCGGGATAAGTTGATCGCATCCGGGACAGCGATACGCTTTCGTGGCTGCGGAACCGGTTAACTTCCGAACGACCCACAGTCCATCTTCATCTTCTTCAAAGCTTTGATTTGAGGGATTTATCTCACGATAATCATCCCCACCGCCTGATTTACGATTTTTTGGGTAGTTGCGGCGCGGACTCATATTCTATTTTCTCGCACTTTCTCCCCCAATGTGGCACAGTGACACGTGTGAACCAGGTGATTGATGTCAATGGACTGAAGAAAAAATATGGCCCTCTCACCGCCGTCAATGGAGTAGACCTTCATGTGGCCAGGGGAGAGATCTTCGCACTCCTTGGCCCTAATGGTGCAGGTAAATCGACGACCGTTGAAATTCTTGAGGGTTTCCGCACGCGAGATAGCGGTGATGTAAAAGTTCTAGGCATTGATCCAGCAACTAAGGGGCTTGCGGCACGACAATGGCGTAATCGCATCGGTATCGTCCTTCAAACAAGTAACGACGCTGGAGATCTCACAGTTTCTGAGAGTGTCAAGCATTTTTCACATTATTACTCAGAGTCGCGCGATTGTGATGAGGTAATCGCTGCAGTCGGTCTCATTGATAAGGCCGGTGCGCTCGTTCGCACTCTCTCCGGTGGTCAGCGCAGGCGACTCGATGTCGCACTCGGCATTATTGGAAACCCGGAACTTCTCTTTCTCGATGAACCCACCACCGGTTTTGATCCAAAGGCGCGGCGTGATTTTTGGTCGTTGATTCGAACGCTCAAGGCTGAGGGGCGCACCATTCTTCTCACTACTCACTACCTTGATGAGGCTGAGGCTCTAGCTGATCGGGTGGCAGTAATTAATAAGGGACAGATCATTGAAGTCTCAACACCTGGCGAACTTGGAGGTCGAGCAACGTCTCTGGCCCAAGTCTCATGGCGCGAAAATGGTCAGATAAGAGTTGAAAATGCTACGTACCCCACTGCCTTCGTTACCGCCCTTTCATCACGTCTTGGTGGAGAAGTACCTGAACTCATCGTTAAACGAGCAACACTTGAAGATATCTATCTTGAGATGATTGGTGAAGCTGATGAATAGATCAACCACGAGGGATCGGACACCTTCAACAATTAAATTAGGAATACTCCGCGGAAATATTGAGTTGCGGCAATTTATGCGACAGCGAGAGTCAGTTGTTTTCACAATCGCTTTTCCATTAATACTTCTGGCGATCTTTGGATCTGTCTTTTCTCAGAACATCGCACCAGGTGTCACATTTAGTCAGTACTTTGTCGCGGGTATGATTGCTTCCGGTCTGGTTAATTCTGGGTTTCAGAACCTAGCGATAATGATTCCGATTGAACGTGAATTTGGTTCTCTCAAGCGCCTTCGCGGAACACCTATGGCAGCTACCAGTTATTTCATTGGAAAATCTATCCTTGTCTTTATCACCATGCTTATTCAGGTGCTGCTTCTTCTCATTGCTGGTGTGGCATTTTTTGGAGTTGATCTTCCGACCGATCCATACAAATGGTTCACATTCACTTGGCTCATCATTCTTGGAAGTGCTGCTGCAACCACACTGGGTATCGCTTTCTCTGCAGTGCCAAAGAGCGGCCGAGGTGCATCAGCGGTAGTTTCACCAATAGTCATCGTTCTTCAATTCATCAGTGGTGTCTTCTTTATCTTCACCCAACTCCCAAGTTGGATGCAGCAAGTCGGTGCGATCTTCCCGCTTAAATGGATGACGCAGGCTATGCGCTCAGTATTTCTCCCTGACTCATTCGCTTCTCAGGAAGTTGCAGGTCAATGGGAGCTCGGAAAATCCTTTATTATTATCCTGATCTGGTTGATAGTCGGCTTAATTTTCTCACTCAGAACCTTTAGATGGAGCGATCGATGAAACGACTCTTCTTTGCGATCACGCTGGTTATCTCTCTTCTGCCGACGCAGAGCTTTGCCGTCACAGAATCTCCGACTCCTTTACCAACAGTGAGTAATTCACCAACGGTAAGCAGCTCACCAAGCCCAACAGCGACTAAGTCGGCAACAGCGACTAAGTCGGCAACACCGACTAAGTCGGCAACACCGACTAAGAAACCAGCAGCGCCATCTCCTTCTGCGAAGTGGCCACCTAAGGGATTTAAGGTCATCGACGATGTCTATTGGCGTACTCCATCGGTTGAAACAATGATGAATGTCGCCGCAGGTGACGCTGCGTTGACTAGAGCAATTAAGGCGTGCAAGGAATTTTCCTGTGGACGAATTCAAGTGGCCTCAGTTCTTGGCTGTGTGTATTGGGAGATCGAGTCCAGAGTGGTGTCACCAAATCCTGATGCTGCTGGTTCTTTTCTCACAATGGGCATGCTGCGAACACTTGTTAAATCAACAGTTGGTAAAGAGGTTGCCACAATAGTCCTGCGATCTGGTGTTGCATACTCTCCGACAGTGGCAGTTGTTCCAACAGCAATCGTTTGTCACCAGAATCAAACTACCGAGCGAGTGCCTAGTAACACCTACATCGGCCGTTAGCGGTTAGCTCCGGGGACCCACAACTGATCTCCGATTTCTTTATTTGCAACTCGAGCGAGAACAAAAAGTAGGTCAGAACAGCGATTGAGATACTTTGCTGTCAGCGGATTAACACCACCACCAAATGCGTGAATCGCAGCCCACGTGCAACGTTCGGCACGACGTACGACGGTGCGAGCAACATGAAGGTGCGCAGCGGCAGCAGTACCAGATGGCAGAACAAATGATCGTAGCGACTCTAAACCAGCGTTGTACTTATCAATCGCTTCTTCAAGGTAAACAATTTGTGATTCGAGAACACGCAATGGCTCAAAGGCGGGTGCATCTGTCACCGGCGTGCAGAGATCAGCGCCAACATCAAAGAGGTCATTTTGGATTCGTACGAGAAGTGCACGAACTTCATCATTTAACTCATCCGTTGAGAGAACAACACCAATACTTGAATTTGCCTCATCAACTGTTGCATATGCCTCCAGGCGAGGGTCGTTCTTTGAAGTGCGACTCATATCCCCTAGAGATGTAGTGCCGTCATCGCCTGTCTTTGTGTAAATACGCGTGAGATTAACCATGGACATACCTTATAAGTAGAATGCTTCTATGGCACCTCAGCAGGATCTCCGCTCACACGCCTTCGTGGATGATCGTTTTCGTATTGAGGGTGCAGCCAGACTCGTGGGCGAGGTTCAAGTAGGAGGGGCTAAAAACTCGGTCCTTAAATTAATGGCAGCCTCGCTGCTAGCCGTTGGCAAGACGACCATTAGAAATGTTCCAGAGATTGCAGATGTCGAGATTATGTCAGAGCTACTGCAACGTCTTGGATGCGAAGTAGTTCGTGCTGGTTCAGTTCTGACAATTGATGTACCAGCAACACCAGCACACCGTGCAGATTATGATCTTGTCAGAAAGATGCGAGCATCAATTAATGTCTTGGGGCCACTTGTGGCTCGAGTCGGACGCGCTGAAGTTGCACTTCCTGGTGGAGATGCGATTGGTTCACGTGGATTAGATTTTCACATTAAGGGGCTCGAATCACTCGGTGCCATCGCACATGTTGAACATGGATATGTAATTGCGGAAGCACCCAATGGCTTGGTTGGTGCAGAAATTTCGCTCGATTTCCCAAGTGTTGGTGCTACAGAGAATCTCATGACAGCAGCTGTTCTTGCTCGTGGCATCACTACGATTGAAAATGCTGCACGTGAACCCGATCTCGTTGACTTAGGTGAATTCCTCATCGCAATGGGGGCAAAGATCGAAGGCTTAGGTTCACCAGTCATCACAATCACTGGTGTTCAAGAGCTACACCCAGCTGACCACAAAACAATTACTGACCGCATCATCGCCGGCACCTGGGCATTTGCTGCCGTAATGACACGAGGCGATATCACAATTCATGGTGCTCGCATTGATCATATGGAAGTCATGCTAGAAAAACTCACCTCTGCTGGAGCGATCATTACATCAATATCTGATGGAGTTCGGGTCAAGATGGATCATCGACCAACTGCCATAGATGTAGCAACGCTTCCCTATCCTGGATTTGCTACGGATTTACTTCCATTTATTATCGCCCTGAACGCGATAGCTGACGGTGATTCGATGGTCACTGAAAATGTCTTTGAATCACGATTTATGTTCGTTAATGAATTGACTCGTTTAGGTGCACAGATCCATGTCGATGGGCATCACGTCTTGATCCATGGCATCAATCAATTATCAGGAGCACCTGTTGAGGCTACCGATATTCGTGCAGGTGCTGGCCTTGTTCTTGCAGCACTCGTGGCAGATGGTGTGACAACAGTTGATGGTGCTTTCCATATTGATCGTGGATATCCTCACTTTGCCCAAGAACTAGTACGCTTAGGCGCACAGGTAAGTCGGGAGTAAGCATGGCAATTCCAGATCGCAACCTTGCTCTTGAACTTGTTCGAGTAACAGAGACGGCAGCCCTTGCTGCAGCCCCTTGGGTTGGTCGGGGCGATAAAGATCTAGCGGACGGTGCAGCGGTGACTGCAATGCGAACGATGATTAACACAGTCGATATGAATGGCATTGTTGTTATTGGTGAAGGCGAGAAAGATAATGCGCCGATGCTTCACAATGGCGAAGTTGTCGGTAACGGCGAAGGGCCGAATTGTGATGTAGCAGTTGATCCGATTGATGGAACATCGCTTACTGCCCAAGGCATGAATGGGGCAATCAGCGTTATCGCGCTAGCTCCTCGCGGTTCAATGTTTGACCCACAAGATAGTTTTTACATGAACAAGATTGTCACCGGCCCTGAAGCAGCCTCCGTTATTGATATTCGCGCCTCAGTTGCTGACAATATCGCCGCAGTAGCCAAAGCAAAATCTCTTCAGATCAGCGACATCACTGTTGTGGTTCTCAATCGCCCTCGACACGCAACTCTCATTGAAGAGATTAGAAATACTGGGGCTCGGATTCGACTGATTCAAGATGGTGATGTTGCAGCCGCTATTGAGACTGCTCGTCCTGATACTGGAATTGATCTTCTGATGGGCATTGGCGGAACCCCAGAGGGTGTAATCACTGCTGTTGCAATGATTTGTCTTGGCGGTGCGATTCAAGGCCAGTTGCACAATGATGGAGTCACAGAATCTCGCGTACTGACAACCTCAGATTTATGTAACTCAGACGATGTCTTTTTATCTGCAACTGGAATCACTGATGGGGAGCTAGTCCAGGGGATCAGGTACACCAAATACGGTGCCACGAGTAATTCAATTGTCATGCGTGGACAATCAAAGACGGTCCGCTTAATTCAGACCGAACACAATCTGTAAGGCTACTTAACACTCTCAGTAAGAATCGAGACTCGATCGTTAGAGACTGATAGAAAACCGCCGCTGACATTGAATTGGGTGATGGTTCCATCAACTCCCTTAATGCTTACGGCTCCGTCGACTAGTACGCCAAACAATGGAGCGTGACCCGGAAGAACTCCGAGATCTCCTTCAGTTGTGCGAGCGGAGATAAATACTGCTTCTCCACTCCACACCTTCTGTGTTGGCGAAACTAGTGCGACGGTAAGAGCCATTGTTATCCCTTTGCCAATTCCGCAGCCTTGCGCTCGACATCATCAAGGCCACCACACATGAAGAACGCCTGCTCAGGAATGTGATCGTACTTTCCATCTGCAAGTGCTTCGAATGCTTCGATCGTCTCTGAGAGAGGAACGAATGAACCTTCGATACCTGTAAAGACCTTCGCCACGAATGTGTTCTGTGACAAGAAACGCTGAATACGGCGTGCACGTCCTACAAGAATGCGATCTTCTTCTGAAAGTTCATCGATACCCAAGATAGCGATGATGTCTTGAAGATCCTTGTAACGCTGCAAGATCTGCTTAATGCGGTTTGCAACACGGAAGTGCTG
>CAZNUC010000019.1:0-21284 GCA_964576165.1 uncultured Candidatus Planktophila sp. | reverse complement strand
GACGATTGGCCTTGGCAAGAGCGCAATAAACCCGAACAAAAGTTTGTACTGCCATCCAGGAATACTCACAGCCTTGCCACCTTGTGCATCTGCCCATGACCGGGTGACTAACTGGTCAGAGTTAAGCCACATAAACTCCGGCAACCCCTTCATTATCATCCGTCCCCGCTCATGAAATTCAGTTCGGGTAAAGCCCGGACACAGTGCGTTCACCTTCACATTGGTTCCACGCAATTCAGTATGCAGGGATTCTGACAAGACAGTTAGGTATGACTTAGAGGCGCTATATGTTCCTCCGGCAATAAAGCTAGCAACGGATGAAACATTAATTACTGTCCCACTATTACGAGCCTTCATCTGGGGAAGAACCACATGCATCAGGCGCATCGGAGTTCTTACAAGAACGTCGAGCAGATTCTGTTCAGCATCTAGAGCACTGGCAGTAAACGGCTTATTAATTCCAAAGCCAGCGTTATTGATCAGAACTTCAATCTCGAACTCTTTGAGGTAATCCTCAACTGCGCTACATCCTTGATCAGTAGCAAGATCTGCCGGAAGCACAAATGTTTGCACCCCGTACTTCTCACGCAGAGCTGCGGCGCGCTCATGAAGACGGGCCTCGTCACGGGCGACAAGAGCGATATTGAAGCCCTTAGATGCAAGCATCCGAGTAAAGCTTTCACCAATACCTGCTGTTGCTCCCGTGACAAGCGCCCACTTCGACATTGTTATGCCTCTATTCCAGTCGTATCTTCTTCTCTAATGTGCCAACTAGTTCCATACTCTGCAAGTAGTTCAAGGAAAGGTTTTGGCGCAAACCACTCAGGACCATTTACGCCTTCAGGTTTCCAGATTCCTTTATGGATAAGCTCCATAGCCATGACGGGGTTAATTGCGGTCTGCCAAACAACAGCCTGATCACCGTAATTCTCCATCGACCACGCATTATCTACAACGTTATAGATGTAGACAGCCTTTGGTTTTCCACTCTTATCAAGGCCTTTCACCAAAGTACCAGCACAGGTTTTTCCACGCATACGTGCACCAAGAGTTGCAGGATCAGGAAGCGCCGCGGCTAAAAGATCGCGCGGTGAAACTTGAACACCTTGCACGTTAATTGAATCTTTACGATCCATGCCAAGCATATGAATTGTCTTTAGCGTTGAAATAAACTCAGATCCAAGCCCATACTTGAAGCGAACTTTCTTCGCATCAACTTTCTGTGGAATGAGAACTACTTCTTCGTGTTCAACGTTTACACATTCAACGGGCCCAATGCCTTCAGGGAAATCGAAGACTTCGAGTTCGCTAAATGGTTCAGTGGTGTACCAACCGCGACCGTCTTCCCATACCAATGGCGGGTTGAGACACTCTTCAATAGTTGTCCAAATTGAAAACGATGGAGCAAAGTCCGCTCCTTCAACAGTCAGATTTGAACCGTCGAAGATAGTTACTTCATCAAGGCGTGAGAAGAGTTCATCGGAGGCATAACGCGCAAAGATGTCACTCATACCAGGCTCAATACCCATGCCAACTAGGGCGTAGATACCGCGCTCAGACCAGTTCCAGTCACGAGCAAATTGTTCGTCACCAAGCTTCACTCCAGTTTCAGAGTTTGGATAGTGAGGATGCGGACGAGATAACGACATCGCCATATCCATATAGTTAGTGTTTTCGATTTCGCATGCTAAAAAGATTGGCATAACAAATCGTGGGTCGACCGCGTTAATGACAATATCTGGCTTGGCCTTACGAATGAGAGCGCGTATGTCCTCAAGTTCTGCAGCATTCACCTCCGCCGCGGAGAATCGTGAATCCTTTAACTTTGTTATTGCGGCTTCAGCTCGTGACAGGTTGCGATCGGCAAGGACCATCTGCTTAATAAATGGTCTACGTGATGCGATATTTGCGATTGCACTGCCAACTCCGCCTGCGCCGATAACGAGCGCTTTCATGGGTGGCCTTTCATATAGTTCGTTTCACGCTCGGAAATGAGCGTGTTGAGCCTAGGTTAGTCGTAACGATAACCTTTGCCAAGTTCGCACGTTTATCAAGTCCCCGTAGCTCAGTGGATAGAGCAACCGCCTCCTAAGCGGTAGGTCGCAGGTTCAACTCCCGCCGGGGACACCAAATTCGTCAATTCAAATTTACTAAATTAAGAAAAAACAACGGTGCGTTGCCCAACGATAAAGATTCGATCTTGGGCGTAGAGGCGCACTGCTTTGGCAAGTACGCGCCGTTCGATATCACGACCAAGTGCAATCAAATCATCCGGTGTAGATGTATGAGAAACGTGAGCAATATCTTGTTCAATGATTGGACCTTCATCAAGATCTGAAGTTACAAAGTGTGCAGTTGCTCCGATAATTTTGACGCCACGTGCATGCGCTTGGTGATAAGGCTTGGCACCTTTAAATCCGGGCAAGAATGAGTGGTGAATGTTAATGATTCGTCCAGGCAGGGCTGCACAAAATTCGTTAGAGAGAACTTGCATATAGCGAGCAAGAACTACAAAGTCGATCGAGTGCTCTTTGATCAGCGCAAGTAGCGCATTCTCTTGCTCAGCCTTTGTTGATGCGTTCACTGGAAGATGTTTAAAGGTAAAGCCGTGGGATTCAACAAGGGTGCGCAGATCCTCGTGGTTAGAGACGATTAATGGAATTTCTATCGGAAGTTCACCAAGTTCGAGAAGGTATAGCAAATCTCGGAGGCAGTGGCTCTCTTTAGTCACAAGTACAAGTGCCCGTGGCTTTTCATCGGTGGGGCGAATATGAAGAGTTGGAGAGAACTTGCTGAGCCCTTCATTCAAACTCTTCTGTGCAGCAGCCAAGCCCTGTGATGTTTCAAATCGAGTGCGCATAACAAAGGTGTTAGTTGGCTCATCTGTGAACTGTTGGTTTTCGATGATGTTGCCACCGCAAGCCAAGACCGCACTGGTCATCGCATGAACAATGCCTGGTTGATCAGCACATTGAAGGCTGGCGATGAGATCCATGGCCTAAGGGTAGGGGAGTTAGTGAGTGAGAGTAAATCTGCGAAGACTCTTCGGTGCCCACCAGTTGCGTTCGCCAAATAAGCGCATCAGTGCTGGAACTAGAAGGGCACGGATAAGAGTTGCATCGAGAAGAACAGCAAAGGCGACTCCGAAGCCAAGCATCTTGATTGAAGTCACTCCACTTGTAATGAAGGCGGCAAAGACCACAGCGAGCAATAAGGCTGCTGCGGTGATGATGCGAGCAGAGCGCTGAAGCCCAACTGCAACTGCTTCGACATTTGATTTACCAGCTAGGTGTTCTTCACGGATTCGCGAAAGTAAGAAGAGCTCATAATCCATTGATAGACCAAAGACAACAACGGCTACCAAGATTACTGAACCCGTATCGAGCGTTCCTGTGACTGTGAAGTCACCTACGAGCCACTTGAGGTTTCCATCGATGAAGATCCATGTGATGACACCGAGTGTGGCAACGAGAGATAAACCATTGAGAAGAACAGCTTTTATTGGCAAGATAATTGAACCAGTGAAGATAAAGATAAGTATGAATACGGCTATAGCGATCCATCCGAGTGCCCAAGGAAGTGTTCTAGCGATACCGCCTTGCGAGTCGGTGAAGTCTGCTGCAACTCCGCCAATCAGAAGGCCTTCTGGTTTATCAAGAGCACGCAGCTCTTTGATAAGTCTTTCTGCATCGAGTGAACGTGAACTTGTTCCAGGAATTACCTGCACGCGAATATCATTTCCGGAATATTCAGGAGTACCGATGCGAGTGATGCCTTCGACAGTTTTAACTTGAGCTAAAAATGAGTTGAGCGAACTCTCGCGACCGGCACCATCGGGGAGAATTACTTCGATAGGGCTTCCTTCAAAACTTTCGAAGCGATCTTCAATGACCTGCGAGCTAATCGCTGCGCGATCAGATGCTGGAAGTACTCGGGAATCAACTTGTGCGAAGGCAATATTTACAATCGGCATAGCCATCACAATAAGTAGTACAAGTGAGCCAATAACTACTGGTATCGGACGCGCCATTACAGTGCGTGCAGTTTTTGCCCAACGACCATCTTCTTTTGGCGCAAGGCCTCCTTTACGGATCACACCTTTATCAACTCGCTTACCTAAGATTGCCAAAAGTGCAGGAAGTGGAATGAGTGCACCAAAGATTGCAAAGAGTGTGACGATCACACCTGCATAGCCGAACGATTTAAGGAAGTTCAGCGGGAAGAGCAAAAGTGCACTGAGTGTGACCATAACGGTCAGACCTGAGTAGAAGACTGTCTTGCCTGCTGTCCCAACGGTGATGATTGCGCTCTCTTCGATGCTCTTTCCATTATGCATCTCTTCTCGGAAACGATTGACGATCAGAAGCGCGTAATCAATGCCGAGGCCCAAGCCCAACCCTGTAATGAGATTAAGAGCAAATACGCTCACATCAGTTACCAAGGTAAGTAAGTAGGTAAGGAAGAACGAGCCAAGGATTGCGCCAACACCGACAACAAGTGGCGTCGCTGATGCGACGAGTGCGCCAAAGACAAAGGCGAGCAAGATAAAGGTTAGTGGAATTGCAATTCCCTCAGCGAGAAGAAGATCTGTCTTGATCTTAGAGTTGATTGCATTAGTGACAACTGCGCCACCACCGGCATAGACCTCAAGTGATTTGTATTTACCATCGAAGTTTTCAGAGATGGTTTTACCAACTGCTCCGTATCCTTCAACATCGAAATTTTCGATATCTGCATAGATAAAGAGAAAAGCGGCCTTACGATCAGCAGAAGCCAAGTTCGGAGATCCACCTGTTGACCAATACGAAAGAGTTTGGCTAATGCCTTTGGCCGCAGCAACTTCTTTCTCTAGAGCTGACGCTTCGCTCTTCACGACTGGATCATCGATTGAACGTGAACCTGCATCAACGACGAGAATTGCAACAGGGTCTTGAACTTTAAAGGTATCGGTGATGTAACCAGCGGCCTTGGCTGATTCTGAGTTGAGATCTGAATATCCACCAGAATCGAGGCGGCTAAATGAAAGAGACCCAATTGCGCCTGCGATGAGAATTGAGATGATGTATGTGATTAATACACTCTTACGGCGGCGAACGATAAATGACCCAAGTCGCATAAACATGAGCCAAGTATGTACTATGGTTTTATTATGAGCGATTTATTTCCCGCGACGACCGAGGATGAAAGAGATCCTCGTGAGGATATTGATCTAAAACGTGATGAAGATATCAAAGCGGATAAGCCGCCACATCACGAAAACTGAGGGGTTACCACTTACTCCGAACTGGTTGTTGGGGCCGGCTTTACCGAATCTGTTTTGTAGAATCCAGAACCCTTAAAGACAACTCCAACACTGGAATAAACTTTTCTGATTTCGCCCTTACATTCAGGGCAGACAGTGAGTGCATCTTCTGAGAATGATTGCAACGCTTCAAAGGCGTGATCGCAAGCGGTACAGGCGTATTGATATGTAGGCATCGTCACATTCCTTTCACTTAGCGGGCTACAAGGGTAAAATTTGGTTGGCAGCGAGTAGGTACATAGTCTAAGGAAGTGGGACTATAGATGCGAATCAAGTCGCTTCTTAAGTTCGAATCGATCGATAAGGGAGAAGATGTGAAGAGCGTAGCTAAGACATTTGCTGGAATTGCTCTCGTCGCAGCGCTTCTCAATATGCCTACGGCTCACGCCAACACTCTTGTTGCCACTAGCCCTATTGCGGGGTCAACACTTAAGACCGGCCCAAGTGCAGTCACAATTACTACAGAACTTCCTTTGATTGAAGAAGGTAATGAGATTGTCGTCACAGATCCAAACGGCAAGAGAGTTGATACAGGCATTCTTACCGTTCTAGGAACTGAAGCTGTAGCAGAGATGAAACCACTTGTTACTTCAGGGGTTTATACAGTCACCTACTTACTTCTTGCAGAAGCAGATCTGCCGCTAGAGGGTTCGTTTACATTTAATTATTCAGCGATCGTGATCTCAACACCGACACCATCTGCAATTCCAGAACCAATCAGCAGTACTCCATCGCAACCAAGCGGTAGCAACTTTGCTACAAACGCTTTTGTCATTTTTCTACTTGGTCTATCAGTTCTCGTTTTAGTAGGAATGGGTGCTTACGCCCGCAAGATCTTTAAAGAGAAGTAAGAATGCAGATTAATCTGCTGCTATTAACGAGCAAGTACCTGACTTACCTATCGAGTTTTATGGTCGTTGGTTTTTTGCTTGCCTTTACTTTCTTACTCATTAATAAAGAGGGATCCTTGCAAGAGGTATCTCTAAAGTTAAGGCAACGGGCATCTATTTTCGCACTCTTCTGGTTTCTATCCAGCACCCTCTTTTTGATTACAACTTTTGCGAATATTCTGGACACTACCTTTGTTGATGCCCTTGATATGACTTCGCTGCAATCTTTTGTCACACAGGTGACTTTAGGTAGATACCTATTTGCGCAAACCGTGGCCGCATTTTTCGTTGGCTACTTACTTCTAAAGGTGCGCCGTGTAATTCCAATGATGGCCTTACTTTTTATCTCAATTATTGCAATAGCTGCGCCAGCTCTAGAAAGTCACTCTGTCTCAGGCGGATCGCATGCTTTGGCAACTGGGTCGATGCTTTTGCATGTCATCGGATTATCACTCTGGGTGGGTGGGCTCTTTGCGCTCACATTTATCCCGATTGATGATCGCAAGATTGCAATCCAGAGATTTAGCGTGATGGCTTTGTGGGCCGCCATCGTTGTTGTTCTGAGCGGTGTAGTAAATGCATGGGCGCGACTGAATTTCAAAGATGCCTGGGATACAACATATGCTCGAGTAATAATTCTGAAGGCTCTGCTAGCCGCAGTACTTATCTTTATTGGCTATCTCCATAAGAAGAATTTGGCTCAGAAATCAGAGATCAATTGGGCAATTCTTACTCGAATCATTGGTTATGAAGTAGTGCTGATGGCGGCGATTACCGCAATAGGTATCTGGCTCTCGGTAAATGCCAGCCCCGATCGCATTGTCGAACCTGTAATTCCGGCAGAGCCAACTATTACTCGCATTCTCTTTGCATACGATCCAGATCTATTTATGATGGGAATTCTGACTTTAGCTGTTGCTCTCTATATCAAAGGTGTTGTCATCTTGCGAAAGCGTGGGGACGCGTGGCCGGTGGGGCGCACAGTTGCATTCGCACTCGGTATTTCAGCGATTGATTTTGCGACAAGCGGTGGTCTTGGTGTGTATGCCATGTATTCATTTGAATATCACATGATTGCTCATATGACGCTAGGAATGATCGCACCTATTGGTTTAGTCCTTGGCGCACCAATCACCTTAGCGCTACGCACTTTGCCTCAGGGGCGAACTAAAGAAGAACGTGGACCGCGCGGAATTCTTCTTGCCCTGCTTCATTCACGGTACGGAATGATTATTACTCACCCAGTGATCGCACTCATCTTGTTTGATGGATCCCTCTTCGTTCTTTACTTCACTGATTTGTTTGGAACCCTTATGGCTTCTCATGCTGGCCATCTTCTAATGAATCTTCACTTTATCGCTGTAGGCTTCCTCTTCTTTATGATTATCGTCGGCATTGATCCCAATCCAAGGCGTGTACATCATCTTGTCCGTATCGTCATTCTCTTTGCAACCATGGCAATACATGCCTTCTTCTCCGTCGCACTCCTTGCAACAACAACCCTGGTTGATAAAGGCTTCTATGCCGCACAAGGTGCGCCATGGCTTTTTGGTGATTTCCTCGGGGATCAACGCTCTGGTGGTAGCGTCAGTTGGGCAATGGGTGAAATACCAATTATTCTTGCTCTCGTTGCGACCTTTATTCAATGGATGCGTGAAGATGCCAAGGAGACGCGTCGCATAGATCGAAATGAAGAACGTATGGCTGCAATGGGTGAAGATGACGAACTAGCCCAGTACAACTCATACTTGAAGTCACTCAACTCGAAGAAAGAGAATTAAATGACAGCTGATTTATTTAATCTGCCGACTGAATATCAAGATCTTCGAGAAAGTGTGCGCGCACTTGCGGAGAAAGAGATCGCACCTCACGCACATGCCGTTGACGAGGATCACCGTTTCCCGCAAGAGGCATCCGATGCGCTGATTAAGGCTAATCTTCACGCCGCCCATGTGCCCGTTGAATTTGGTGGCGAAGGTGCTGACGCCCTCGCGGTCGCAATTATTATTGAGGAAGTTGCTCGCGTCTGTGCATCTTCATCTCTTATCCCAGCAGTTAACAAATTAGGTTCATTGCCTTTGATGCTCGGCGGTGATACAGAGCAGAAAAAGCGTTGGCTACCAGCACTGGCACAAGGTAAAGGATTTTCATACTGTCTTTCAGAATCAGAGGCTGGCTCAGATGCAGCAGCACTTAAAACAAAGGCAGAGAAGACATCTGCGGGTTGGTTGCTCAATGGAAGTAAGAAATGGATTTCAAATGCTGGGATCTCTGAGTTTTATACAGTCATTGCACAAACAGATCCGAGTAAAGGATCTAAGGGAATCACTGCCTTCGTCGTAGAAAAATCTGATCCTGGAATTTCTTTTGGCGCACCTGAGAAGAAGATGGGATTTCGCGGATCACCTACACGTGAAGTCTATTTCGACAATGTTGAAATTTCAGATGATCGTCGCATTGGTGAAGTTGGTAAAGGTTTCGCGATTGCGATGGATACTCTTGACCACACCCGAATTACGATTGCCGCACAAGCACTAGGCATTGCACAAGGTGCACTCGATGCCGCAGAAAAGTACTCACACGAACGTAAGCAATTCGGTAAAGAGATCTTCGAATTCCAAGCAATCCAATTCATCCTTGCCGATATGGCGATGAATATTGAGGCAGCACGCCAACTTACCTATGCTGCCGCTGCAAAGAGCGAGCGAAATGATAAAGACTTACGGTTCTTCTCATCAGCGAGTAAGGCATTTGCAAGCGATGTTGCTATGAAGGTAACGACAGATGCGGTCCAGGTTCTTGGTGGATATGGATATGTCTCTGATTATCCAGTTGAGAGAATGATGCGTGATGCCAAACTTACCCAGATCTATGAGGGCACCAATCAAGTTCAACGCATCGTAATGGCGAGAAATCTTCCTAATTAAAGCGAACGATCTTTTCGTATGTGGCGTAGGCGTTAACTGCAACATCATGTGATTCTCGTGGGAGTAACTCTGCTGAAGTCTCTTCAGGAAAAATTAAGGCAACTGTCCACGCATTTATTTCAGAGAGTGCACGATCGTAGTACCCACCACCTTGACCCAATCGAAAGCCTTGCGAATCAACATGCAGTGCGGGTGCAATCACCACATCAATAAGAGCTAGATCACTTTCGCGTGGACCCACAGGTTCTAGTATTTTGCCTCGGCTCGCCAATTGCGCTCGATCACCATTCCAAAAGACCCAGTCGAGTGATCGCTCTTGCGAATCCGATGTGATCCGCGGAAGAAGTAATTTTTTTCCAGATTCAAGAATTGCTCTATTGAGTTCATCTGTGTTGGGTTCGTCACCATAAGAGATATAACTTGCAACTATCTGTGCATTTTCAATCTCAGGGCATTCGATGAGATGTGTGTAAGGTAAATCTCGTCGAAGATCTCTACGATTTTCACGATACTTTTTTCGAAGAAGAGACTTTTGCTCACCTAAGTTCACGTCAATCCCCGATTTCAGTAGCTCTAACAAGTATGGTGAGATTATGGCAGAGCATGTAAAAGTTGATGAGTTTCTCTCATCTCTCCTTGCTCTCTGTCACCCCCTTGAGCCATTCGATATGCCGCTTCTTGACGCCCATGGCGCGACCCTTGCAGCAGATGTCTACGCTGGAGATCGTCTTGTCTTGAAAGAGGGAAGCCGAATTCGCTCTACTCAGATAGGTCTTGCAGCTTCAATTGGGCGAGATCATCTCCTTACTCGCCCGCATCCACGCGTTGTTGTTCTCTCTGCCGGACCAGATTTAGTTGAGCCTGGCAATACTCTTAGCGCTAATGAAGAGTACGAAACAAATTCTTGGTTGCTTACAACCGCTGTGCGCGAGACCGGGGCGGTGGCATATCGAGTCCACACGATTCCAGATAATGAAGAAGAGCTGAAAGATGTAATTGAAGATCAATTAGTACGAGCCGATCTCATTATTATTAGCGGTGAACGCAATGACGATTCTTTTGATCTGATTACTAGAACCCTTTCAGGAATCGGTGAGATCACCACGATTGATTTGGCAATTGAATCAAGTGGTCGTCACAATTTCGGAACCATCGGGCCAGATAAAGTTCCAGTCGTTACCCTCCCTGGTGATCCAATTGCGGCATACATCTCTTTTGAACTTTTAATCCGCCCGATGATTAGAACAATGCTTGGGGCGGCAATTATTCACCGCCCATCGGTGAAGGCAAAACTGGATAAGGCCATCACCTCGCCAGAGAATTCACGATCCTATGTACGAGGCGTCTTATCTGAAGATGGAAAGACAATCACACCTCTTGGCAAAGGTAACTCCTCAGCGCAGGATGAGCAGACTACGCTCTCAGATGCCAACGCCTTTATCGCAATCCCTGAAGGGGTCACCACTCTTGAATCTGGGTCAGAAGTAACTGTTGTCGTGCTTGAGCGCCGATATATCTAAATCTCATGTCATCCCCTAACTGGCCAATACTTCTCAGTGATGGTGAATTAGAGTTACGCCCACTTCGTTTAAGAGATCGCATGAAGTGGAATCGTGTACGTAGTCATAATCGTGACTGGCTGCGCGAATGGGAAGCGACGCTACCGACAGTCACAACAGGTCCTTCTGCAACAATCAGCCCGCACGAGTTACCGTCTTTTTTCGCGATGGTTCGAATCTTTAATCGTGAGGCCCGTCATGGCCGTTCGTACTCATTTGTTATTTGGAGAGGCAGCGACCTGATCGGTCAGATAACGTTGGGGGGCGTGATTTATGGAGCCATGCGGGGGGCACATATTGGCTATTGGATAGACCGTGACCACGCGAATCGCGGATTTACTACGCAGGCCGTTGAAATTCTGACTCGATTTGGCTTCGACCAACTTGGTCTACATCGCATCGAAATTAATCTACGCCCAGAAAATGCCCCATCACGCAGAGTCGCAGAGAAGGCGGGATACATCCTCGAAGGCAGTCGAGCTCGCTATCTACATATTGATGGACAGTGGCGAGACCACATAACTTTTGTAAAAGAAAACGCTAGCGTCGAATAAGAGTTGATAAAAAATAGTAAGAAAGAGTAGGGGGCAAATCCAAAGAACTCAGGGCCCCACCGCGTAATCTTGGCTCACCATGGCCTCCGGAATTATCTATCTAGCGATTATTGGCATGTGGGTTGCCTATTTTCTGCCGCGCTGGATCGATAGTCGGAACGAATTCACCGGGAAAAGCGCACAGAGATATCGAAGTGCACTTGAAGTTGTAGCGGGAAATACAAGTTCGCTTTCTGATGTGGATCGAATGAGGGCTCATCACATGAGATTAATGCGCAGAAGATTATTCTTCGCATTAATCGTCACTTCTTTCTTACTGACATTGATTGGTGCGATTATGCAAACAGTAACTTGGACTCTTCTACTACTACCAGTTGCAGGATTCATTTTCTATCTTGCTCATGTTCGTCATGAAGCCAATAATGAGAAAATTACGAAGCGACGTCGTGATGAATTACATCGAACTAATGCAGGCGTATCAACTACGAATTTTGCAGAAATTGTTACACCACATTCTGTAACTGAACATTGGATTCCACTCGCAGAGCGCGAAATCACCGGTGTAACGATTTTGCCAAAGGGCAGTCAACAAGCAGCAAATGAATGGGATCCACAGAGCGTTCCAGTACCAACATATGTCAATGCTGCAAAAGCGATTTCGTCAAAGCGCATTATTGACCTGACAGAGCCGGGTAAATGGAGCGAAGAGCAAGAGCGTCTCGAGCGTGAAGCGCTGGCAGCAGCAGCACCATCACGAGATGAAATCTTTGATCAGCAGTTGGCTGAAGAAGCAGTCACACGACTTCGCGAAAATCGCGCGGCCGGCGAATAAAACGTCTTCAATCCGGCGTCCTAAATCCAGCTGGGTAACCACATACGCGAATACCACGCGTCATATGTCATTACATCTCCCACAAAGATAGGGAGAAAGTAAAGAAAGTTGAAGAAAACTATTACCGCAAATACCGATGAGGCAATTGTTCCCCACTTTTGATTATGTGAAATAAACCAGCGCGCACAGTAGACAATTGCCAGGATGAGGAATGGCTGGAAAATTATTGAGTAGAAAGAGAAGACTGTACGCTCTCCAAAAGCAAACCAAGGAAGATAACCAGCAACCATACCCATAATAATGATGGTGGATGCAGGTTCCATACGACGTTTAATTATTGATTTAATCCAGAAGCCGAACAGAACAAAAATTGCAATCGCCCCGGTCCACCATAGAAATGGTGTTCCCATTGCAAGAACTTCCTGTGAACACGATGGGGCTCCACATGTTTTTGGTGACTCATAAAAAAATGATGTTGGACGTGACTGTATGAGCCAAGTCCATGGGTGTGCCATGTAGGTATGTTTTTCATTTAACCCTGTATGGAATGAAAGCATCTGTTCGTGATACTTAATAAATGACGAGATCGCGTTAGAGCCGGCGTCTTTTCCCCATCCACGATCTGAGAGAAACCAACCCACCCAAGTAGCTGGATAGATAGCAATTGGAATAAGAGTAAAGGTGAGAATTCGCTCGATACTCGGGCGAATGAGATTGCGTCCTGTGTGATGAGTGAATGCTCGATAGAGAGCGACTGCTCCAAATACGGCGATGAAATAGAGCGCACTCCATTTCGTGCCTAGAGCTAAGCCAAGGAAAATCGCCGTAACCACGTAATTTTTGCGAATGAAGAAATACGTTGCGGCAAGAATGAGTGTGGTGAGAAAGTTATCAAGCAGTGAAGTGCGTGAATGGACAAGTGCGAGTCCATCGACTGCGGCTAAAAATGTTGCAAGTAGCGTGAGAAATTGTGAACGGAAGAGTCTCTGCGCAATGAGACCAATAAGAATAATTGAAATAGTTCCAGCAACGGCTGTTGCAAATCTCCACCCGAATTCATTGTCACCAAATAGTCGGATTCCTATTGCTATAAACCATTTACCTAGGGGAGGGTGAACCACGAATTCCGGCTCGTCCTTTGTAACCTCAACACCGAAAGCGAGAAAGTCTCGAGCAGCATCGACGTAGTAGACCTCATCAAAAACTAGACCTTTTGGAGTGGCTAGATTAATTACTCGCAGAAGAAATCCGAGGCCAGCGATCAGATAGATTCCGAGGTAGGTCACGGCATAAGGGTAAGCGCATCTGTAAGTAAAGTGGAGTAATTCCTGAGAAGATAGGCCAATGACCTTAACGTTGGCAGCTACTCCTCTTGGTAATCCAGGAGATGCTAGCCCGCGATTAAAGCAAGCGATCATTGATGCCGAAGTTATTGCGGCGGAGGACTCTCGCCGATTTCATCGATTGGCTGCAGATCTTGGTGTCACATTTACTGCACGGATAATCTCATTCTTTGATGGAAATGAAACTACACGGACCGAGGAAGTACTCTCACTTCTTCACAGTGGCAAAAAAGTTCTTGTTGTATCGGATGCAGGAATGCCGACAATTAGTGATCCAGGTTTCCGACTGACACGCGATGCGATCGCACTCGGAATCAGTGTTGTTGTTATTCCAGGCCCAAGCGCTCCAACGATGGCGTTAGCACTCTCTGGGCTTGCGACAGATCGCTTTACATTTGAGGGTTTTCTTCCTCGCAGCTCTGGTGCTCGCATTACTCACCTTGAAACGTTGCGATTTGAGGAACGCACCATGGTTTTCTTTGAGGCCCCTCACCGCATTACAGATTCACTGCGCGATGCCGCATCAATCCTCGGCACTGATCGTCGTGCCGCGGTTTGTCGTGAAATGACTAAAACCTATGAAGAGACAGTTCGAGGCTCACTGCAAGAGTTGATTGATTGGTCTCAATCGAAGGAGATTTTAGGAGAAATCACGCTGGTAATTGAAGGAGTACCTGTCGGTGCTGCAATAAAGAGTGCGGAAGAGATTGTTGCTCGAGTACGCGAATTTGAATCTGCTGGAATGGACCGTAAAGATGCGATCGCAACAGTGGCAAAAGAGTCAGAACTTCCGAAGAAGGTCGTCTATGCCGCTGTCGTTGATGCGAGTAAGTCGTAATAAGATGGCGCACGTGAAATCCTTCTACCTGACAACACCGATTTACTATGTCAATGATGCCCCGCATATTGGGCATGCATACACAACTGTTGCAGGCGATGTACTCACACGTTGGCACCGCCAGCGTGGTGAATCTGTCTGGTTTCTCACCGGCACAGATGAGCATGGCCAGAAAGTAATGCGCACTGCAGAGCAGAACAACGTTGCTCCACAAGAATGGGTTGATCGTCTTGTTGCTGATGCGTGGAAGCCCAATTGGAGTGCGCTGAATATCGCAAATGATGATTTCATCCGTACTACAGAGCCGCGCCATACAGATCGCGTTCAGAAGTTTCTACAAGCACTAAAAGACTCTGGCCACATTTATGCGGGAAAGTATGAAGGTCCGTATTGCGTGGGCTGTGAAGAATTCAAGTTACCAGGCGATCTGATCGATACCGATGGAGAGAAACTCTGCCCTATTCACAGTAAACCCGTTGAAATTGTCAATGAAAATAATTGGTTCTTTAAACTCTCCGCATTTGCTCAACCCCTTATTGATTTATATAAGAACAATCCAGATGCTTGCCAACCTGAGAGTGCGCGCAATGAAGTGATCTCATTCTTAGAAGGCGGAGTTTCAGATCTCTCCATTAGCCGATCAACATTTGATTGGGGAATCCCTGTTCCCTGGGATACCGATCAAGTTGTTTACGTTTGGTTTGATGCCTTACTTAATTATGCAACCGCAGTTGGACTCACTGATGATCCAAATTCAGAAGGTGGGAAGAAGTTTGCGCAGACGTGGCCGGCTGATGTTCATCTTGTAGGAAAAGATATCTTGCGCTTTCACGCCGTCATTTGGCCAGCGATGTTGATGGCTGCTGGACTTGATACCCCTCGCAAAATCTTTGCACACGGATGGCTCTTAGTTGGCGGCGAAAAAATGAGTAAATCAAAACTCACAGGAATCGCTCCCTCTGACATCACCGACCACTTTGGTATCGATGCCTTTAGATATTACTTCTTGCGCGCAATTCCCTTCGGTAGCGACGGATCTTTCTCTTGGGAAGATATGAGTGCCCGTTACACATCAGAGCTCGCAAATGACTTTGGAAACCTAGCTTCACGCCTTGCAGCGATGATTGAAAAGTATTGTGAAGGCGTTATCCCTGCACCACACCATGATGATTCACTTGTGCAAGCTCTCAAGGCAACGGTCGAGACAGCTGATAAAGCGATGGTCGCTCTTGATTTCCAAACCGGAATCGTTGCGACTATGGACTTCTGTAAAAAAGTTAACGGCTATGTGACTGAAAAAGAGCCATGGATTTTGGCGAAAGATCCTGCAAATAAAGCTGAGTTAGAGCAAGTTCTTTATAACACTGCTGAATCTCTACGAGCACTCGCTGTTCTTTTGCACCCTGTTATGCCAGCCACCACTGAAATTCTCTGGAACTCACTCGGCGCGCAAGAAACACTTGGCCCAATCGGTGCTCAGAAGGTGAGCGATATTGCGCAATGGGGGCAACTGCCACAAGGTGCTGTTGTAACAAAGACTCCAGTTCTCTTTCCACGACTTGAGATTAAAGAGTAATTTTCAGATGGCAGATCGCCACAATCGCGATATTGATCGCCAACTTGCGCCAGCACCAGAGCCGCTACCTGTTCCTTGTGTTGATGCACACGCCCATATTGAGATTGTCACAAATACAGCTGTTGATTCGCCTGAAGTAAAACAAGTACTTGATGATGCCGCGAAGGCTGGGATTAATCGAATAGTTCAGGTTGGATATTCAGCAGAGCAATCACAATGGGGAGTTGATCTTGCCGCACTCTATGAGAATCAAGTTCTCGCAGCGGTAGCCCTCCACCCCAATGAAGCGCCAGTTGTGGCAGATCTTGAAAAGGATTTAGCGACCATTGAAAAATTGGCAGAACATCCACGGGTACGAGCAATTGGAGAGACAGGGCTTGATTACTTTCGCACTCCACCAGAACTGCGCCCTCGTCAACAAGAATCATTTAAGTGGCATATTGAACTGGCCAAAAGAAGTAAGAAAGCGCTAGTAATTCACGATCGCGACGCACACGATGATGTCTTATCTATCCTCGAAGAAGTCGGTGCACCTGAAAAGACTGTCTTTCATTGCTTTTCTGGAGATGTAGAGATGGCTAAGAAGTGCATTGAACGTGGATATATTCTCTCGTTTGCTGGGACTGTTACCTTTAAAAATGCTCCGGCGTTGCGTGAAGCACTTTCAATTACACCTATCGAACAGATTTTAGTTGAAACGGATGCTCCGTTTTTAGCCCCGATGCCACATCGTGGAGCGCTCAATTCACCAGCACAGATTGCCACCATTGTCAGAGCAATGGCTGATGAACGTAACGCCGAACTCGCTGAGTTTACGACAGCGATTTCAAATAATGCCGAGAGAATATTTGGATCATTCGCCTCTGAATCATTGAGCACAGGAACATCGCTGTGAGCCTTCTCGGAGCGGCAGAGATCAGAGAGCTTGCCGCCCTCCTTGATCTCAAACCATCTAAATCACTTGGTCAAAACTTTGTTATTGATGCAAATGTGTGTCGAAAAATCGTTCGAGTTGCCGATGTTCGTAGCGATGATGTCGCACTTGAAATTGGCCCTGGCCTTGGCTCACTAACACTCGCCCTTTTAGAAGAAGCAGCATCTGTGGTTGCAATAGAAATTGACTCTCGTTTGGCCAGACAGCTCCCAATCACAGCTGCAAAACATAGCCAGCGATCAGAACAGTTAACAGTTCACACAAGTGATGCTCTGGCAGTCACATCACTTGATGTTGAACCCACCGTATTGGTTGCTAACTTGCCTTACAACGTTTCAGTACCCGTTTTTCTTCATCTCCTTGAGTACTTCCCAACGCTACGAAGCGGTGTCGTGATGGTGCAGGCAGAAGTTGCTGATCGCTTAGCGGCGAAACCAAATAGCAAGGAGTACGGAATCCCAAGTGTGAAGGCGGCATGGTGGGCAGATGTAAGTAGCGCAGGCTCTGTTTCTCGATCAATTTTCTGGCCAGCTCCGAATGTAGATTCTAAGTTAGTAGCCTTTTCGCGCCATGCTCCATTAGGTGATGAAGTGCTACGAAAGAAGGTCTTTTCAATCATCGATTTAGCATTCGCTCAGCGCAGAAAAATGCTCCGCTCAACCTTGTCATCTATGTATGGTGGTTCAGCGGCAGCCGAAGCGCACCTTGCGTCAGTGGGAATTGATGGCACGTTGCGCGGTGAAGCGCTGACCATTCAAGATTTCTGCACAATTGCTCAATAAGTAATAAGGTCTACGCGTGGCAAAAGATTCAGTAACGGTGCGCGTACCTGCAAAGGTTAATTTGCAATTATCAGTTGGCCCGCGAGAGTCCGATGGCTTCCACAATCTTGTCTCTGTCTTTCAGGCTATTTCAATTTTCGATGATGTGACAGTCACAAAGAGCGCCCCCGGTTCAGGAATCACTATTTCAATTGTGGGCGATCACACCCATGGGGTGCCAGCAGATCAAACAAATTTGGCGGTGAAGGCTGCGCAGTTAATTGCCTCTGAATATGACATTACCATCGATGTTCATATCGAAGTGAAGAAGAGCATCCCAGTTGCAGGAGGCATGGCTGGTGGAAGCGCTGATGCTGCCGCAATGATTGTTGCAATTGATTACCTGTATGACTTAGCAATGTCTCGCGAAGAACAACATGATTTTGCCCGCTCTCTTGGTAGCGATGTTCCATTTATGCTCACGGGTGGAACTGCTATCGGACAAGGCCATGGTGACCAACTCACATCTGCTCTTTCACGAGGTACCTATCACTGGGTCTTAGCACTTTCCAGCGTCGGTCTTTCAACGCCTGCTGTTTATGCAGAGTGTGATCGATTGCGTGCAGAGTTAGATATCTCAGAGCCACGAATTAGTGATCAATTAATGCAGGCACTTCTTTCAGGGGACGCGAAAGCCGTTGGAGCATCATTAAGCAATGATCTACAAAGTGCGGCCTGCACATTGCGCCCTGCACTGTCATTAGTTCTCGATGTTGGCCAGGAATATGGAGCACTTGGTGCGATAGTTTCAGGCTCTGGCCCCACTGTTGCATTTCTCGTTGCAGATGTTGAAGCAGGCTTAGATTTAGCGGTCGCCCTGACCTCAAGTGGAGTTGTTGGAAGCGTTGCTCGGGCCTTTGGTCCTGTGCAGGGTGCAAAAATTATTTAACGATTGCGCGGATTCTGGTCGCCAGCACCCCAAGTAATGAGGGAGAATACGGGTTCCGCCATTGTGTAGTGGCTAGCACATGGGCCTTTGAAGCCCAGGGTCCAGGATCGATACCTGGTGGCGGAGCAATTTATATTGCCCGCCGAATAAGCAGGCGGAGCAATGCAAGTTCCCGCCGAAGTACAAAAGGCCGTCTGATTGATTGACGGAGCAAGATAGACTTCACTCATGAGCCTTGAAACAGTGGTTGTTCTCGCCGCTGGAGAAGGCACGCGGATGAAATCCACAACTCCCAAGGTTCTTCATGAAATTTCTGGTCGCACACTTCTTGGCCATGTTCTTCATGCAGTCAGTGGGCTCAAGGGTAAAAATCTTTGCATTGTCGTCGGCGCAGGTCGTGAACTTGTTGAAGCACACGTTGCTCAGATTGCGCCTCATGCGACAACGGTTTTTCAAGAACACCGCGGTGGTACCGGCCATGCAACTCAATTGGCGCTCGCAGACACCAGTCCACAGGGAACAGTCTTAGTTCTTGCAGGGGATACCCCGATGCTTACAGGTGCTTCACTCGAAGCACTTTTAGAAGTTCACCATAAAGGAAAGTTCGCAGCATCTGTCATGACTGCTGAGCACCCAGATCCAACAGGGTATGGCCGAATTATTCGCAGCGAAGATGGTTCATTACTTCGAATCGTTGAAGAGCGCGATGCCAGCGATGAAGAGAAGGCAATCTACGAAATTAATTCTGGGGTCTACGCATTCGATGGTGTAAAACTTGCGGCAGCGATTGGAAAATTAAAGAACAATAATTCACAAGGCGAGCTCTATCTCACCGATGTTCTTGAAATCCTCCGTAATGATGGCGGATCAATCGCAGCGGTTCTCATCGAAGACTTTATTGAAATTCTCGGAGTCAATGACCGTGCTCAGCTTGCTGAAAGCGCGGCTCTATTGCGCGATCTGATTAACGATAATTTAATGAAGGCTGGCGTGACTATCGTTGATCCAATCTCAACCTGGGTTGATTCAACTGCCACAGTTGAAAGTGATGTCACGTTATTGCCAGGTACATGGATTGCCGGGTCAACAAAGGTTGCAAGCGGCGCCGTTATCGGACCTCGCAGCACATTGCTTAATTGCACCGTTGCCTCAGGTGCGCAGGTGATTGAATCTCACTGCACAGGTGCTGTGATTGGTGCCAATGCAAGCGTTGGACCATTTACATATTTAAGGCCAGGTACCCAACTCGGTGCATCAAGTAAGGCCGGAGCATTTGTTGAGATGAAGAATGCTGTTGTTGGTGACGGTTCAAAGGTTCCGCATCTTTCATATGTTGGCGATGCCACGATCGGTGAGGGTAGCAATATCGGTGCTGCGACAATTTTCGTGAATTACGATGGTGTTGAAAAACACCACACCGTCGTTGGAGATCATGTGCGAATCGGCAGCGATTCCATGTTGGTCGCCCCGATCACCATCGGAGATGGCGCGTATACAGCCGCCGGCTCAGTGATTACTGAAGATGTGCCACCCGGAGCAATTGGGGTTGCTAGGGCAAAGCAGAGAAATGTATTAGGTTGGGTCCTGCGCAAGAGATCCGGTACAAAATCAGCAGATGCGGCCTCGCGTCATGATGATGGAAAGAAGGGCTAACTTCTGTGAGCGAACTCAGATTAACTTCCGAAAAAAGATTACGACTCTTTACAGGACGAGCTTTTCCAGAGTTAGCAGATGAAGTTGCATCCGAACTAGGCGTCCCACTTACCCCGACCTCTGCTTATGATTTTGCAAATGGTGAAATTTTCGTTCGCTTCGAAGAATCTGTACGTGGTTGCGATGCATTCGTACTTCAGTCACATGCTGCCCCAGTAAATAAGCAAATCATGGAACAACTCATCATGGTTGATGCACTCAAGAGAGCTTCAGCAAAGCGCATTACAGTCGTTGCACCTTTCTACGGATATGCTCGTCAAGATAAGAAGCACCGCGGACGTGAGCCAATCTCTGCACGTTTGATGGCTGATCTTTATAAGACTGCAGGCGCTGATCGCTTAATGGTTGTCGACCTTCACACTTCTCAGATTCAAGGTTTCTTTGATGGTCCAGTAGATCATCTCTTTGCTCTACCCATGCTGGCCAATTATGTTGGAAGCAAAGTTGATCGCTCAAAGCTCACAATTGTCTCTCCTGACTCAGGACGAGTTCGTGTTGCAGAACGTTGGTCAGAACTTCTTGGTGGATGTCCGATCGCTTTTATTCATAAGACACGTGATCCACTTATTCCAAATGAATCAGTAACAGGCCGCGTCGTTGGTGATGTAACAGGTCGTACATGCGTTGTTATCGATGACATGATTGATACCGCAGGAACAATTACAAAAGCTGTTGATGCCCTCTTTGAAGGTGGTGCAAAAGATGTCATCGTTGCAGCAACCCACGCAGTCTTTTCGGGCCCTGCTGTTGAGCGCTTGAAAGAGTCTCGCGCTGTTGAAATTGTTGTCACAAACTCACTTCCGATCGCTGAAGATAAGCGTTTCGACAAGCTCACCGTGCTCACTATCGCCCCACTTTTGGGCCGGGCGATCCGTGAAGTCTTCGAAGATGGCTCAGTAACAAGCCTTTTTGACGGACACAGCTAACTCAGGCTAATCTTTGCCCTGTTCCGGCGAGGGTGAAATTTATCCGTGATCGACGGCGTAGGGATCAACTCCTGCTGGAACTTCATGCAATTCAAGTGAAGTATCTACAGCGCTAAGGGAGCAAGACAATGGCAGAAGTATCAATCAAGGGAACATCACGTACCGAATTCGGTAAGGGTG
>CAZNUC010000018.1:0-21483 GCA_964576165.1 uncultured Candidatus Planktophila sp. | reverse complement strand
GTAAAATACTCGGTTGCTTTAGCTTCGATCTCTTGCGCTCTCGATTCTGCAAATGCGGCAACTAAGTGATCACCTGAATGTGTTGCCATAAATTTCAGCGCAGATACTGCAAGATCATCATAGGTGTGTTCAAACTTTGCACGTCCAACATCGGTCATGAGAAAGACTTTTGATGGGCGTCCTCGACCGCGTATCGAGGAGTCTCTAGGATCGCGCGCCTCGAGAATGCCGTCGGCCACAAGAAGGTCGAGATGACGTCGTATTCCAGCCGGGGTCAGCGCCAGCGCTTGACTTAAGGTTGAAGCGGTGGCCGGACCATGCTCAAGAATGAGGCGGGCGATCGCATCCCTTGTGGGAAGATCATCGCTCTGGCTATCTCCGAATTTCACAACACGAATGTATCGTAATTAACTCACGCCTTCTACTCGAACACTCGCCCTCCTGGAATAGGCTAGCGATATGCGTATTCGTACCGCTCTCTACGGAATTCTCCTCTTCCTCCAGGGCGCTCTAGTGATTACCGGCGGAGCTGTGCGACTTACCGGCTCTGGACTCGGATGTCCCACATGGCCTGAATGTTCTGAAGGCTCCTTCGTGCCTGTGGCAACGCAGATTGAACCTGAGCATCAGGTATGGATTGAGTTTGGAAATCGCCTTCTCACCTTCGCACTCCTTATTGCAGCGCTCGCTGTAGTGATTGAAGTGCTTAAGACTCGAAGGAAAGACCTTCGCCTATTAGCAGCAGGACAGCTTCTTGGAATTCTTGCGCAAGGCGTACTTGGCGGAATCACAGTTCTCACCGATCTCAATCCTTTCGCTGTAGCTGGACATCTACTCCTGTCAATGGCCTTGATTGCCGGGGCAGCATCACTTTACTCACGTCGATCTGGTCCTGTTGCACGTACAGCGATCAAGGAAACTTCTCTTCGAGTTATCTCTGGTGCGCATGTTGCGATTTCGTTTCTTGTTTTAATTCTTGGAACCCTCGTTACTGGCAGTGGACCACATGCAGGTGATGAGTTGGCACCACGTTTTGATCTTGATATCCGCAACATAACGGTGCTTCATACCGATGCCGTGATATTTCTTCTCGGTCTTACTATTGCTTATCTTGTGCTGCCAACAGCGTCGACTGCGACAAAACGCGCGTTAGTTGTATTCCTAGGTATCTCACTTGGTCAAGGAACGATCGGTTACATTCAATACTTTACTGGTGTTCCAGAAATCTTGGTGGCCTTTCACTTACTAGGAGCCGTCATTTTCTGGGTAGCTGCTTGGAGAGTTCGTCTTACAGTTGTTCGTGTGCCGCAGAGTCGAAAGGTGAGTTAAATGAAAAACATGTCAGAGTGGGACCAGCTTGATGACAGAGCAGTGGCCCTAGCTCGTGCACTGGCGATGGATGCAGTGCAGAAAGTCGGTAACGGTCACCCAGGGACTGCAATGTCTCTCGCCCCAGTGGCTTACGCACTCTTTCAACGCCACTTGATGCATGATCCTTCCGATCCCCAATGGATAGGTCGCGATCGTTTCATTCTCTCTTGCGGTCATTCGTCTATGACGCTCTACACGCAACTTTTCTTCAGTGGTTACGGTCTTACGATGAAAGATCTTCAGGAATTTCGCACACATGGTTCGCTCACTCCTGGACATCCCGAGTACGGACATACCGATGGTGTGGAGATGACAACTGGCCCACTCGGTGCCGGAATTGCCACAGCCGTTGGATTTGCAATGGCTGCACGATATGAGCGTGGATTACTTGATCCAGAGACACCTGCAGGTCAATCACTATTCGATCACTCAATCTGGGTCATCTGTTCCGATGGAGATTTGCAGGAGGGCGTAAGTGCTGAAGCCTCCTCCTTGGCGGGAACACAAGAGCTCGGCAATCTCAATGTGATCTATGACGATAATCGAATTTCAATTGAAGGTGATACTCACTTAGCATTTACGGAAGATGTTTCGGCTCGTTATCGGGCATATGGATGGAGTGTCATTGAAGTCGATACTCTCGCTGACGGAAATGTAGATCTACCAGCACTTGATCAAGCGATGCGTGAAGCCAAAAGTGATTCACGTCGGCCAACTCTGATCCGCATGAAGTCCGTCATTGCATGGCCTGCACCGAAGTTGCGCAATACAGCCAAATCTCATGGTTCAGCGCTAGGTGAAGCAGAGATTGAGGCGACGAAGGTTCTTCTCGGTTTAGATCCTCAAGAAAAATTTGCGATGCCCGAAGATGTTCTCAGCCATGTCCGTCTTGTGAAAGAGCGCGGGGCCGCTCTTCGCAGAGAATGGGATACACGATTTGAACTCTGGAAGAAGAGTAATCCCGCCAGAGCGCAACTGCTCACACGTCTTATGCAACGTGATCTTCCTCAAGGCTGGGAAGAGGTACTCCCCCAGTTCGAATCTGGCAAAGACGTATCAACTCGCGCAGCTTCAGGAAAAGTTATCAATGCGATAGCCACTGTCCTACCTGAGTTTTGGGGTGGCTCTTCTGATTTAGCCGAAAGCAACAACACAACTATTGAAGGCGGAAAATCATTCCTTCCGTCATCAAGTGCGATGAGCGAAGTAAGTCCGTACGGACGAGTGATTCACTTCGGAATTCGTGAGCACGCGATGGGTTCAATTCTCAACGGAATAACTCTGCATGGACTATCGCGGACATTCGGTGGAACATTTGCCGTCTTTAGCGATTACATGCGCCCTTCGGTTCGTCTTGCATCACTGATGAACATTCCAACAACATTTGTCTGGACACATGACTCGATCGGTCTTGGAGAAGATGGGCCAACCCATCAGCCGATCGAACATCTGGCATCCCTTCGTGCGATTCCTGGTTTTGCTGTCGTTAGACCGGCTGATGCCAATGAAGTTGCGCAGGCATGGAGATCAATTCTTCTCCGTAACAAACCGGTTGGAATTCTTCTCTCTCGCCAGAATCTGCCTGTCTTTGAACGCACCGCCACCAATAGCGCACAGCTAGTCGAGAAAGGTGCATACACACTTGTTGCTGCGCCGAAAGATCCTGAAGTAGTTCTCATTGCAACGGGATCTGAAGTAAGTGTCGCCGTAGCCAGTGCAGTAATTCTTAACGCGAAGGGAATCTCAACATCTGTGGTGAGCGCTCCTTGTCTCGAGTGGTTTGCAAGCGAAAGTAAGGCCTATCAAGAGTCAGTCATTCCAAAGAGTGCGCTGCGAGTGAGTATTGAGGCTGGCGTTTCCGTAGGCTGGCGCGAATATGTTGGAGACTCTGGGGTAATCATTAGCCTTGATCACTATGGCGCATCTGCTTCATCTGGAGAACTCTTCACAGAGTTCGGATTCACCGCTGAGAATGTTGTAGCCAAGGTTTTGGAAGCCCGTGCATGAAAGCGCAAGAGATTTTCGCCGCCGGAACCTCAATCTGGCTTGATGACTTATCGCGTTCAAAGCTTTCGAGTAGCGATGAATTAAGTCTTCCGGTGCGTATAGCCCGTGATGGCGTTCGTGGAGTTACAACTAACCCAAGTATCTTTGCCGCAGCCATCACTGGTGCTGCTGATTATGCAGATGATATCTCGGCGTTTTCGGGAGACGATGTTGACGCTCTTGTACAAAAACTCACTACGGATGATGTTCGGATGGCATGCGAGCTCTTTCTAGATCTCTATAAATCAAGTAACGGTATCGATGGTCGAGTAAGCATCGAGGTTGATCCGCGTCTGGCACGAAATACAGCAGAGACGATCGTTGAGGGTATAGCGCTGCACAAGATAGTTGATCGACCAAATGTGATGATTAAGGTTCCGGCCACACCTGAAGGGCTACCCGCCATCACGGCACTCATCGCACAAGGGATCAGCGTTAACGTCACTCTCATCTTTTCATTGAAACGCTACGGAGAAGTGATCGATGCATTTACGCAAGGCATCTCACTCGCTTCAGCCCAGGGTCGCGATCTCTCAACTATTCACTCGGTGGCATCCTTTTTCATTTCACGCATAGATTCAGCCGTTGACAGAGAGTTAAAGACCGTTGGAAATGAAGCGCTCCTTGGAAAGATTGCACTTGCCAACGCCCATTGTGCCTACGCACTCTTTCAAGAGAAATTTGGTAGTGCCCAGTGGAAAGAGTTGGCAGATCGTGGCGCTCAGTTGCAGCGCCCTTTGTGGGCATCAACTGGTGTCAAAGATCCTTCATACCCTGACACGCTCTATGTTGATCAACTCATTGCTCCGCACACAGTGAACACGATGCCTCCATCAACTCTAGCTGCCGTTCTAGACCATAGCGTTGTTGCAGGAGATGCGATTACACCTCAGATTGCAACCGCTCGTAAACATCTCGCTGATTTGCAGGCTGCTGGAATCTCACTTGATTCAATCACGCAAGCACTTGAAGAGGACGGTGTACAGAAATTTGCGCAAGCCTGGATAGATCTTCTCGAATCAGTTCGCAAGGAGATGCGCTAGATGCAGATCTCAGGGTCAGCACTCGCTCGGGTAGATCGCTCCAGTGCTCTCTATCAAAAACTTGAAAGTGCCCACAGAAGAATTGCCCTCAAAGATCCAACGATTTGGGGAGCAGAGGCTGCTGTAGAAGCGGCCGTACGATTGAATTGGGTTGATTGTCCAGAATCATCACGCGCACTTCTCCCAGAAATTGATGCTCTTGTTGCCCGTTTTCCACATATCAAACATGTTGTTCTTGCAGGAATGGGTGGTTCATCACTTGCACCAGAAGTAATTGCACAGAGCTTTAAGAAAAACCTTTTCATTCTTGATTCAACAGACCCTCAGTATTTTGCTCATGCACTCACTAAGGATCTTTCCTCCACGCTTTTGATCGTCTCGTCCAAATCTGGTTCGACCATAGAGACATCATCAGCTCGTGCCATATTTACCGCAGCCTTTCAGGATCAAGGGCTCGACCTTGCATCACACATTGTGATCATCACAGATCCGGGATCACCGCTTGATCTTCAAGCGCGCAGCCAAGGGTTGGCTGTGATAAACGCTGACCCGCATGTTGGAGGACGCTTCAGCGCATTGACTGCCTTCGGATTAGTACCAACTGCTTTCACTGGCGTAGATGTCTCAGTACTCCTCGATCAAGCAAGTGATATGAAGGCTGCATTTCTGCACGATAGTCACGACATCGTTGATGTTGCTTCACTTCTGATTACCGAAAGTGAGCAATACATCGCCTTTATTGATCAAGGCTCTGGTCTCAAGGGGCTCTCTGATTGGATCGAGCAACTGATCGCTGAATCAACTGGCAAGTCAGGTGTCGGACGACTTCCTATCGCTGTCGATGGTGTAACTAGCGCTGCGGTGGGCGGTGCGTTCAGAGTTTCCTTCAGTGAAAGTGATGCGGACCTCGTTGCCGTCGGAAGTTTGGGTGAACACTTTATTTTTTGGGAATGGGTGACCGCCTTGCTGGGATCCGCTCTTGATATTGATCCATTTAATCAACCGAATGTGACAGAGGCTAAGAACGCAACATCGCAACTGCTCAAAGAATGGAACGGAGTACTCCCACAATTCACTGCCGACAATGTCGATGAAAAGGTGGCTATCTTCGGTGAAGGTAGCTCACTTCACCAATCACTTCTTTCATTTCTGGCAAAAGTTCCAGAGGATGGTTACATCTCAATACATGCCTATCTCGATCGCAAGGATGATGCGAGTGTGCAAGAACTTCAAAATATTCTTTCAAAGAAAACTGGCAAGCCAGTCACCTTTGGTTGGGGGCCGCGCTTCCTCCACTCAACGGGTCAGTTTCATAAAGGTGGACAACAAAATGGTTCCTTTCTTCAGATAACAGGTGAGTCCAACAATGATCTTGACATTCCTGGCGAAAAGTTCACCCTTCGGACTCTGCTGATGGCGCAAGCGCTGGGAGATCACGCAGCTCTGCAGAAAAGAAAATTCCCGCTGCTGCGACTTCACCTAGAAGATCGTTCGGCGGGAATTCTGCAATTGTTAACGGTTGCCCATTCTCTTTAAATTATTCGTCTCCACGCAATTTCTTCAGTGCATCTTCAAGAATTTTCGCACCTTCGGCATCTGTGCGACGCTCTTTGACGTAAGCAAGGTGAGTCTTATACGGGACATTAACAACAGCAGTCGGCGGCTTATTTTTATCGCGCCCCGCTGGTAGACCACACTTTGGGCAATCCCATTGCTCTGGGATAACAACTGTCTCTTCTACAGCAAATGATGGACGCACTTCATGACCGTTGCCGCACCAGTATGAAACGGTTGCGCGCTCAATCTGATCTCCACGCTCAGCCTCACCCATTGGGCCAGCGCCGACACGACTTCCACGGATCGCACTTGCCATCGTCTTATCCCTTCAAGACTAAAGAAAGAGCAACAACGGCTGCAAACCAGAGTCCACCGACAACAATGGTGAGGCGATCAAGATTGCGTTCAACTACTGACGAGCCTCCATAGTTTGAAGAGACTCCACCACCAAAGAGATCTGAAAGTCCCGCGCCTTTTCCTTTATGGAGAAGGACGAGAAGGATCATGATTACGCTCATTAGGATCAGAAAGATCGAAAGTCCGAGGACCATATGTCGTGCTCCTTACATCGTAGAAGGGAAGGATACTAGATTAATTGAGGCGTTGAGCCCGCAAACCGTCGCTGTTAGAGGGCTTCCTGCGCGTAGAACTTGGCTATCTTTGCAAGCTCCTCTGGGTCAAGGCTGGCTCCTCCGATGAGTGCGCCGTCAACATCGCTCTGCTTCATTATCTCAACGATATTTGAGGACTTCACTGAGCCACCGTAAAGAATTCGCATACCCGCAGCAATCTCTGGTGAACCGATTACTCCTACCTCTTCACGAATTGCAGCACAAACTTCTTGAGCATCATCTGGTGTTGCTGATTTACCTGTTCCAATCGCCCACACTGGTTCATATGCAATCACGATCTTTTTTAACTCTGGTTTGGTGAATCCCTCGAGGCCAGCACGTACCTGACGAATCACATGCGATACATGCGCGCCAGATTCACGGATAGATAGTTCTTCGCCCACACAGAAAATTGGAATAAGATCATGAGAGAGCGCTGCGCGTATCTTCTTATTGATAAGCGCGTCATCTTCCTTATGGATAGCGCGGCGCTCTGAATGCCCAATAACTACGAAGGTACACCCTAGTTTTGCCAGCATTGAACCTGAGATATCGCCAGTAAATGCGCCACCATTTTCAGGAGAGAGGTCTTGCGCGCCGTAGAGCAAACGGAGGCGATCACCATCAATCAGCGTTTGAATTGAACGAATATCTGTAAAGGGAGGAAGGATTGCTATATCAACTGCGTCATAGTCTTTATCCGAGAGTGAATAGACGAGCTTCTGTGCAACTGCGATCGCCTCAAGATGGTTGAGGTTCATCTTCCAGTTACCCGCCATAAGTGGCTTACGCATATTCATCTCCTTCGAAGTGGTTGAAAGTTACATCAAGATTAAAGATCTAGCGCCTTAAGTCCCGGCAATTCTTTGCCTTCGAGATACTCTAGCGATGCTCCACCACCGGTTGAAATATATCCAAAATCGCTATCCGCAAATCCCAACGCTCTTACTGCTGCAGCTGAGTCTCCGCCCCCGACGACTGAAATTCCAGATACCTGAGAGAGAGCTTGGGCTATAACTTTGGTTCCGTGTGCGAAATTCGGAAATTCAAAGACTCCCATAGGACCATTCCAAAAGACGGTCTCACACGATGTGATCGCTGCGGCAAAGACCTTTGCTGAATCAGGACCTATATCAAGTCCCATCTGATCCGCGGGAATCGCATTTGCGGCCACCAACGTTGGCGGAGAGTCGATAGAGAAGTCTGGAGCAATGACAATATCTGTTGGCAGGATTAACTTCACTCCTTGCTGTTTAGCCTTTTCAATCAACTCTTTTACTGTTGGTATGAGATCGTCTTCAACAAGTGACTTCCCGATTTGATGTCCCTGCGCTGCGAGAAATGTGAAGACCATCCCTCCACCAATTGCCATCACATCGACCTTGTTAAGAAGGTTAGAAATTACGCCGATTTTATCTGAGACTTTCGCGCCACCAAGAACGACTCCATACGGGCGAACCGGATCAATGGTGAGTTTCTTGAGTACATCAACTTCAGCACTTACGAGAAGACCCGCTGCATGAGGGAGAATTTTTGGCAGGTCGTAGACCGAGGCATGTTTGCGGTGAACTGCTCCGAAACCATCACCAACATAGAAATCTGCCAGCGAGGCTAGGTAATCAGCAAATGCTTGACGTTCTGATTCATCTTTTGATGTTTCGGCGGGTGAGAAGCGAATATTTTCAAGAAGAAGAAGTTCACCTGCAACAAGATTCTTTGCTGCAGATGAAACGTTGTCCCCTTGTACTGAGCCTGGAAATAGCACTGGTTGAGCAAGTAATTCGCTCAGACGTTGAGCAATAGGAGCTAGGGATAGTTCTGCTTTCACTTCACCCTTAGGTCTACCAAGGTGGGCGGCAATGACAACACTTGCTCCGACAGAAAGCAGGTACTTGATTGTAGGAAGCGAGGCTTTTATTCGACCGTCGTCAGTGATTACTCCATTTTTCAACGGAACATTGAGATCACAGCGAAGAAAGACTCGCTTCCCAGCAAGATCGCTCTCTTTCAATTGCATTAGAGTTTTTTACCAACAAGCCCAACGAGATCTACGAGGCGATTGGAGTAACCCCACTCATTGTCATACCAACCAACAATCTTGACCTGGTTACCAATTACTTTGGTGAGCCCTGAATCGAAGATGCAAGAAGATGGATCAGTAACAATATCTGAGGAAACGATAGGGTCTTCGGTGTAGGAAAGGAACCCCTTCAGCGCACCGTTTGCTGCAGCCTTCATCGCAGCATTAATCTCGGCAACGCTCGCCTCTTTCGCCAATTCAACGGTGAGATCAGTCGCTGATCCTGTTGGAACTGGTACGCGCATTGCATATCCATCGAGCTTTCCCTTAAGTTCTGGGAGAACCAGTGAAATCGCCTTTGCAGCACCGGTTGAGGTTGGAATCATATTTGTCGCAGCAGCGCGGGCGCGGCGGAGATCTTTGTGTGGGAAATCAAGAATGACCTGATCATTGGTATAGGCGTGGATCGTGGTCATCAAACCCTTCACAATCCCCCAGTTAACCTGAAGAACCTTGGCCATTGGAGCAAGGCAGTTCGTTGTACATGAGGCGTTAGAGATGATGTGATGGTTGGCTGGATCGTACTTCTCGTGATTAACACCCATCACGATCGTAATATCTTCATCCGATGCTGGAGCTGAGATAATCACCTTCTTAGCACCTGCCGCGATATGTTTTCTGGCATCTGCGGCCTTGGTGAAATGTCCGGTTGATTCGATAACGATATCTGCGCCTACTGCTCCCCATGGAAGGTTTGCCGGATCGCGATCTGCAAAAACTTTAATTGTCTTTCCTCCGACGGTGAGAGTTTCATCCGTATGAGAGACCTCGAGGCCTAAGCGACCGAGAATTGAGTCGTATTTAAGGAGGTGGGCAAGGGTTGCATTATCGGTAAGGTCATTGATCGCAACGATATTGATCTCAGGGTTGGTCAGCGCTGCTCTAAAGAAATTACGGCCGATGCGGCCAAAACCATTAATTCCAACATTAATCATCAGTAAACCTTTTTCTAGAGTAAGAAAGTGAGACGGCACAATATCTGCCACAACGCTGGGGTCTAAGCGGAATCTTATCAGGCGGTAAGCACTGCTCTGGCGCTACTCGCCGAGCAAGTCAGGTGATAAACCAGCCTCAGTATCAGGAATTCCTAACTCTGAAGCTCGCTTATCAGCCATCGCAAGTAATCTGCGAATTCGCCCAGCGATCGCATCTTTTGTCATGGGTGGTGTTGCAAGAGAACCTAACTCTTCCAAACTTGCTTGACCGTGACTAATTCGTAGCTCACCAGCCTCTTTTAGATGATCTGGAATTTCAGGGCCGAGAATCTCCATTGCACGTTGGACGCGTGCTGCAGCGGCAACTGCCGCACGTGCTGATCGGCGAAGATTTGCATCATCAAAATTTGCAAGGCGATTTGCGGTTGCGCGAACTTCACGACGCATGCGTCGCTCTTCCCAAGCGAGAACACTTTCATGTGCACCAAGTCGTGTGAGTAACACACCGATTGCATCACCGTCACGAATAACAACGCGATCGACCCCACGTACTTCGCGCGCCTTTGCAGCAATACCTAAACGTCGCGCGGCTCCAACAAGTGCTAACGCCGCTTCAGGTCCTGGACAAGTAATCTCAAGTGATGATGAACGACCGGGCTCTGTCAGTGAACCGTGGGCGATAAATGCGCCACGCCACGCAGCCTCTGCATCGCAGATATTGGCTGAAACAACTTGCGGTGGAAGGCCACGAATAGGTCGACCGTTTCCATCAATCAGCCCAGTCTGACGAGCTAACGCATCACCTGATTCAATGACGCGAACAACGTAACGAGATCCTTTTCGAAGTCCGCTTGAAGAGATAACTGCTAAATCACTGTCATGGCCGTAAATATCCGCAATATCTTTCTTGAGTCGCCTAGCGCTCTGGGAAGTGTCAAGCTCAACCTCAATGACCACCTTGCCCGCCGCGATGTGAAGCCCACCGGCAAAGCGAAGGAGAGATGAAACCTCAGCCTTGCGACAGCACGGGCGAGTTACTGAGAGACGACTGAGCTCATCTTTTACTGCTGCTGTCATAGCCATGGGGCTATCCAACCAAAGTTTTCCCCGCAATGTGTGCGAAAAGCGAGGTCAATTTTTTCGTATCGTGATGGTTGGCACTTCCATGAAGTCGAAGGTCTTCTACCAGCAACTCTCCACCTTGGGTTGAAACTTTCTCCCCAAGAAGTTCGGCCGCATCAGCATCCTGAACGAGAGAAGTATCCGCAACAACAAAATCAAATGAGAGTTGTGGAGCTAATTTCGCAACTGCTGCAATGTGATCAAGGGCGCTACGTCCTGAAAATTCTCCAGTGTTCACATCATCCAGGTTAAGTAAGAGGATTTTCTTCGCTGGAGAATTGTTGAGTGCGATAACTTGTTCAGGCACGAGCAAATGAGGAAGAACGCTAGAGATCCATGATCCTGGTCCCATCGTGATCCAATCGGCTTGGGCGATTGCTGCCAGCGCTTCTGGTCTTGCCTTGGGATTCTCAGGGATTAATCTCACGGATTCAAAACGACCAGTGGTAGTGGCTACTTCTTTCTGTCCACGGACTGTTCTCTTCTCTCCTTGATCGAGAAAAGTTGCTTCGATATCCAGTGGTTCTGCTGCCATCGGAAGTACTCGACCTACAACTTTAAGTAAGGCACCGACGCGATCTAAACCTTCAATCGGATCCTCATCACGATCCCAGAGAGCTGCAAGAAGTAAGTTGCCGACAGCATGGCCATCTAGTGGCCCATCACTTGTAAATCGATACTGCATGATCTCAGCCCAACTTCTGCCCCACTCGTCATCCGAACAGAGGGCGGCCAGTGCCATGCGCAGATCACCAGGGGGAAAGATTGGAAACTCTTCACGCAGTCTTCCGCTTGAACCGCCATTGTCAGCAACTGTAACGATTGCGGTGATTTCTGAAGTCAGAGAGCGTAAAGAAGTGAGTGTTGCAAAGAGACCGTGCCCTCCGCCGAGGGCGACAACGCGTGGAGATGACATGAGTTACTCGCGGCCAACATCTCTATGGGTGGCGTGGGCAGATATCTCAACAGCTGATGAGTGTTCACTGAGTTGTCGAGCAATTTCTCGGGCGACAGATACGCTGCGATGCTTGCCCCCAGTGCATCCAACAGCAAGTGTCACAAAGCGCTTACCTTCGCGGAGATAACCTGGAACCATCTGCATAACAACTGACACATAGCTCCTAATGAACTCTTCGACTCCATCACTTGCAAGCACTGTAGAAAAGACTTTCTTGTCGAGTCCAGTAAGAGGTCTTAGCTCTGGCACCCAGTGTGGATTGGGAATAAATCGTGCATCGAGAAGCAAGTCCGCATCAACTGGAATTCCATATTTAAATCCAAAGGAGAGAACATTGATTCGTATGGCGCTGAGTGATCCAGGTGAGAATATTTCGGCGATACGTTTCTCCAGCTGGTGCACATTCAAGTTACTCGAATCAATGACAATGTCAGCCTGGGCACGGAGTTCATCAAGCTTGGTTCGTTCGCGAGCAATACCATCAACGATTCGATCGTTTGCCTGCAAGGGATGTGGTCGACGCGTTGACTCAAAACGAGCTACGAGAACTTGATCGCTCGCATCAAGAAAGAGCATTCTGAAGGGGATCTTTTTTTCACGCAATGTACTTAATGATGCGCTCAGATCATCAAAGAATTTACCGCCGCGAACATCTACCACGACCGCCACCGATGCGAAATCTGAGCCACCTGTTTGTGATGCCAGTTCAGGCAGAATTGCAGGAGGCAGATTGTCTACGACATACCAATCTAAATCTTCAAGTGCATGCGCTACCGTCGATCTTCCTGCACCTGACATTCCGGTAAGAATCAAGAGTTCGCGCGTACTCATGGATACAGTCTGCCATCGACGTCAAGTACCCGCTTACCCGCCTCGAAAACCCTTACCCGCTCTATTTCTCGAGTATCTCGCCTGTCTGCATATCCACTCCCTCTACTACTGGGCTTTCGCCCAACGCCGAAAGATGGCTCCAAATAATTGCTGCAATCTTCTCTCCAATTCCAGGAGTGGCGGCAATCTCTGCCATCGTTGCCTTACGAATCGCACCGACAGAACCGAAACGATCCATTAACGCAGTACGGCGAATGTGCCCTAATTGTTCGATTTCATCGAGCACGGATTCCAACATCACCTTAGATCTTCGTGATCGATGAAAAGTGATTGCAAAACGGTGAGCCTCATCGCGTACCCGCTGGAGCAGATACATTCCCTCGCTTGTACGAGGCATGATTAAGGGATCAGATGAGTGCGGAAGCCACACTTCCTCTAATCTCTTTGCTAAACCACAGAGAGCGATATCAGTGATTCCAAGCTCTTCGAGAGCCCGTGCTGCAGCCGAGACCTGAGGCGCTCCCCCATCAACAACGATAAGTTGTGGAGGATAAGAGAACTTACCGAGGCGACCACCAGATTCATTCACCTCGCTTTGATCAACATTTCTATCAGCCAATAGCCGTTTGAGGCGCCGAGTTATCACTTGATGCATGGCGCGCGTATCGTCGGTTGCCGTCTTTGTATCGATGATAAATCGACGATATTCGCTCTTCTTTGCCACACCGTCTTCAAAAACAACCATTGAGGCAACAACTGTAGTTCCAGAAATATTTGAGATATCAAAACACTCGATACGAAGTGGAGTCCGCGGCAACTCTAGAAGCTCTTCTAATTCGATGAGCGCTTTGCCAGAGACCGCCGCATCTGTTGCCCGTTTGCTTAAGTACTGAATGAGAGAGTAGTGAGCATTCCGCTCAACTGTCTCCAAAAGTTCAACTTTCTCACCTCGTTGAGGGATCTTGAGTGTCACTTTATGGCCAGCCAAGGATGTTAGCCACTGTGTGAGTGCATCTGTATCCAGCGGTTGACTATTCAAATGAATGGTGTGAGGAATCTCGGTGAGCCCATCGCCGTAGATAGAGAAGAGAAGCGAAGCCCACTGATCCTCGCCTTCTAGAGTCCGCTCTTGATCAACTATCCACGAGCGAGAACCCTTAACTGAGCCACGCCTGACAGCAAAGATGGATCCAGCTGCGTGGAACCCTTCTTCTCGAATCGCAATAAAATCTCCATCGAGATCATCCGAGAGATAACCTTGCGTGGACTTTTGTGCCTTCTCAAATGAATCAATTTGATCTCTCAAACGTGCAGCACGTTCAAACTCTTCTCGACTTGATGCAAGCTCCATCTCGGCCTTCATTGTCGGCAAAAGTTCAGACATTCCTGAATCCATAAACGCTTCAAGCTTGAGTGCAATTTCTTTATGTGCCTCAGGAGTCACCCAGCCAACACAAGGCGCTGCACACTTACCAATATCACCGAGCAAGCATTGACGTTTTGAGCGTTGGGCTCTTTGAAAATTTCCAGCGCTGCAAGAGCGCACAGGAAAAACCTTGAGTAAGACTTCGTATGTATTTCGAAGCGCCCAAGCATTGGTGTAGGGACCAAAATATTTAAGCCCAGGACGCTTCTCATTGCGCGTAATAAAAACACGTGGATACTCGTCATTTAGAGAAATGGCCAAGTAGGGATATGACTTATCGTCTTTGAATCGGACGTTATAGTGAGGGTGGTACTGCTTAATCCACGAAAACTCCAGGGCTAGCGCTTCAAGTTCAGTTTTTACAATCGTCCAATCGACTCGAACCGCCTCATGAACCATTCGGTTAGTTTTCTGAGCCAAGTTAGACTGAAAATACGAACTCAAACGATTTTTAAGATTCTTCGCCTTTCCAACATATATGACTTTCTCGCTCTCATTAAAGAAGCGATAGACACCAGGATCCTCAGGTATCTCACGCGGTCTATAACTTTGTGGATCAGCCATCGCTATTTCTTCTTTGCTGTAAGTTTCTTTGGCGCACGATTTGTTGCAAGGACTTCAGCCAAGAAAGAACCTGTGTAACTAGCGCTGACTTTTGCCACGTCCTCAGGAGTTCCGACAGCAACAACCATCCCGCCTCTAAATCCGCCTTCAGGACCCATATCAATAACCCAGTCGGCACACTTAATGACATCGAGATTATGTTCAATCACGATGACAGTATTACCTGAATCAACAAGGCGACTGAGGACACCTAGTAGTTTGTTGACATCTTCGAAGTGAAGTCCCGTGGTCGGCTCATCTAAAACATAGATAGTGCGACCAGTTGAACGACGCTGGAGTTCGGTGGCAAGTTTTACTCGTTGTGCCTCTCCACCCGAAAGGGTTGGAGCAGATTGACCCAATCGAACATATCCAAGACCCACATCACAGAGAGTTTTCAAATAGCGTGCGATCGTTGGAACCGATTCAAAGAATTCGTGGGCGATCTCAATAGGCATATCGAGAACCTCGGCGATTGTTTTACCCTTGTAATGCACCTCAAGAGTTTCGCGGTTGTAGCGCGCGCCATGGCAGATTTCGCAGGGGACATAAACATCGGGTAGAAAATTCATTTCGATAGTGATCGTGCCATCACCCGTGCAGTTCTCGCAGCGACCGCCCTTAACGTTAAAGCTAAAGCGTCCTTGCTGATAGCCGCGAATCTTAGCTTCAGTGGTCTCTGAAAATAAGAAGCGGATTTTGTCAAAGACGCCTGTGTAGGTGGCTGGATTAGAACGCGGTGTACGTCCAATCGGGGATTGATCAACGTGAACGACTTTGTCGAGTTGGTCAATTCCAGTAATGGTCTTGTGGCGGCCTGGAACGATGCGCGCACCATTGAGTTTATTTGCAAGAGTTGAGTACAAAATGTCATTGACCAGGGTCGATTTTCCTGAGCCACTGACTCCTGTAACGGCGACAAATGAACCCAGCGGAATTGAAACATCTACATCCTTGAGGTTATTCTCTTTGGCTCCCTTGATGACCAACTGACGCTTTGCATCAAATGGCCGACGAGTTTTTGGAATATCAATTGCACGACGACCCGATAGGTATGCGCCCGTGATTGACTCCTTAGACGCGATTAGCTCTTCATAGGACCCTGATACGACAACTCTTCCACCATGTTCACCAGCTCCGGGGCCAATGTCTACCACCCAATCTGCAGTACGAATTGTCTCTTCATCATGTTCAACAACAATAAGTGTGTTTCCAAGGTCTCTCAGTCGTGTCAGGGTTTCGATCAGTCGGCGGTTATCTCGCTGATGGAGACCAATGCTCGGTTCATCAAGTACATAGAGAACTCCCACCAGGCCAGAGCCAATCTGTGTAGCAAGACGAATTCGCTGCGCCTCTCCCCCAGAGAGTGTTCCGGCTGGTCGATCAAGTGAAAGATAATCAAGGCCAACATCAAGTAAGAATCCGAGGCGAGCATTTACTTCTTTGAGAACACGCTCTGCAATCTGGGCTTCACGCTTTGAAAGGATCACCTGCTTTAAAAATACTGCACACTGATCGATTGAAAGTTCACAGACTTGAGCAATGCTTTTCTCGCCGATAGTGACCGATAAAACCTCAGGCTTGAGGCGTGCCCCTTTACAGGTAGCGCAAGGTATTTGGCGCATATAGGCCTCGTACTTATCGCGGCTGTAATCGCTATCGGTCTCGCTATGTCGACGGTGAATAAAAGGAATAACTCCTTCAAAGCCTGTGGTGTAGTTGCGCGCACCATAACGACCCTTGTAGCGCATCTTAATTTCATACTCGTATCCGTTCAAGATGGCATCTTGTGCCTTTGCTGAGATCTTCTTCCAGGGGATATCAAGAGAGAACTTCACATCCTTGCCTAGGGCTTCAAGTAAACGCAGGAAGTAATCAGCAGATTGCCCACCAGCCCAAGGCGCAATCGCACCCTCGTTAATGCTCAGTGCATCATCAGGAATGATTAACTCTTCATCTACTTCAAGCTTTGTTCCAATTCCTGAACAGTCGGGACAAGCTCCAAAGGGTGAGTTAAATGAGAAAGAGCGTGGTTCAAGTTCTTCGAAAGAGAGATTGCAATCATGGCAGGCGAGGTGCTCGCTATATGTATGAATCTTTTCTTGACCCGCCTTCGCATCAACAAAATCGAGAAGAACAATTCCACTGGATAATCTCAGCGCTGTCTCAATAGAATCAGTCAGACGTGACTTTGATTCCGCCTTTGCTGTCAGTCGATCAATGACCACTTCAATCGTGTGCTTCTCTTGTTTCTTTAATTTGGGCGGCTCAGAGAGTGAAACTGCTTCTCCATCCACAATCGCCCGTGAATACCCCTGCTTTACAAGATCAGTAAAGAGATCGACAAACTCACCCTTACGTTCGCGTACAACTGGCGCAAGAACCTGGAACTTTGTCGTCGGAGGAAGTTCAAGAATCTGATCAACGATCTGCTGCGGACTCTGTCTTGAAATCGGTTTCGAGCAGTTAGGACAGTGTGGTCTGCCTGCTCGAGCAAAGAGAAGGCGCAAGTAGTCATAGACCTCAGTAATTGTTCCCACAGTTGAACGTGGGTTTCGATTGGTAGATTTCTGATCGATGGATACTGCTGGCGAAAGACCTTCGATAAAATCGACATCTGGCTTATCCATCTGACCAAGAAATTGTCTGGCATAGGCTGAAAGTGATTCCACATAACGACGCTGACCCTCGGCAAATATTGTGTCGAAGGCGAGACTCGATTTACCCGAACCAGATAGCCCAGTGAAAACAATGAGGGAATCACGTGGCAGATCGAGTGAGACATCCTTGAGATTGTGTTCGCGCGCACCGCGAACAACGAGCTTCTCAATAGTCACTTACACACCCGCCTCTTCCATTGAACGAAGTTCTTTCTTTAATATGCGAATCTCATCGCGAAGTCTTGCCGCCACTTCAAATTGAAGATCATCCGCAGCACTTCTCATCTGCTCAGTGAGGGAGCCTATCAAGGCAACTAAGTCTTGGCGCGGTAGAGAGATAACTCCCTTTGCGTTTAATCCAACCGAAAGTGGCACGGCGCTACCTTTACCTGATCCCTTCTCGCCGGCAAGAAGGTCAGTTGTATCCTCGCTTTCGCGATTAATGAGATCGGTAATATCTGCAATCTTCTTACGAAGTGGCTGCGGATCTACCCCTCGTTCAAGGTTGTAGGCGACTTGCTTTGCCCGACGTCGGTTGGTCTCATCAATTGCAAGCGCCATAGAGCGCGTGATGTTATCGGCATACATATGTACTTCACCTGAAACGTTACGTGCTGCTCGACCAATGGTCTGAATCAACGATGTCGCAGATCGCAGAAAGCCTTCTTTATCCGCATCGAGAATTGAGACAAGTGATACTTCAGGTAAATCTAGACCCTCTCGAAGAAGGTTAATTCCGATCAATACGTCGTAGTCGCCCATCCGCAATTCACGAAGTAATTCGACTCGTCGTAGCGTATCCACCTCAGAGTGGAGATAGCGCACTCGAACGCCACGCTCCTGCAGATAATCCGTAAGGTCTTCGGACATCTTTTTAGTCAGAGTCGTAACCAGAACTCTTTCATTTTTCGCCGCACGAAGGTTTATCTCTTCCAGCAAGTCATCAATCTGGCCCTTGATCGGTTTGATGATTATTGCTGGGTCGACCAATCCAGTAGGACGAATTACTTGTTCGACGACATCTCCCCCAACCTTTTCCATCTCATATTTGCCAGGTGTTGCCGAGAGATAGATCGTCTGTCCTACGCGCTCAAGGAATTCTGGCCACTTAAGTGGACGGTTATCGAGAGCACTTGGCAAGCGGAATCCATGTTCAACCAGTGTCCGTTTTCTAGATGCATCACCCTCATACATAGCACCGATTTGCGGAACGGTCACATGACTTTCATCAATAACAACGAGGAAATCATCCGGGAAGTAATCCAAGAGGCAGTGCGGAGCAGAGCCAGGGATTCGATCATCAAGATGGCGCGAGTAATTCTCAATACCTGAACAGAAACCTAACTGCTCCATCATTTCGATATCAAAAGTTGTACGCATGCGAAGACGTTGCGCCTCTAATAGTTTTCCTTGTTTTTCAAAGGTGTTGAGTTGAATCTGAAGTTCGTCTTGAATATCACCGATCGCGCGCTTCATTGTCTCTGGACTGGCTGCATAGTGTGTTGCAGGAAAGATATGCACCTGATCTTCATCACGAAGGATTTCACCAGTCAGGGGGTGCAGAGTCATAATCTTCTCGATCTCATCACCAAACATCTCGATACGGATCGCAAGTTCTTCGTACATCGGGATTATCTCAATGGTGTCACCCCGTACGCGGAATGTTCCACGCTCAAAAGCGATGTCGTTGCGCTTGTATTGAACATCAACAAATTTGCGAAGGAGAGCATTCCGTTCGATCTCATCCCCCACCTTTATATGAATCATTCTGTCGATGTATTCCTGAGGTGTTCCAAGTCCATAGATACAAGAAACTGTTGCGACCACGATCACATCTCGCCGAGTGAGTAGGGCATTTGTTGCAGAATGTCGAAGTCTTTCTACTTCATCGTTAACACTTGAATCCTTTTCAATGAAGGTATCGGTCTGCGGTACATAAGCCTCTGGTTGATAGTAGTCGTAGTAAGAGACGAAGTATTCAACTGCATTGTTTGGCAGGAGTTCGCGAAATTCATTTGCTAGCTGCGCGGCCAATGTTTTATTTGGCGCTAGAACCAAGGTAGGGCGCTGAAGTCGCTCAACGAGCCATGCTGTTGTTGCAGACTTTCCCGTACCGGTGGCTCCGAGGAGTACAACATCTTTCTCTCCAGCGTTGATACGTCGAACAATCTCTTCTATCGCTTGAGGCTGATCACCTGCAGGTACATAGTCAGATATCACCTGAAAAGGAGAATTATTGCGGGTTAGATCACCGAATTCAGACACGTGGTTAGCCTACTAGCGTGATCGCTTTGATGTGAGGGCAGCAATCTGACCTTCCCAAAGATTCTCCACTTGACGTAAAAGATGGTCTTCATCGCCATCGTTGTAAATGACTGCATCCGCCAAATCGATTCGAGCTTGGGATGGGGCTTGATTTGTCAGGCGCGCTTTGATATCAGAGATGAACATTCCCCTTGAGAGAAGTCGACTTACTCGAAGATCTTCGTCTGCTTCAACGGTAATAACAAAATCAAACTTACCTGCGGCATCTGTTTCAACTAAAAGGGGAATTTCATAGATCATGGGAATTGACGGATCAGATTCTGCAACAGCTTGCGCGAAGAGTTTCTGTACCCGAGGGTGAATTATCGCTTCAAGATCTGTCTTGGCCTTGTGATCGTTGAAGACGATTGCTGCCAGGGCTTTTCGATCAATGTCACCGTTACTGATAATCGATTGGCCGAAAGTGGTAATCACTTCATCAAATCCTTCGCTACCGCGTTCTATAGCAATGCGAGCAAGTTGATCGGCATCCACGACAACTGCGCCAAGTTCACTGAAATATTGCGCCACGGTTGATTTCCCCGCACCAATTCCTCCTGTGAGGGCAACAACGCTCATGGAGAGAGCCTACATCCGCGTAATAGGGAATGCGTAATAGGGAATGCGTACTAGGGAATGCGTACTAGGGAATGCGTAATGGGGAATGCACTATGTACAAAGAGAAAGCCCCACACGAATCACTCGCATGGGGCTCTCTTAAGAATTACTTACTCTGCGGCAACCTCTGCTGGAGTTTCAGTAGTTGCTCCAGCTGCATCGGCAGCCTTCGCCTCTGCCTTCTGTTTCTTGTGAGCAAGGAAGCGAACCTGCGCCTCTTGGTACTGGCGCTCCCACTCTTCACGTTGAGCATCAAAGCCAGGCTTCCAATCCTGAGTTTCTGGATCAAAGCCTTCTGGATAGATGAAGTTTCCATCTGCATCATAGCGAGCAGCCATTCCGTATTGAGTTGGATCAAATGCTTCGATCTCAACTTCAGTTCCTTCATTTGCCTGCTTCAGTGAGAGAGAGATGCGACGACGCTCAAGATCAATATCAATAATCTTGACGAATAACTCATCATCGACAGCAACAACCTGCTCAGGAATTTCTACGTGACGCTCGGCCAACTCAGAGATGTGAACAAGGCCTTCGATACCTTCGTGTACACGGATAAATGCACCGAATGGAACGAGCTTTGTTACAACTCCTGGGACCACCTGATTAATAGTGTGTGTGCGAGCAAATGCTTGCCATGGATCTTCTTGAGTGGCCTTGAGAGAGAGTGAGACACGCTCGCGTTCGAAATCTACCTCGAGAACTTCAACCGTCACTTCATCGCCAACTTCTACAACTTCGCCTGGATGATCAATGTGCTTCCAAGAAAGTTCAGAGACGTGAACAAGACCATCAACGCCACCTAGGTCAACGAATGCACCAAAGTTAACGATTGATGAGACAACTCCTGAACGAACCTGACCCTTTTGAAGCTGGTTCAGGAATGTTGTACGTGATTCAGATTGTGTCTGCTCAAGGAATGCACGACGAGAAAGAACGACGTTATTGCGGTTCTTATCAAGTTCGATGATGCGAGCCTCAACCTGCTTACCAATGTAAGGAGTAAGGTCGCGAACACGGCGCATTTCTACAAGAGATGCTGGCAAGAAGCCACGCAAACCGATGTCAACGATGAGTCCACCCTTAACAACTTCAATAACGGTTCCAACGACAACTTCGTCGCGCTCTTTCTTTCCTTCGATCTCTCCCCAGGCACGCTCGTACTGTGCGCGCTTCTTGGAAAGAATTAGACGTCCTTCTTTATCTTCTTTCTGAAGAACAAGGGCTTCAACCTTGTCACCAACTTTAACAATTTCATTTGGATCGGCATCGTGGCGGATTGAGAGTTCGCGTGAAGGAATTACGCCTTCTGTCTTGTACC
>CAZNUC010000017.1:18879-21865 GCA_964576165.1 uncultured Candidatus Planktophila sp. | reverse complement strand
CCTGTGCACCCGCCTCCGGAGGGCGGTGCTCTATCCCCTGAGCTACGGGGGCGCAAGGTGATGTTAGTTTACGCGATGAAAGTTCGCCGCAATCATGAAAGACTCTTCTCATGAATGAAGCCACTCCAATCGATACGAGCGAGATCGCATATTTTGCAACAGGCTGCTTCTGGGGAGCCGAGCGCCGATTCTGGAATCTTGATGGAGTCACCGACACCTCAGTGGGATATATGGGCGGTCATAGTCCTCACCCAAGTTATGAAGAAGTCTGTACTGGAAAAACTGGCCACGCTGAAATGGTTGAAGTCACCTTTGATCCATCACGCATTTCATACGATCGTCTCTTACAAGAGTTTTGGGTAATGCACGATCCCACCTCTCTCAACGCGCAAGGTGGAGATATTGGCACTCAATATAGGAGTGCGATTTATACAGCAACAGAGGATCAACATCAGCGAGCGCTAGCATCACGAGATCGCTACCAAAGTGCGCTCACCAAGGCTGGTTTAGATGAGATTGTTACCGAGATTCATAGCGCGGCTGGAGTCGAGTATTTCTTGGCCGAGGAATATCACCAGAGATATCTGGCTAAGAATCCCAATGGTTACGACTGCCACTCAAGCACAGGGGTCGCCTTCCCGCTCTAAAAGTCTTCACCCAGCGCCTTGATATTTACAGATTCTGAGGTTACTTTTACAGTTCTTACAGTTTTTTACAGCCCAACGGAGGCGCGATGGCAGGAATTAAAGAGATCGCCGCACACTCCGGTGTCTCCATCGCCACCGTTTCGCGTGCGCTTCGGGGGCTTCATCACGTAAACCCTGAGACTCGCGCAAAGATTATTGATGCTGCGCAGATTTTAGGTTACCCCATCGAAGATAAATCTCAACCTCCGGCGCCGATTCGCACCAACAGCGTTGGAATCGTTGCCCCATATATTTCACGGTGGTATTTCGCACAGGTAATCAGTGGAGCAGAACAGGCCCTGCGTGAGGCGGGCCTTGATCTCCTTCTCTATAACTTTAGCCAGATGAAGGGGCGCGAAAGATTATTTCAACACCAGCTACTTAAGGGACATGTCGATGCGCTGATTGTTATCAGTCTTCCGCCGACTGAAGAAGAATTTGAATCGATGTTAAGTCTGGGAATTCCAGTAGCACTTGTGGGAATGCATCACAAAGAGTGTGCCAGCGTTGCAATTGATGATGTAGCTGCCGCTCGCACCGCTACACAGCATCTTGTTAATCAAGGACATCGCAATATCGCGCTGATGTCAGGCCACCCTGATGATCCATTTAACTTTAGCGTTCCTCAAGATCGACGCAAAGGTTTTCTTCAAGTACTCGTTGAAAATGGCCTTGAATGGGATCCGGCACGAGAGGTTCATGGTGGATTTACAATGCACACAGCAGCGCGTGCGATGGATGATCTTTTGGCCAGGCCCAATAGACCGACAGCGATTTTCTGTGAATCAGATGAGATGGCATTTGGAGTAATGCAAGCGATGCGCCGACATGGTTTGCGTTGTCCTGACGATATTTCAATTATCGGTTTTGATGGCCATGAGATGTCTGAGTTTTCAGAGCTCACAACAATTGAACAGCCGGTGCAGTTGATGGGGGAGATGGCGGCATGGTCGATCATGGAGCGCTTACGTAAACCTTCAAAAGAACCTAGCTCACTTGTTGTACCGACAACACTTGTCGTACGAAATTCGACAAAACGTCTAGTTTCCGACCTCTAGTGGTGGAATACTCACCTCTATGAGCGATAGCCAGATTGAATTTCTGACACTGGCACAACTCGCGACCCACCGCAGTGAAAAGTGGCGCGGATTTCCCGCCGATGTTATTCCGCTCCCCGTGGCGGAGATGGATTTTCCAGTGGCAGAACCAATTAGAAAGTTACTGCACTCGATGGTTGAGAATTCAGATATTGGCTATCTCGGACCAATCCCAGAATTAGGTACTGCCTTTGCCGGCTTTGCCAAGGTTCGGTGGAACTGGGAAGTAGATCCCACAAAAGTACGAGCCGCTACAGATGTCGGGGTAGGCGTAGTTGAACTTCTACGAGTCTTTACCAATCCGGGTGATTCTATTTTGGTGAGTTCACCCGTCTATCAAAATTTCTATACCTGGATCAATGAAACCAAACTTCAACTTGTGGATGTTCCATTTATCTACAACCCGGGCAGCAATATCTCAGCCTCCTGGAGTATTGATTGGGATGGAATTGAGAAGGCATATCAAAGCGGAATCAAAGTTCATCTTCTCTGTTCACCACATAATCCCAACGGCAGAATGTATACAAAGCAAGAGCTTGAGAGATTTATTGAGCTTGCCGTAGCCAATAACGTCATCATCATTAGTGATGAGATTCACTCACCACTTGAATATTCAGATCACCCATTCACACCAATTCTTACCTTGGGAGATAAGGCAGCAGAGTGTTCACTTGTGGTTACCGCTGCAAGTAAGGGGTGGAGCATTCCTGGACTCAAATGCGCAATTATCGTTTCAGGAAATGATCGAATGCACGAACGATTGAATTCGCTTCCACCAGCACTTCACTATCGGGCATCTATATTTGGAGCCTTTGCAACCGCGGTAGCATTTAGCGAAAGCGTAGCCTGGCTTGATACGGTGATAAAGCAGTTAGATTCAAATCGCCATCTTGTTGCGACTCTCCTTAAAGAACACCTGCCCGAAGTTATCTACAATCCACCACAGCACTCCTATCTTGCTTGGCTCGATCTCACCGCCCTTGATCTCGGAGTTGATCCGGGGGCAATAATTCTTGAAAAGTCGAAGGTAGCCTTTAATTCGGGACATATTTACGGTCCGCAGTGGCATCAATTTGTCCGACTGAATTTTGCAACAAGTCCAGAAATCATTTCACAAGCGATCATTCAGATTGGCAAGACCATTCGTGGATAAAGTTTTTGATGCAACCTTTGATGCAACTTTTGATGCAACTTTTGATGCAA
>CAZNUC010000017.1:0-18779 GCA_964576165.1 uncultured Candidatus Planktophila sp. | reverse complement strand
GCAGCGACATACCTAGCCAAAGCCGGTAAAAGCGTTCTCTTGCTTGAGGCCAATAAGGAGCTAGGGGGTGCGACTGCAAGTGTTCGAGCATTTCCAGAATACGATGCCAAGCTTTCACGCTACTCGTACTTAGTTGCGCTCTTGCCTGATCAGATAATCGCAGAACTTGGTCTCAATTTTCAGACACGCGGTCGTGACGTATCTTCCTACACCCCGTATGAGCGCGATGGCATCCACGACGGTTTATCTGTCGCCACAGTATGGGATGACGCTACTGAAGAATCTTTCTTCCGCCTCACCGGTTCGCACAAAGAAGGCCAGGCATGGCGAGAGTTTTATGCAGAGATTGCAGAATTTGCACGTAGGTCTGCACCATTGATGCTTGCTCCATTAATGACACGATCAGAGATGCGCGCAGCAATCGATATGGATCATGTGTGGGATTACATGATTGAACGCCCGATCGGTGAAATAATTGAAGAACGCTTTGCAAATGATGTCGTGAGAGGAGTTGTTCTCACCGACGCACTCATCGGAACCTTTGTTGATTCACAGATGATCCAAGCAAACATCTGTTTCCTCTATCACCTGATTGGCAACGGAGTTGGGCAATGGAAGGTCCCCGTCGGTGGAATGGGATCTCTCGTGTCCGAACTTGAGCGCGTGGCACGCCAGCATGGTGTTGAGATCGCAGTGAATTCTCGGGTGAGTGAAATTTCAAGCGGTGATGATGGAGTGAAGGTCGCTTGTGAATCGGGTGAAGAATTTCTCTGCACCGATCTCCTCTTCGCTGCAGCGCCACAACTCTTGGCGCAACTTCGAAAGAAGAGTGCTCCCACATCACTGCAGGGTTCACAACTCAAGATGAATATGTTGCTCACTCGTTTGCCACAACTCAAATCAGGGATAGATCCAGCAATTGCTTTCGCTGGAACATTTCATATAAATGAAAGTTACTCTCATCTGAATACGAGTTATCAGGTGGCTAAAGATGGAAAAATGCCAGAGCGCTTGCCCCTGGAGATGTACTGCCACACCCTTACAGACTCAAGCATTCTCTCTCCTGACCTTGTTAAAAAAGGATTTCACACACTTACACTCTTTGGATTACACACTGATGCTTCGCTCTTTGACCACGACCCTGAAGGTGCTCGTGAGATTGCGGTAGCCAGCGCTCTTGCTAGTCTCAATGAATATTTAGCAGAACCTATCGAAAGTGTGATCGCGCGAAACTCTGACGGATCGCTCGCTCTTGAAGCGAAATCTCCACTCGATCTGGAAGCAGCAATTGGACTTCCACGAGGAAACATATTTCATCGCGATTTAGATTTCCCCTTTATCGAAGAGAGTGAAGTAAGTGATCAGCCGCAGTGGGGGAGTGAGACTGATGATCCCCATATCTTTATCGCAGGAGCGGGGGCTCGCCGCGGTGGTGGGGTGAGCGCGATTGCAGGACATAATGCAGCAATGTCAGTTCTCTCTCGCCAATAGTCTGCATTAGGCTTATCTCATGAGCCACGAGAACTCGAATGAAAAACTTTCGACGCGAGCAATCACTGCCGGTCGCCCAAAGCGTGGCGCTGACAGTCTGCTGAATGAAAGCATCTCACTCAATAGCACATTTACAGCAGGTGGTCCGATTGGTTATGGTCGCTACGGTAATCAAACGTGGAGTGCGACGGAGTCTGCAATTAGCGCTCTCGAAGGTGGAGAGACTTTAATTTTCTCATCTGGCATGGCAGCAATTTCTGCAGCGTTCTCAACTCTTGCTCATGGAGCACGAGTTGTCGCATCGGATCAGGGCTATAGCGGTGTGATGACGCTTTTAAATCAATACAACTCAAGTGGTCGACTAATTGTTACTTTTGTGGATCTATCAAAGACAGATGATGTTCTTGCAGCGCTTCCAGGTGCTGATTTGTTATGGCTTGAATCGCCAACCAATCCTGGTCTTGATGTGGCAGAGCTTCCTGAGTTAATTTCTGCAGCCAAGGCTAAGAAAATTCTTGTGATGGTTGATAACACCTTCGCAACAGCCTTGACCCAACGTCCCCTTGAAATGGGCGCAGATGTTGTAATGAATTCTGTAACTAAATTCTTATCTGGTCACAGTGATCTACTTATGGGCTCACTCTCCACCAAGAGTGTCGCACTCTTTCAAGCACTTGAAACTTCCCGAAAATTACTCGGAGCAGTTCCAGGTCCATTCGAAGCATGGCTTGCACTACGAGGAATTCGCACCTTTCCGCTCCGGTTTCACAAGTCATGCGAGAGCGCACTTGAGTTGGCCAAACGCCTGAGTTCTCACCCTCAAGTCGCGCGAGTGCGCTATCCAGGTTTGCCAACGGATTCTGGGCATGAGCGCGCAAAGAAGTTTATGTCGACCTATGGTGCTGTCCTTTCATTTGAGATAAAGGGCTCTGCAACAGATGCGGATCGTCTCTGTGATAGCTCCTCGATTATTTCGCATGCAACGAGCCTCGGTGGCGTGGAGTCGCTATGGGAGCGCAGGCGTAGATGGCCGAGTGAGAGCCCATCGGTGCCTGATAATCTGATTCGCCTCTCGGTGGGCTGTGAAGATGTTGATGACCTATGGGACGATATTCAAAGAGCGTTCTCCGCGATTTAACACAAGCCGTACAGAAATTTTTCCAGATTAGAGGTAAATTTAAGGTATGAAATTCATTCGCCGACTCCTAGCCGCGGTTGCTGTAATCGCCCTGGCTTTTAAAGGCGTTGCATCATTTCTCTCCTGGGTTGAGCGTCAAGACGATCAGCCTGCCGAGGCATGGCTCGATGAAGATGAACTCGATTCTGCCGATTCAAAAGACGCGTAGATGAGCACCGAATACATTCCAGGAACGTGCAACATCGGGGCTGGCGAAATTCGCCAGCGTCAGTTTGTGGCAGTCATTGGCACAATCCTCTTTGTCGCAGCCGCCATCTTCCTCTTTGCAGTTGATGCCTCTCGTTCAGCGCGACTAGCCCTCTTTTTTCCACTGCTGGTGGCAAGCATCGGCTGGGTTCAATCACGTAGAAAATTCTGTCTTGCATATGGGTTTATGGGTACATTTAACTTTGGAAAGCTTGGTCAGCTATCTAAAGTCAGCGATAAGAGCGCTCTTCGTGCCGACAGAATCACTGCACTGACGATTCTCGCCCAGAGCCTGGCATATGCAGCGCTTGTTACTGCAGTGATGTATTCACTCCCTACATCTCTTTAATACTTATCCTTAAATCTTTACCCAGCACGCTGAGTGTGGCAAAAGTCTGATTTCACTCTGATGGGAATCAATCTCTTCATTTGATTTCATCACAATCGTTCCTGGGCATGGGTAATTAATTGTTTGGTCAGTGGTGTTGAGCAATACTAAATACTCTCCACGCGTGAAAGCCAGTAACCCGATCTCAAAATTGTTGCACCACACAATTGATGTTTCACTACCGAATAAAGTACGACGAGCCTTCAGCGCTCTTCGATAAAGATTAAGCGAACTTGAGGGCTGAGAATCTTGACTCTGGATACTCAAATCTTTCCACTCTGGCGGTATTGGAAGCCAGGGCTTACCAGATGTGAATCCACACTCTGATTTTTCTGAGCTCCACGGTAGCGGAACGCGTGCACCGTCTCGACCTTTCTGCGCACCAGCGGTTCGAAAATAGACAGGATCCTGTCGGTATTTATCTTCAATCTGCGCATCCGGAAGCGAAAGTTCTTGTCCGTTGTAAATGTAGAGAGAGCCAGGTAGCGCAAGAAGTGCGAGAAAGAGAGCTTGCGATTGATCAACACCTAGTCGTGATGCAACGCGCGGAGAATCATGGTTGCTTAGCGCCCAGGTGGGAAGTGCGCCCACTGGTTTGAGAATTTCAAATGCTTGACTGATACTTTCAAAGAGCGCTTGTGATTCAAAGCCCGTTGTGAGTAAGTCAAAGTTAAATACCTGGCTCAATTCATCTGGGCGAACATATTTCGCTGCCTCGGCAGGAGGATGAACCCATATTTCTGCAACAGAGACAATGTCACGATCATATGAGTCAAAGATCTTTCTCCAACTGCGGTAAATATCATGTACGCCAGGACGGTTGAAGAAAGGAACGGTTGCAAGTATCTCAGAGCGTACTTCTGGCTCCATCGCAATATCTAGGCGGAGGGCATCACTGAGCGCTTGTGGATTCGGATGATTCTGATCGAGATTATCCTTAAAGAGTCCATGAGCCACATCAATTCGAAACCCATCGACTCCTAGATCAAGCCAGAACTTTAACGTCTTCTCAAAATCCTCAATAACATCGCGATTGCCCCAGTTGAGATCAGGCTGAGTTTGGTCAAAGAGGTGCAGGTAATACTCGCCATCTTCTACCTTGCTCCATACGCTTCCACCAAAAAGTGAGATCCAATTATTTGGGGGATTTGTTCCTGAATTTGCGAAATGAAATCTATCGCGGGCAGCAGAACCGGGAGGAGATTGCAACGCTTCTTGAAACCAGTGATGCTCACTTGAGAAATGATTCGGTACAAGGTCCACGATCACGCGAATATTTCTATCGTGACTTACCGTGATCAATCTCTGAAAATCGTCGAATGTTCCAAAGCGGGGATCAACTTTTCTCGGATCACTTACATCGTAACCGCCGTCGCGATTAGGGCTCTCGTAGAACGGACTCAGCCAGATCGCATCAATTTCCAACGACTGCAGATAATCAATCTGGGATACAACTCCCGCCAGATCACCTTCGCCATCCCCGTTACTATCAAAGAAAGAGCGGGGATAAATCTGATAAATCACCGCGCTCTTCCACCACGGAGGTTTTACCTGAGCCATGTTAAGACGTTAGCAGTTAATTCTTTTTGTCAGCCCGTGGCGATGGTCCTTTTGACTTACTTCCTTTAGCTGAAAAGCCGTAGGGCTTAACAGGTGGTTGTGGGGGACTCATGAGCGGTGGAAGTTCAGCGACCGCTTTGTCACGGTTTGCTGCAGCGAGTGCTCTCGCGGCGGCGAAGGCGGCCTTACTTGATGCCCCCCGTCCAGCGTTTCTTGCATCCTGAGAAGCTTGACGTAACGCTTGATTAAATGCGATTGCAATTGCGCGTAATTCTTTTTCTCGTAAATCGCGGGCGTCTTGATAGATACGGTACTCAATTTTATATTTAATAAGATCTAATTCATATTGCTGTGCTGGTGAGAGAGTTGGTGCAGGAGTTACATCAGCTGCAAAGGAGGAACTTGAAGGTGTGGAGATCACTAGCGCGCTGATCAGAACCAGAAGAATGCGGTTTCTGCTCAACATATCTGCCCACCCCCTCAATCAATTAGCTCAGCGGTTACAGTCGAAATAATGACATTAGATGTTGTGAAGAATCTGTGAATCTTAACTCAACTCGCAGGGATTAGAGGTAGAGGGTAGAAAAGTCGGACGAGACCTGCGAGGCTAGGGCTATGGAGTCAGCAGAGAATCAGATGATCAAGGTCCTCATTGTTGATGATGAGGCGGGTGTGCGCGAGCTCTTAAAGGATGCCTTGAAGTTATCTGGATTCGAAACTCAGGCAGCCGGTGATGGGATGAGCGCATTGACGCTCCTGAGAAGTTACACACCTGACATTATGATCATTGATATCAATATGCCGCTGATGGATGGATTTGAGTTAGTAGAACGACTGCGTAGCGTCGGTAACAATATTCCAGTTCTGATGCTCAGCGCCCGTGCTGACCGAGTGGATGTAACGAGAGGGCTCACCCTTGGCGCTGATGACTATGTGACCAAGCCCTTTGGATTAGAAGAGTTGGTTCTTCGTCTCAAGGCGATTTTGCGAAGATCTCACCCGGCAAGGGGTGCAGAAAGCTCACTCACCTGTGGTCCGATTTCCATCGATGATCTCAGTCACACGGTGAAATTTAATGATGAGGTAGTTGATCTCTCCCCAACTGAGTATCGATTATTGCAAGTACTTATGGAGAATAAGAACCGCGTCCTTTCTAAAACGATTCTTCTCGACGATGTGTGGGGGATCACCTTTGAGTCAGAGAGCACCGTAGTCGACACTTATATTTCCTACCTACGCAAGAAGCTTCACCGAGATTCATTTGATGGAATAAAGACAGTACGTGGCGTTGGATTTGTGATCCAGGAGCCAAAGAAATAGTGAGAAGAAAGAGTTCACGTGTAGTCATCGCAAGTGCACTGGTAACGACCGCTCTCGCACTTTCAATCGGTGGCTTTGCAACAGTCTCTTTAAGAGATTCTCAAATTCAGACTATTGATTTACAGCTCAAGAAAATTGACGATGCGGTGAGAGCTAATCCAGATTCTCCGGTCAGCTCCGCACTCGATGCAGCATCTGAAGAAGATTTCAATATTACTATTGCTATTGTTTCCAGTAATGGCAGAGTTACGATCATCAACGAGTCTCGATTAGATTTTGACTCCCTTCCAGATGATTCTCTTCTAGCATCCGCGCTCAAAACTCCGGTTACTGTTGAGGCAGAGGAAAGCTATCGACTTCTGGCGCAGGTGATATCTGGTGGAGATCGATTGATTTTTGCTGATTCGCTGGCAACTATCGAATCCACATTCACCAGCAATCTGAAGCGAGTCCTGCTCTTTACACTTCTGGTCGATTTACTAGCAATCGGCATATCAGTTCTTATTCTGGGTAGAAACAATCGAAAGTTAGAAGCCGATTCTCTGCTAAGAATGCAGAGATTTTTGGCGGATGCATCCCACGATCTGCGTACTCCACTTACTGTCATCAAGGGATACTCAGAACTACTAAGCAAGAATCAAATTCAGGGTTCTGAAGATCGAACTCGTGCCTACGAGCGAGTGAACTCTGAAATCGTCCGAATGGAAAATCTCATCCATGATCTCTTGCTTTTAGCCGAACTGGGGGAGACCACCAGACCAATCTTTGAGGAAGTCAATCTGAGTGATCTTGTCACATCGTATTCTCACGATTTTTCCACTCTTAATCCAACGCGTACGTTAGATGTAAAGATTGACTCTGAAATAACTATCAATGGTTCAGTCGAGCATCTTCGCCGCCTTATTCAAAACATTTTTAATAACATCATTCGCCATACAGATGTGAGTGCTCCAGTCAGGGTCTCGTTAGGCATGATGGGTAAGCGAGCAGCGCTAACGATCGAAGATGGTGGAAAGGGTCTGCCAGAAGGCGGCTATAGGGATGCTGTCACAGCTCTTAACCGTTTTGATTCAAGCAGATCTCCCGAAACAGGAGGCTCTGGCTTAGGACTTTCCATCATCGCAGCGATCGTCTCTGAGCATGGCGGCATTCTCAATCTAAAGAAGAGTGAACTCGGTGGCCTGGCAGTCGAAATTCTTTTCTAGAGCTGATCTTGGCCTTTGCGGGTGCTGTACAGACTTGCAATCGTCGCAAGAACCAAACAAGAGACGATTACAAAGAGACTTTGTGTGATTGTCACTTCGGGGATATGCCATCCAAATATTTCGTGAATATCAACTGCGTGGAATGCGTGGAATAAAAGCTTAAATCCGATGAATGCAAGAATAGCCGATAACCCTTTACCGATATAAACCAGGCGAGTCATGAGACCGCCAATGAGGAAGTAGAGCTGCCTGAGCCCCATAAGAGCGAAGATATTTGCTGTGATCACAATGTAGACATTTTCAGTAAGACCAAAGATTGCAGGTATTGAATCCAGGGCAAAGAGCAGATCAGTCATACCTAGGGCTAACAGTGCAATGGTGAAGGGCTTGAGACCACGCGACCGCAAGAATTTAATTATGCGACTATCTTCCTGCACTTCCTCTTTATGCGCACTCTCCATAAAGAGTGAGACCGCGGTATAGATAAGAAAGCCGCCGAAGATGAAGAAGACCCACTCGAATTGTTCGATCGCTGCCTTACCTAGCGTGATCGCGATAATGCGAAGGACTAGTGCGATGAGAATTCCGATGAGGAGTGCTAGCTGTTGCTTCTGCTTATCAATTTTAAGTCGCGTCAAGATGAGTACGAAGACAAAGAGGTTATCAAATGAGAGTGAGTACTCAGTAAGCCAGCCGGCAAAAAACTCTTGCTGTTCTCTGGAGGTGAGCCATTGGCTCAGGAAGAGACCGAATGCAACTGCTAGAGAAACATAAAAAACGCTCCACGCAGTGGCTTCTCGCATCGATGTATCTTTTTTACGGCGGGCAACTGCCCACGCAAAATCGAGAGTAATAATTACAAGCAGGGCGGTAATCGTAATAATCCAGTTAGTTGTGGAAATCGTTGCGACCTGTGTCATGTGGTGAGCCTAACACTGATGCGTTCTAGGGTAATTTAGCCACATGGTACCGATCGAACGGATCTCACTCGATGCCGCATTTACGCAAGCGCTGGGATATTTCGAAGAACCTACGAGTATTGCCCGAATAGTTCTCACTGGACGTCGTAGAAATATGCAGACGCTCACGCAACGAATAGATATTCGCCCCGTGATGATCAAAGAAGTGCTCCATTTTCAAGTGAGCACTAGCGATGGCAAGGCAGTGACTACTAAGAATTATCTCCCTGCAGACCTTCCGATTGCGCAGTACTTAAGATCTGGATATTCAAATGTTCTGATTGAAGCGTTGCATGAGAGTTTTTCGCTTCAGATTTCAAAGAAAGATGAGCCCTTGATCAGTATTAAGCCAGGAGTAAATCACATAGATCTTTCACATGATCGAAAGAAGTCTCGGTTGTTAGATCCTGCCGATCCCTTCCTTCTCGAAGTGGGAATCACTGATGTACATGGCAAGGTCAAGCCATCAAAGATGGATAAGTACATGCAGGTCGAAGAATTTCTGCGATTGCTCACTCCAACTCTCAATCAAGGGATAGAGGCAGGTCACTTAAGTAAACCAACCGTTGATAAACCATTGACGATCGTTGATTTGGGCTGTGGCCATGCCTACCTCACCTTCGCCGCGCACCAATTCCTTAAGGCCCAAGGCATGAATATCAAGGTCGTTGGTATTGATATTCGCACCGCATCTCGTGATCGCAATAACGAGATTGCTAGGAAACTCGGCATCACAGATTCAATTGAGTTTTTAGCCGAAGAGATCTCAGAGACATCGCTGAAAAAAGCAGATGTCGCAATTGCGTTACATGCATGTGACACCGCAACAGATGATGCCATCGCTTGGGCTCTTCGTTCTGATGCCACGATGTTGATGATTGCACCGTGCTGTCACCATGACATTCAATCCCAACTCACCGATTCACCCGAGCCGTGGTCGCTGATTACTCGATATGGAATTATGCGCGAGCGTCTAGCAGACTTGCTCACCGATGCATTTCGTATGCAGCTTTTGAAAGTACGAGGTTTTCGCGTAGAGGCGATCGAGTTTGTAGGTGGTGAACACACCCCGCGGAATCTCATGATCAGAGCAGTCAAGACCAATGCTCCCGTTGATCCAATTGAGATAGCGCGATATGAAGAGATGACCTCAATCTGGAAGGTAAAGCCTGCACTCGCACGTCTTATCAACCCGTAGACTTAGGCCATGTCAAAGGTGCTCGCATCACTGCCGGTCGGTGAAAAAGTTGGTATTGCCTTCTCAGGAGGGCTAGATACCTCTGTTGCAGTTGCATGGATGCGCGCAAAAGGTGCGATCCCATGCACCTACACGGCAGATCTTGGCCAGTACGACGAGTCTGATATCGATTCAGTACCGGTACGCGCAAAAGAGTATGGCGCAGAAATTTCTCGTTTGGTTGATTGCAAGACCCCACTAGTTGAAGAAGGTTTAGCCGCACTCGCATGCGGAGCTTTTCATATTCGTTCGGGCGGAAGGCAATACTTCAATACAACTCCACTTGGTCGCGCAGTTACCGGGACACTTCTTGTAAGAGCAATGCTCAGCGACAAGGTAGATATTTGGGGCGATGGTTCGACCTATAAAGGAAACGACATCGAACGTTTCTATCGTTACGGGCTTCTCGCAAATCCAAATCTCAAAATCTATAAGCCATGGCTTGATGCGGATTTCGTCCGTGAACTGGGCGGACGCAAAGAGATGTCCGAGTGGCTTGCTGCAAATAACCTTCCCTACAGAGACAGCACCGAAAAGGCATATTCGACAGATGCCAATATTCTCGGAGCAACTCATGAAGCAAAGAATTTAGAAAGTCTCGACGCATCGATTGAAATCGTTGATCCTATTATGGGAGTTCGCTTCTGGGATGCATCTGTTTCAATTGCTAGCGAAGATGTGAAGATCGAATTTAGCCAAGGTCGTCCAGTTGCACTTAACGGCAAGCGCTTTGACGACGTCGTAGCGATGATGAATGAGGCCAACGCAATTGGCGGACGTCACGGGCTTGGAATGACAGACCAAATTGAAAATAGAATTATCGAAGCAAAGAGCCGTGGAATTTATGAAGCGCCAGGTATGGCCCTGCTCTTTATTGCTTACGAGCGCCTACTCTCTGCAATTCACAATGAAGATACGATCGCGAATTATCACGCTGAAGGAAGACGTCTCGGCCGACTTCTCTATGAAGGACGTTGGCTTGATCCGCAATCACTGATGCTGCGCGAATCACTACAGCGGTGGGTGGCATCTGCTGTTACTGGCGAAGTAACTCTGCGACTACGTCGAGGGGATGATTACTCCATCATTGCAACATCGGGTCCACACTTAAGTTATCACCCAGATAAATTATCAATGGAGCGCACCGAAGATGCAGCTTTCGGACCCACAGATCGCATCGGACAATTAACTATGCGTAATCTCGATATTGCTGATACCCGTGAAAAACTCGAGATGTACCGCTCACAGGGGCAACTCGGTCAGGGCGAGTTCACCTTGATCCACGAAATCGAAAATAAATAGCCTCAATCAACAGTTAGGATTCACCCATGAAAAAAGTTGCTCTCGTCCTAGCACTCTCGCTTGTCGCCCTCACAGGCTGCTCAGAAATTGGAGATGACATGTCATCAAATACTCTTGTTCAGGTCACCGCTAATGCAGGTGAAGCCCCAACAATTACCGCCCCAAGTGGCGATGCACCCACAAAGCTCGTTGCTCAGGATGTAATCGCTGGTACCGGAGCAACAGTGTTGGCAACATCTACGCTGACAGTTCACTACACACTGATGCAGTGGTCAGATGGTGCAATCCTCGAATCTACCTGGAGTTCTGGGAATCCAGCAACTTTCCCACTTGCAAATGTGATCACAGGTTGGCAGCAAGGTTTAGTCGATGCCAAGGTTGGAACACGTCGACTCTTGGTTATTCCTCCTGCACTTGGGTACGGGCCAATGGCTGGACACCCACTTGAGAAAGAAACACTTATCTTCGCAGTCGACATCATTGCAGTTTCCTAAATTTTTTAAGGAACTACCGTGGACAACATGTCGCTCCTACACATTCTTGACCTTCTCTCGGTCTTTGTCTTTGCGCTAGTCGGTGCTCGCGTTGCAGCAGATAGAGGTCTTGATTACGGAGGAATAGCGCTCGTTGCTATAGCGGCATCGGTTTCTGGTGGAACACTTCGCAATATTTTCCTCGGCCTTAAACCAATCCTGATCACAGATGTCTGGGTAATTACGAGTGTGGTTGCAGCCGTTGGAATCACTTTGAGTGTTCGACGGGTGACTCGAATAGGTAAGACCTTACTCATTATGGACACTCTCGGGTTAGCCATTGCTACCGCATCGGGAGTTCAACTAGCGCATAACCTGAACAGCCCTTGGTTTGCAACAATTATTCTCGGTGTGATCACTGCGATCACCGGGGGATTGCTACGCGATCTACTCTGCCAACTTGAACCAGTTCTGCTCCATCGAGAAACAATTGCAACATCATCGCTCTGTGGTGCAGCAGCCTTCGTTCTTCTCATTGAACTAGATGTTGTCGTAACTGCCGCGACCATCACCGCTGGAATCGTTGTTGCCTTAGTTCGTGCACTTTCAATTCAATTCAATATCAACCTTCCCAAATTTAAATCAGGTACCCAGTGATACGCCCAGCTCGAATAGAAGATACCGCTGAAATCCTTGCCATGATTCACGAATTAGCCGTCTATGAGAAAGCGCCCAATGAAGCTAAAGCGACTACTGAGCAGATCCACCAATCTTTCTTTAGCGATAACCCGAAAGTTTTCTGCGAAATTGTTGAAGAAGAAGGAAAAATCGCAGGGTTTGCTATCTGGTTCTTAAACTACTCCACCTGGCAGGGTCTACACGGCATCTATCTTGAAGATCTCTTTATTAGACCTGAATATCGTAAGCGTGGATATGGTAAGGATTTATTGAAACACCTTGCTGCAATATGTAAAGAGCGCGGATATGGTCGTTTTCAATGGTGGGTGCTTGATTGGAATGCATCAGCGATTGATTTCTACACTTCACTCGGTGCCAAGGCTATGGATGAATGGACTGTTTACCGAGTCTCTGGCAAAGAGCTTGATGAATTAGCTCTTGAGGATCGCTAGCGCAACCGAAAAATCTTTCTCAAAGACCATGAGTGAGGGACCTTGTAAGGTCTGCGTTAACGTTGCTTTGATATTTGAATCTTTTAACTTCAGTAATGCCATCTCAGCCTCAATGTAATTGCCCGGAGTGGGTAAAGCCTTAAGCAGGCCGTACTCATCTTTCTTACCTGCGTTGATGGGAGTAACAATCATCTTCTTATTATTTGAAGAGTATGCCCACTTTAGAAAAAAGATCAATATTCCGACGGCTGCAAATCCACCAAAAGAAGAGAGGAAGAGGGCGTTATCAATACCGCCTAGCATTGTGAAATCCTCATGCGTTGATTACTCCAGTTGATAGAAGAATTAAGATAAGAGTACCAAGAGCAATTCGATAGATAATAAATGGCATAAAGCTTCGTGTGGCGATGAATTTCATTAACCATGCAATCACCGCGTACCCGACGATGAAGGCAACCAAGGTCGCACCAAAAGTTTCAATCAATGTGTATGGCGCATTGCCATCTCCATCACTGATTGCACCCTGCAGTTCATAAAATCCACTACCAAAAACGGCAGGGACTGCTAATAAGAATGAATAACGCAGCGCACTCTCGCGCGCATAACCAAGGGTCCGACCCATTGCAATTGTGGCACCTGATCTAGATACGCCAGGAACGAGTGCAAGTGCTTGTGCGCATCCATATGCCAAGCCATGGCCACTGGATAGCGTAGAGATATCACGCTGACTTTTTCCAAATCTATCCGCGAAACCAAGAATAATGCCGAAGACAATCATCACGATCGCAACAAGCCACAGGGATCTAAATGTGTTTCGAATATTTTCTTGAAACAGATACCCGAGAATAACAATTGGCAATGAGCCAAGAATAATGAGCCAACCAAGACGCACATCCTGCGCTGATTCTTCAACGCTGGCCCTGCGGAGTAGTACGCGACTAATCCACGCCGAGGCAATCCGCATGATGTCGCGACGGAAATAAATGAGGACTGCCAACTCAGTTCCAATTTGAGTAATGGCAGTGAAGGTGGCACCAGGATCACTGGCGCTAGGGAGGAATTCACCTGTTATACGAAGATGTGCGCTCGATGAGATTGGTAGAAACTCAGTCAGTCCTTGGATCAAACCAAGGAATAGCGCCTCAAACATGCGCTAAGTATGACATCAACCTTGAACATGAGGTCAGCGCCGTTCAATCACATTTCTACCGGATAATGATAGTTTTTCGTCTGCTAGCAGAGAGATCGGGGATGCCGACAATGGATAAAGATCGTGAAGATGCAGGACACGAGTATTTTTCCCAACTCTATGGCGCGACCTCGGTAGAGGGAGAACCTCAACAAACAATTTTTGATAAATGGCGCGACAAGCTTCTGGTAAATACTTACCGCAAGTACAGCACAAGCAAACTTTCTGACTCAGATGTCCTCGACGTTGGATGTGGCTACGGTTGGTTACTAGATGCTTTTGAAGGCGCTCATAGCCTTTGTGGCGTTGATATCGCTCACCACGCCGTTGATGTTGCAGCTAAGAGAAAACCAAACAGATTTTTCAAGCAAGGGGATCTACACGAACCCAGTCCGTTTAGTGAAAAATTCGATCTAATTTTGGCAATCAACATCATTGAACATCTCTCAGATCCAGAAGCAGGTATTCGATCAATCAGAGATTCAGCCAAGCCGGGAGCGATCGTTCTCGTGCATATGCCCACTATTTCGAATTGGCTCACTCGCTGGGAATACTCCAAGCTCTACGATTCAGACCCAACGCACATCTACCGACCTTCAGGTAAAACAGTGCGCAAATTATTTGAAGCAGATGGATTTGAAACTCTACGAGATTCTTACCTGCCACACTTCCCAGCGCTTCTCACAAAGGTATGGCCAATTCATCCGGCATACCTGGCAGTCTTTAGGAAGAGCTACTAAATCATATTCGTGTAGACCTCTATTGCTTGAGCACCATAGTTGATTGTCCTTGAATAGTAATTGTTTTAGTATTCAAAGTTTCAATGGTTTTAGTTCCAGCCAGAGCACCCTTAACGAGGACTGACCACTTCGACTTGGTAGGTAAAGTCAAAGTCGCTGATCCAGGATTCGGATTGTGAATAACCAGTATAGTTTTGGCGGAATCTTTTACAGCAGCGCCATTGATCGTGTAGGCGATGATCTCATTTGTTGTTGGAATGAATTTTAGGTTCGCCTTAATTTGAGCGGTTGTGCTCATACGGAAGGCTGGATGAGCTTTACGTAGAGAAATTAGTCCCTGGAAGTATTTAGTGGTACTTCCAAACTTACTCTTGGTTGACCACTTAAGTGAGTTAACTTCATCGCTGGACTTATAACTATTTTCATCGCCACCCTTTGAACGCAGGAACTCTTGCCCTGCATGTATAAAGGGCACACCCTGCGACAAAAGCGCCACAGATGATGCGAAGTGGCTTAACTGAATTACTCCTGCAGGAGTCACACCTTTCACACTCGATGTGATCTTGTCTGCAAGTGTCATATTGTCATGCGATTCGACATAGTTTACAGATTGCCCTGGCGCTAAGGCGCTCCACTTGGCAAGGAAGGAATCACTGTATTGAGTATTTCCAACAATGCCTACAACAACATCAGATCGAGAAGTGAGCTTTCCTGTTGCCCAGCCAGGATCGGCTGGATTAAAGACTGAACCTTTAAGGCCATCGCGAATCTGATCGTTAAAGACGGCAACATTGTTGAGCTTGGAGATGTTCTTCTGGGTGGCACGAATTTCTGCAGGGTGGGTGCCCATATCCCAGCCTTCTCCAATAATGATAATTGTTGGATCGATCTTCTTGAGTTCAGCGCTAACTTCGTTGATCGTTTGAATATCCATGAGGCCCATGAGATCGATTCGGAATCCATCGAAGTTATATTCACTCGCCCAGTACTTAAAGGAATCAACAATGAATTTGCGAACCATTGGACGTTCTGAAGCGACATCATTACCGACGCCACTTGCGTTGGTGAGGCTGCCAGATTCATCAGTTCTAAACCAGTAACCCGGAACGATCAACTCTTGGCTGAAATTACTTGTGGCGTAAACATGGTTATAAACAACATCCATCTTTACTCGAAGTCCTAGGTTGTGCATGGCTTGGATCGCCGCTTTGAGCTCGGTGATTCGTGCAGTTGGATTTCTAGGATCTGAGCTATACGAGCCTTCAGGAACGTTGTAATTCATTGGGTCATAACCCCAGTTAAATGTTGGTGAAGCCTCATCTACGGATGCAAAATCAAAGATAGGTAGAAGTTCCACGTGGGTAACTCCGAGATCTTTGATTGCAGAGATGCCAGTTTTGATCCCGTTATGTGTTGTGTTCAGAACGGTAAAGGCTGAGTACTTGCCCTTATGCACCGCTGGGATTCCACTTGATGCATCCATCGAAAGGTCACGGACATGGAGTTCATAGATAATGGCATCAGTCGGTTTACCACTAAATGAAGGCTTCTTCATACTCCACTGCGCGGGATCAGTCTTGTCCAGATCGACAACTACACCTCGAACTCCATTGATTGTTGTTGCACGGACATACGGATCGACAGCTTCATTCGTCATGCCATCAACACTCACGCGATAGTTATAAATTAGGCCATTCTTATCTCCAGAAAGTTCTGCAGTCCATGTTCCGTTGACGCTAGAAACCATTGGAATTAATGTGGCACTTGCTACAGGATCATCGGCTTTGGCATAAGTAACTAGATCTACTTTTGTCGCTGTAGGTGCCCAGACTCTAAACTTTGTTCGATCCTTTGAATAAGTGTTTCCAAGATCATCGCCGGTGTAAGTAAATTTAGATACAAACTCAGCAGAGTCATAGAGCTTGGCCAACTTATTAGCTATTGGAATCTGAATCTCGCCCGTAGGTTTCTCATAGTAAATAACAGGATCACCTTGGCGCAGCCAAACTTCGGCCGAACCATCTTCTTTAAACTTATTGATGAAGCGATCAGCGGACACATCCTTGGCAACCCAGTCACCTTTTCGAACGATGATTCCTACGCTTTCAAACTTGTCCATTCCATCTATTTCAACACGTGCGATCTTTCCAAAGTCATCGCTTTCAGTAAAAGCCACGCCAGCTTTGTTGACATCTACATCCGCACCTGTGGTCAGATTTTTCCAGAGCCAGAGGTTCCAGTTTGTGTAATCAGTATCCGCGCGCTGGTAGTGAACGGTGAGCTTCACAACTGCCGGTGTGGCGGCAGAAGAGACCGCGGGAACACCTGACGTAAGAAGGATCGCAATGGCGAAGAGAGAAACGATGCGAGGAGCTAGTTTTTTCATAGGCAAAAAATAGTCCCTGGTGGACTGTAAAAGTGGAAATTAAGATAACAAAAAGGTTACGCCCCGAATCGTATGCTCCATTTCTAAGTTCAACTATCGAGGATGACTCGGCCTTGCTAGATTTTCTATGTGCGAAAATCGTATGACCAAAGGATAGTTCACGCCCGAAGAGTTGCACGCACTCTTACCGTGGTGATAACTTCCTTAATCCTGTCGTTGGTGACACAGCCATCGCATGCCAATGATCTGAGAATTTGGGACTCGCTGCAGGGCACAAATCCAAAAGGATACGTACTTCTCCTCAGGCATAGCCTGGCACCTGGATCTGGTGATCCTGCCAACTTTAAGTTAGACGATTGTTCGACTCAACGAAATCTTTCAGATGAAGGTCGCGAAGATGCGAAAGAAATTGGTGAATGGCTCAAGCGCAGAGAGATCAAGATCGCGCGAGTGGAATCAAGTAGATGGTGCCGCGCAAAAGAGACCGCGCAGTTACTTGATATCGGCAAGGTCCGATTAAACAAGAACTTAGATTCGCTATTTCGCGAAACCAATATTGAAAGTCACCCAGCAACTATGAAGGTACGTCAGCAAATTCTCAGTTATCGAAATAAGAGTGGGTTATTGGTGCTGGTCGGGCATTATGTAAATATCGCTGCCCTAACAGATGTTGGTGTCAATTCTGGTGAGGGAGTCCTAGTTCGTGCAGATAGTAAAGGGGTTATTCGAGTTGTCGGATTTACTCCAGCGCTAGATTAAGCAAGCTTGTTTGGCAATTGCGTCGTCAATCCACCATCGATGACATACGAAGCACCAGTGATAAACGAGGACTTATCAGAGCACAAGAAGCCCACTAGTTGACCAATTTCGTGAATGGTTGCCATTCGACCAATCGGGTGAGTTAAGCCCCATTCGTGTAGGAACTCATCAGCACTTCTCTCGCCTGCAAATGATTCGGCAGTTGTGCGGATCATCGGCGTATCAACACAACCAGGAAGGACGGCATTGCAGCGAATCTGCTCTGCGGCGTAATCGACTGCTATCGAGCGAGTAAGAGCGTTTACAGCTCCCTTTGAAGTCGCGTAGGCAAGTACATTCTTTTGATTTGAGAGGGCTTGCACGGATGAGATATTGACGATTGAGCCACCTTTAGCTTTACGCATAAATGGGATCGCGTACTTGCTCGTTAGGTACATGGCCTTTACGTTTACACCTAGTGTTCTATCCCATAATTCTTCAGTAGTGTCTTCTGCCGTTCCGTAGGTTTGAATTCCGGCGCTATTCACTAAATAATTAATGTGACCATGTTTCTCACCAACTGCGTTCACAGCCTGCTTTACCTGCGCCTCAGAAGAGATATCAACCTTTGCGCCGGAGAAACGATCGCCATATTGTGCGAAGAGTTCACCGGCACTGGCAATTGCCTTCTCGTCCACATCGAAAACTACGACAGTTGCACCATCTTCTAGTAAACGTTGCGCGCTACCAAGGCCGATCCCCTTAGCGCCTCCAGTGACGATTGCTACTTTTCCCATGGGCCAAGATTAGACCTCTTTTTTTAACCGCGAAAGACCCCAAACCCTTACTATTTGGTTAAGAGCAGAGTGAACGAGCCAGTACTTAATGACCCAGGAGTTAACAATGGCAACTGATCTAAGAGATTTCGATGGCCAAGTAGTACTAGTAGTTGGCGCCGCTAGTGGGATTGGTAGAGCAGCGGCGCAGTTGATTGCATCGCGTGGTGCCACAGTCGTTATCGCTGATCTGGATAAAGCGGGCCTGGCTTCGCTGCAGAGCGAATTATCACTTGCCGCTCATCAGATTAAGAACGTTGACATGAGCGATCAATCAAGCATTCAATCGCTGATTGCATCTGTAATTGCAGAGCACGGCCAGATTGACGCACTCGTTAATACCGCTGGCATCGTCGGGCCAACTAATACAAAGTTAGAAGATGTCAATTGGGCGATTTTTGAGAAAACTGTAGCAATTAATTTATTTGGAACCATTTGGCT
>CAZNUC010000016.1:0-22948 GCA_964576165.1 uncultured Candidatus Planktophila sp. | reverse complement strand
ATGATTATGGATTTAAGACAGATGTCACGCACTTTGCGATCTATGGCACCTGCGCAGCATGTGTGGAGAAGTAGTTCTACACTTAAGTACATGACCGCTGTATTTGTTGAAGAGGGCCCTGATAAAGGTGCCATCTGGCACTTTGGTGAACCAAATAAAGAACAGCGCGCACTTGAAGCAGGCACAGCGTGGGCAGATCTCTCTCATTTAAAAGTCATTGCTGTTGCAGGTGTTGATCGCCTGACTTGGTTACACGATGTGACAACACAACATTTGTCAGCACTTCCTGCAGGCGAATGGGTTGATGTGATGGTCTTAGATCCACGCGGACATGTTGAATATCAATTCTTACTTGTCGATGATGGCTCAACATCATGGCTAGTTGTTTCGCCAGAATATTGCGAAGGCTTACTCGGGTATTTAACAAAGATGATTTTTACACGCCAAGTTCAAGTGCGGGATGCCAGCGAAGAGTTTGCGCTCTTGCGCGCACCGGGCGCGCAAACTTCTCTCGGTGGGCCGTATGCACTTGTTCCACGCACAGAGTTAGATGAGATGCGAACCGCCTTTGATGCACATGCAATGCAGGTAGGCACATGGGCACTTGATGCGTTGCGCGTTGCTGCCGGGCGTCCACGTATTGGGTTTGATACTGATCATAAATCAATTCCTAATGAACTTGGAGTATTAGGCGGGGCTGTTCATATGAATAAAGGTTGCTATCGCGGACAAGAAACTGTGGCCAAGATATTTAATCTCGGCAATCCACCGCGTCGTCTTGTGATGTTGCACCTTGATGGAAGCGCTGTTGTGATGCCAAATCCTGGTACCCCAGTTGAAAACAATGGCGTCACTGTTGGATTCCTTGGAACCGTTGCTCGCCATCACGAACTCGGGCCGATCGCCCTCGCCGTCATCAAGCGAACCACCCCAGTTGAAGCAACGCTGATAGTTGGTGGCGTAAGTGCGGCGCAACAAGTAATAGTTCCTGTCTAATTTCGTTACTCTCTACCTATGGAGACGGTCACTGTTGCAGCCCTTGGCGTAGTCGCAGTGTTGGCTTCGATCGGATTAGCCTTCCTAGGTTTTCGTTCGTATCGCCCATCGCAGGCGCAGAATCCTCGAACATATAAGAGAGGCAGAATTTAATGGTCTTTACTATCCCCGAAGGTCTGCACCCAGACCTGAATCCACTTGCCTGGATGATCGGTACATGGCGCGGTAAAGGCCGCGGTGAATATCCAACGATCGATACCTTTGAATACGCACACGAAGTTGTCTTTAACCATGATGGCCGCCCATTTATGACGTACTTCTCGCGTTCATGGATTATCGATGAGAACGGTGACATCGTCCGCCCAGCTGCATCAGAGACCGGTTTCTGGCGTGTAAAACCAAATAACGTCTTAGAAGTAAATATTTCGCATTCAACCGGAATCACAGAAGGATGGGTCGGACAATTTGATGGTCCGAAGATTCAACTTGTGATGGATCAAGGATATTCAGCACCTTCAGCAAAAATTGTTACAGCAGGTGTGCGACTCTACGGTCTCGTTTCAGGTGAGTTATTTTTTGCCTATGACATGGCAGCAGAAGGACAAGAACTGCAAGCACATATCTGGTCATCGCTAGAACGGCAGAGCGAATGAGCACTGATGCGGTATTAGCAGAGTATGTTCGTGATGGCATTGTTGAATCATCACACCGTGGTTATCTCTTAGCGTTAAATTCGGATGGAAGTATTCATCGCCAACTTGGTGATGTGGATGCGCTGATCTATCCGCGTTCAACAATTAAATCGATTCAAGCATCTGCCATGGTGCGCAACGGTCTCGATCTTGAACCTCGGTTATTAGCCTTAGCTGCATCAAGTCACTCAGGTGCTGCAATGCACCTTGATGGAGCTCGCGAAATATTGGCGCTAGCCGGTCTTACTGAAGATGCGCTGCAATGCTCACTTGATCGCCCGCTAGGGGAAGACGAACGAAAAGCGTGGGGAGATAAAGAGCCAACACGAATCACAATGAATTGCAGTGGTAAGCATTCTGCGATGCTTCTTACTTGTGTGAAAAATAATTGGCCGATCGAGAATTACTTAGATCCAGAGCACCCTTTGCAGGTGGCGTGTAAGGCAGAGCTTGAAGCGCTAGCAGGCGAGAGAATTACGCTCACAAGTACTGATGGTTGTGGCGCACCGCTATTTCTCTTAACCGTGGCAGGACTTGCGCGGGCAATTCGCGCAATCACAATCTCAACTGACCCGATTCACCAAAGTGTGATCGATGCATGTCGTACACATCCACTTATGGTTGCTGGCAATGCGCGTCTGACAACAGAGATGATGCAGAACGTCCCAGGGTTATTTATGAAAGATGGCGCAGAGGCTGTCGAGATTGCTTCATTGGCTGATGGACGTACCTTTGTATTTAAAGTAAGCGATGGAAGCCTGCGACCCTTTCGCACATTGACACATGCATGCCTTGAATCTTTCGGTGTTCCCAGCCCATTTGAGCCTGAAAAGGTGATGGGTGGGGCACGCGTGATCGGCACTATTCGCGCAACCTTCTAATTAGTTCTACCCTTGACCAATGAATCCCCGCATCGCCACGCTGATGGTGCATACCTCACCGCTTGATCAACCAGGCATTGGTGATGCTGGCGGTATGAATATCTATGTCGTTGAAAGTGCTGAACGTATGGCGGCGATGGGAGTTTCAGTAGATATCTTTACGCGACGTCAACATTCTGAGCTTCCTGACATTGTTGAGATTTCGCCAGGTGTTCGTGTGCGACATTTGAATGTTGGCAACGCATCTGCAACAAAAGAAGAGTTACCAGCGCTAATTCCAGGACTATCTGATGCATTCTCTTGCGTGCTAGAGAATGAAAAGTTTGATGTGCTGCATTCACATTATTGGCTTTCAGGAAAAGTTGCGATGCCCGCCGCTAAAAAGTTCGGGATCCCACTTGCGCACACCATGCACACAATGGCGCGCGTTAAGAATATGAACTTGGCTGAAGGCGAAAGACCCGAACCAATGATTCGGGTACAAGGAGAGACACAAGTAGTTGCAGCAGCTGATGCGCTGATTGCAAATACTGATGCTGAAGCTGCCAGCCTTGTTTCGCTCTACCAAGCATGTCCAGATTCGGTCAGCGTTGTCAGCCCAGGTGTTGATCTCTACACATTTACTGCAGGCAGCGGTCGCAAGGCTGCGCGCGAAGCTGTTGGTCTGCCACTTGATGCACATATGCTTGCATTCGTCGGTCGAATCCAGCCACATAAAGGACCTGAAGTTCTTATTCGCGCAGTCGCTGAAATGCTTTCTCATTCACCACATCTTCGCCCTAAGTTAATTACCTTGATTATGGGTGGTGCATCCGGTTCTGGTCTTGGCGAAGTTGAACGTCTAAAAGATTTAGTGAGTTGGCTTGGCATTAGCGATGTCGTTAGATTTGAAGATCCAGTCCCACGCGGTGAATTGCCGCAGTGGTATCGCGCGGCGGATTTAGTCTGTGTCCCAAGTTATTCTGAAAGTTTTGGACTAGTCGCACTCGAAGCACAAGCCTGCGGAACCCCAGTTGTTGCAACTGCAGTAGGCGGTCTTCGTACAGCGATTGCAGATGGAATCTCTGGCGTACTCGTTGACGGCCATGATCCACGCGCATGGTCTTCTATTCTCGCTCGTTTAATTCAAGAGCCACAGCGCCGCGTTCTGCTCTCTATGGGGGCGGTAGAACATGCCTCGCACTTTGGTTGGGATGCAACTGCGCGCGGAACGCTAGATATTTATGATCGCATCATTGGCACCAAAGCCTCACAACGTAAAATTATTGGTTAGTGATGTCTACACATATCGTCTCACTCATTCAAGCTTTTCTAGATGGTCAAGGGTTGGAATACGATCACCCCACAGAAAATACCTTTCTCATCTCACTTCCCGGCACAACAAAACTTGCTACTCATTGCGCACTTATTGTCGGTGACCACACTTTAAGCGTTAATGCATTTGTCATTAGAAAGCCTGATGAGAATGCAGCCGATGTACATGCATGGTGCATGCTAAAAAATGCATCGATGTATGGAATCGCATTTGCTACCAATGAACTCGGAGATATCTATCTTGTGGGGCGTTTGCCACTCGGTGCGGTTAATGAGATCGAGCTCGATAGATTGTTGGGCTCAGTCTTGCAATATGCCGATAATGCCTTCAATCCACTTCTTGAACTCGGATTTGCAGATGCGATTCGCCGAGAGTGGGCGTGGCGGGTAAGTCGTGGTGAGTCGCTGGCAAATCTCGATGCTTTTCAACATTTAATTTAACTCAACAGTATTTGCATGCATTAAGATCACTACATGAATCTCATCCTTTTGCGCCACGGTGAATCCGAATGGAATGCTAAGAATCTCTTTACCGGTTGGGTTGACGTTCGCCTTTCGCCAAAGGGAGAAGATGAGGCGCGACGCGGGGGTGTGCTCCTGAAAGAGCGCAATCTTCTGCCTGATGTAGTTCATACATCTTTATTGCGTCGTGCGATTACAACATCGCAATTGGCCCTTGATTCATGCGACCGCCACTGGATTCCTGTGGCCAGATCTTGGCGACTTAATGAACGCCATTACGGTGCGCTACAAGGAAAAGATAAGGCGCAGACCTTGGCCCAATATGGCGAGGAACAATTTGCTCTCTGGCGCCGCTCATTTGATGTGCCACCTCCACCGATCGTTGATGGCAGTGAATTCTCGCAAGATTCTGACTCGCGATATAGCGATCTCGGCGCTGACTTGCCACGCACAGAGTGTTTGAAAGATGTAGTCACACGAATGATGCCGTACTGGCACGATGCAATTGTTCCTGATTTAAAGAGCGGTCACACAGTGTTAGTGACAGCCCACGGAAACTCTTTGCGGGCTCTTGTAAAACATCTTGATGGAATTAGCGATGAAGATATCGCTGGGTTAAATATTCCAACTGGGATTCCACTTCATTATGTACTCAACGCTGATCTCACACCAAAGATTAAAGGCGGAGAATATTTAGATCCTGATGCAGCGCGTGAAGCGATCGCAGCTGTTGCTAATCAAGGAAAGAAGTAAATTAGAGAGCTGGTTGGCTCTCAGATGCGTACTCGCCCTTAACCAGGAAGTACACGCGTCGAGCGATCGAGACGGCATGGTCGGCGCAGCGCTCGTAGTAGCGACCAAGCAAAGTCATATCAATGGCTGTTTCAATGCCATGCGACCAAGCATCATCAAGAAGTGTGACAAAGAGTGCGCGATGTAATTTATCCATCTCGTCATCATCTGTCTCAAGTTCAATTGCTGCCTGAAGATCTTGTGTCTTAACAACATATGTAGATTTTTCAATAATCTTTACCGCAGTCTTACCCATCGATTCAATTGTAGATATTAACTCAGCCGGCACGCTTACATTTGGATAACGCATACGAGCAAGCTTTGCGATGTGGTGGCAAAGATCGCCCATTCGCTCGAGGTCAGCGCTCATACGAAGGGAAGTCACCAAGATGCGAAGGTCTTGCGCTACTGGTTGTTGGCGCGCCATCAAATTAATTGTGCGAGCCTCAAGCTCGTGTTGAATTTCATCGATTTTTTCATCATCAGAGATGACGCTCTCGGCTAATTTGATATCTGCGCTAAGGAGAGCCTCAGTGGAGCGAACCATTGCAACAGAGACCATTCCCCCGAGGGTTACTAGAGTGGCTTGAATGGCATCTAATTCTTCATGGAAGGCATCGCGCATGTGGTGAGTTTACTTGGGGTATCGATAAATATGTCGGACATTTATGAATAGCACCTGAACAATGGGCTAAGAATTCTCGTTAATTCGGCGCTATTGGCTCCTTGCCTATATACCAACCCCCGCAGCCTTCTACTATAGGCACATGTTCACCCCGCGACGCAAGGTCGAGAAGAGCCCTGTGCAGGCAGAAATTTCACCGGGTGTGACTGATCTACTCAAAGTAATTGATGCCGAATACATCATTCTCTCTAGATCTGATGCAGTTCTTGAAAATTCACAAGGAATTCTTTCGCTTGGTATTTTGCGTGACATGCGAATTGGTTCTCAACCTATTTTAAATTTAGTGCGCGCAGTTCGCAGATCTGGAAAGTATGAAGAAGAGACACTTGAACTTCCACGCGGACCCTTGGGTAGCGGAACACATGATCTTCTCGTGCGCGTTACGCCGATGGGTAGCGATGGATTGATCGCCATTCTCATCTTTGATGATTCGGAATTCGCACGCTTGAATTCAATGCGTCGTGACTTTGTCGCCAATATTTCGCACGAACTAAAAACCCCGATTGGTGCGCTATCAATCTTGGCAGAGGCGGTGCAAGAGGCGGCTGATGACCCTACGGCGATTAAGAAATTCGCGTCCCGTATGCAGATTGAGGCGGTGCGACTTTCAGAGCTAGTACAGGAAGTTATCAATCTTTCACGTCTTCAAGACGATGATCCACTCAAAAGCGCTGAAGTACTTGATGTATCAGTAATCGCACGTGCTGCAATTGATGAATGCCGACTATCTGCCGATAAGCGAAAGATAGAAATCGTAATTGCAGATGCAACTTCATGCTTTGTACTTGGTGATCAAAGCCAGTTACATATGGCGATCAGCAATCTGATTCAAAATGCAATTAATTACAGCCCAGAATCAACTCGCGTTGGTGTTGCAGTTACCTGCACCGACGACCTAGTTGAATTCACAGTGACAGATCAAGGTGTGGGAATTCCCGATAAAGATCTTGAGCGCATCTTCGAGCGCTTCTATCGAGTTGATCCAGCCCGTTCTCGCGAAACAGGTGGCACCGGACTTGGTCTTTCGATCGTAAAACATGTTGCCAGCAATCACGGTGGAGATATCAGTGTCTGGAGTTTAGAAGGACAAGGAAGTACCTTTACCTTGCGTTTGCCGCGGGCTAAAGATCTTTCATCACTCAGTAATGAAAGTGGGAGATAGCGATGACAAAAATTCTCGTTGTGGAAGATGAAGAATCATTTTCCGAAGCTTTGGCATATTTGCTAGGTCGCGAAGGCTTTGATGTCACTGTGGCCGATAGCGGTCCTAAGGCGATCGAAGAGTTTGATCGCGTGGGCGCTGACCTCGTGCTTCTCGATCTCATGTTGCCAGGACTTTCTGGCACCGAAGTCTGCAAGCAATTGCGTCAACGCTCTGATGTCCCGATTATTATGCTCACGGCTAAAGATTCTGAAGTTGATAAAGTCGTAGGCCTTGAACTTGGTGCAGATGATTATGTGACCAAGCCATACTCTTCACGCGAATTAGTCGCCCGCATACGCGCAGTTCTGCGGAGAAATTCTGATCTGGGTGATGCGGACCCAGCGTCTGGCACCATCACCGTGGGTCCAGTTCGTCTTGATACAGAGCGCCACGTCATTGCAATTAATGGCAGCCCAGTTCAATTCCCACTTAAAGAGTTTGAACTTCTCGAATTTCTCATGCGTAATTGCGATCGAGTGCTTACGCGTACTCAGATAATTGATCGTGTCTGGGGCAGCGATTATGTGGGCGATACCAAAACTCTTGATGTGCACATCAAGCGTTTACGGGCAAAGATCGAAGTTGATCCTGCAAACCCAATCTATATTCAGACAGTTCGCGGTCTTGGTTACAAGATGGAGAATAAGTAGCTATTCGGTAGCTGTGGCTGTATCAGCTGTTACGGGAGCGCTTCCAGAAACAACATTCTTAAAGTCATCTCGCTTGTCGCGAATGATTACCTCGGCTGAAACAAAGCCAGCCTTTGCAAACCCAATAGATATCTTCACATTGGTTCCAGCTGTTGGATTAGCACCAAAGAAAACTGCCTTTGCGTTGGCTTGTTCGCCCTCAAAGAAAACTGGCTTATTTGTTAGAAGGTTTGTCTCACCGGTCAGCGTTGCCTGAATACCGTTGACTGAAAAACCTAATAACTGATCTGGATTAGGACCTTGATTAATAATGGTTCCAACAACTACTGCAGCACCATCGCCTGTATCAACGAGCTTGAGATTAACTACGCGAATCTCGCTGCCGTTTTCATCAATAGTAATTTCATTTCCATCAGTAACACGAGTGATGTTACGGGTCTCTGCATTAAGCCCAGCTGCACAACCTGAAAGAGCGAATGCAAGAACAAAGGTAGATGCAATAAGAATTGAAGTGCGGCGCATGTCCGTATTCTCTCATGTCTGCACGGCAAAAATGACACCAGCCAAATTGTCAAGTGGTATTTACGCGTGAAAGTAGTCATATTTTCTATCAAAGTATTCAGGTTTTATCTGTCAGTCAGGGCTGGTAGAATTGGTCGTCTAGCGAAGGGCAACACATGACATTTAAGGTCGGCGAAACCGTTGTTTATCCCCATCACGGAGCAGCTCTTATCGAGGCAATTGAAACTCGAGTAATTAAGGGCGAAGAGAAGACCTACCTAGTGTTGAAGGTTGCACAAGGAGACCTCACCGTTCGCGTTCCTGCAGATAATGTAGATCTCGTTGGCGTTCGCGATGTTGTCGATAGCGCCGGCCTTGATCGCGTATTTAGCGTTCTCCGCCAGCCATATACAGAAGAGCCAACAAACTGGTCACGTCGCTATAAGGCTAATCTTGAAAAGCTCGCATCTGGTGATGTTATTAAGGTCGCTGAAGTTGTCCGCGATCTCTACCGTCGCGATCTCGACCGAGGTCTTTCTGCTGGCGAAAAGCGAATGCTGACAAAGGCAAAGCAGATTTTGGTCTCAGAGCTCGCACTTGCGGAGCACACAGATGAGATCAAGGCAGCAACAATTCTTGATGAGGTTCTTGCTTCCTAACGGAAAGTCACACCATGATCGCTGCAATCATCGCCGCTGCAGGTAGCGGCGAACGCTTCGGCGCAGCGATTCCTAAAGCCCTTATTCATTGCGGAGATCGCACACTGATCGAACATGCCCTCGCATCACTCTCGGCTGTTGTTGATGAGATTGTCATTACCGCACCGGCTGGATATGAAGAGAAGTTTCGCGAGTTAGCAGGAGACCGTGCAACCGTTGTTACGGGCGGCCACACACGAAGTGAAAGTGTTCGAATTGGTTTAGCCGTGCTCCCTGCCACATGTGAATTTGTTCTGGTGCATGACGCGGCGAGAGCGCTCGCAAGCAGTGATCTTGCTCGTCGCGTAATCGCCTCCTTACGCAGTGGTGACGTTGCAGTGATCCCAGGCCTGCCACAGATTGATACTGTCAAAGTAGTCGATAGTGATGGATATGTTCTTACAACTCCAGATCGTGCACCATTGCGACGCGTGCAGACCCCACAAGGGTTTTCCTACGATCTTTTAAATCGGGCACATGCAAGAGGTGACGATGCAACAGATGATGCCACTCTCGTTGAAAAACTCGGGGCACGAGTGCGCGTCATTGAAGGTGAAGAATGCGCAATTAAAATTACAACACCTTCTGACCTAGCGACAGCGCTGCAATATCTCGGTGAAACAAATGAATTCTCGACGGGTGTAGGTGTTGATGCACATGCTTTTGCAGAAGGTCGTGAACTTTATCTTGCAGGTCTTTACTGGCCGGGCGAAATTGGAGTTGATGGACATTCAGATGGTGACGTTGCAGCACATGCAATCTGTGATGCTTTATTCGCGGCATCAAATCTCGGCGATCTCGGAAGTAATTTCGGTACATCACGTCCTGAATATGCTGGCGCAAGTGGTGCTCAGCTATTACAAGAGACCACAAGACTTGTGAGCGCAGCGGGATATTCAATTTCACATGTATCTGTACAGGTCATTGGAAATCGTCCAAAGATTGGTGCGCGTCGAGTCGAGGCGATTGCTGCTCTCTCTCACGCACTCAATGGCGCAGATGTGGCGCTACTTGCAACAACTACCGATGGACTTGGCCTCACAGGTGAAGGAAAAGGGATTGCAGCGATTGCATCTGCATTGATTTTTAAGAATTAAACCTCAAGGTAGACTTGGCACATGAGTTCGCTACATTTATATGACACCCTCACGCGAACCACTTCTGCCTTCACGCCGATAAAAGAAGGCCAGGTCGGTATTTATCTCTGCGGCGCAACCGTTCAGGCACCTCCACATATCGGCCATGTTCGCTCTGGCGTGAACTTTGATATTTTGCGGCGCTGGCTGACAAAGAGCGGCTATAACGTCACCTTTATTCGCAACGTGACAGATATTGACGACAAGATTTTGCATAAGGCTGTTCATGAAAAAGCGCCATGGTGGGCTGTTGCTATGAAATACGAGCGAGCATTTAGCGATGCCTACGCTGCCCTCAATGTTCTACCTCCTACATATGAGCCACGTGCCACTGGCCACATCACTCAGATGGTTGAGTTGATGCAGATCTTGATTGAACGCGGTGCGGCATATGCGCCAGGAAACGGTGATGTGTATTTAGAGGTTCGAAAGTTATCGTCATACCTCACACTTTCTCGTCAAAGCGTTGATGATCTTTTAAGCGCAGCAGATGCCGATGAAACATTTAAGAAAGATCCGCGAGATTTCGCACTCTGGAAAGCGGCAAAGCCAGGAGATCCTTCATGGCCAACACCATGGGGTGCGGGACGACCTGGTTGGCATTTGGAATGCTCAGCGATGGCACACGCCTACCTTGGTGAGCGTTTTGATATTCACGGTGGTGGACTTGATTTGATTTTTCCTCATCACGAAAACGAAATTGCGCAATCAGAGGCGGCCGGTTACGGCTTTGCAAAGCGCTGGTTACATAATGCATGGGTAACAGCCTCTGGTGAAAAGATGAGCAAGTCTTTAGGTAATTCACTTCAGGTACACGAGTTACTAAAGACTGTTCGTGGAATTGAATTGCGCTGGTATTTAGGTAGTGCGCATTATCGATCTATGCTGGAATTTTCACATGAAGCACTTGCCGAATCAGCGGTTGCCTTTGGTCGAATTGAAACATTTTTGCAGCGCTCAGTAGAAATTCTCGGCCATCTTCCAGAACCAGTTGTGAGCAAAGGATTTGCTGCAGCGATGAATAATGATTTAGCAGTGCCAGAGGCTCTGGCTGGAATATCTGAAGCGCTGCGACTTGGAAATATTGCAATCACGCAAGGAGATAAGGTTGGTATCACAGCATCGGCAACTGAGATTCGTGGAGCGCTAGATGTATTGGGCTGTGATCCTTTTGATCCAGCCTTTGCTTCGGCCAGTGCTTCGCAGGATTTGAATTCAGCACTCGATGGAACAATAAAATTAGCGCTAGAACAGCGTGAAGCGGCTCGAGTACGTAAGGATTTTGCTGCAGCGGATGCGATTCGCGATGGATTAGTTGCACTTGGAATTACTATTGAAGATAGCGCACAAGGGCCACGATGGTCGATCACACGAAGTGAGAGTAAATAAATGGCCGGTAATTCAAAACCACGTGGTGCGGTACGCGGATCAAAGAAGGGGCCAACGACTGGTTCTGGTGGAAATAACAAGCGTCGCCTTGAAGGTAAAGGTCCAACACCTAAGGCTGAAGATCGTCCATATCACGCGGCGGCTAAACGAAAGAAGGCTGCCGAAAAAGGAACAACAAAGCGCACAGGTACCTCATCGCCTCGCGCCGGAACTTCACCTCGTGGCCGTAGCGAAAAACCTAAGGGTGAAATCGTCTCTGGTCGTAACGCAGTTCTAGAAGCGCTCCGTGAGAATGTTCCAGCAACTGAACTTATTGTCGCTCGCAGTATCGATGTAGATGATCGCGTCGCAGAGTCACTCAAGCTTGCACTTCATCATGGCCTCAATATTCGTGAAGTACATCGTGCTGAAATTGAAAACATCAATGCCAATAGCCAAGGAATTATTCTTGCAATTAAGCCTTATCAATACTCAAGTTTCCAAGAGATTACAGAGCAAGCAAGCCATCCAATGATGATCATCGCACTCGATGGTGTGACTGATCCTCGTAACCTTGGTGCAATCGTGCGAAGCGCGTCAGCATTTGGCGCAGCCGGTGTTGTGATGACCGAACGTCGCGCTGCTGCAATGACTGCAGCCGCCTGGAAGACATCGGCGGGGGCGGCGGCTCGTTTGCGAGTTGCCCAGGTAACAAATCTCGCACGTACTATCGAAGATGCCCAGAAATTAGGCTGCTTTGTTGTTGGTCTGGATGGCGAATCTGATGTGACCTTAAGTGAGATGAAGGTTGCCCGTGAGAATCTGATGATTGTCGTCGGCAGCGAAGGAAAGGGCCTTTCACGCCTTGTTCGTGAAAAGTGTGACCTAGTTGTCTCGATTCCAATTATGGCCACTACTGAATCACTCAACGCAAGCGTTGCAACAGCAATTGCTATGTTCTGGGTGGATGAGCAGCGCCGTACGAAGTAAAGAGAGAAGTGCAATGATTTATAACCGGTTTGTCGTATGTGGTGACTCGTATAGCGAGGGCATGAGTGATGAACAAGTAAATGGCCAATATCGTGGCTGGGCCGATCGTGTTGCAGATGGTTTAGCGAAGAAATCACCGACTTTTACATATTCAAATCTAGCGGTGCGCGGAAAGTTGTTGCAGCAGGTTATTGATGATCAACTGCCAGTTGCGATCACATACATCACGGGTCCAGACACCTTGGTCTCATTTCATGCAGGGGCAAATGATGCGTTGCGTCCCGGCTTTGATGCAACAGTGGCAAAAGAAAAGTATCAATCGGCAGTGCGTGCATTAGCTGCTACGGGAGCCACAGTGATGCTCTTTACAGTCTTGGAAGATACTGGAAATAAAGGTCGTGGTTCAAAAGTCTGGCAAGAACGTTTTGGTGCATTTAATCGATCTATCCGTGAAATTGCAGCAGAGGTTGGTGCAATTGTTGTAGATGCAAATGAAGAGAGATTCTTGAGTGACCGTCGCTTCTTAGCATTTGATCGCCTTCATTTGAATTCAACGGGACATTACCGATGTGCCGAGGCTGTATTAGAAAAATTGGGCTATGACTTTGACCCAGAATGGCGCACACCGTTGCCACCAGCCAAGCCAACGCCGTGGATAAAAGAACGCGCAGTTGGCGTTCTCTGGTTCTTTGTATTTGCACTTCCCTGGATTATTCGCCGACTTCGTGGGCGCTCATCAGGTGATGGACGTATGCCTAAGTATCCTAAACTTATATCCTGGCCAAGATAAATGAAGTTCTCTCTTCGCACCTTCACTCGTAACCTTCTGTTCACTCAACCCATGAACACTAGTAGGGTGCCACGCATGGAGAATCTGACAGATCGTGAGATCAGTTGGTTAGCCTTTAATCAGCGAGTTCTTGAGTTAGCTGAAGATAAGAATATTCCTCTTCTTGAGCGAGTACGTTTTCTCACTATTTTTTCATCAAATCTCGACGAGTTCTATATGGTCCGCGTCGCATCAGTGTTACGTAAAATTGAAAATAACATCACCTCTAAAAATTCTGCAGGATATGCCCCGCAAGAACTTCTGGCTGAGATATCACGCATCGTTAAAGATCTGACCGCACACCAGTACCGCATCTTTGAAAACGATATTCGCCCAGCACTCACCGCCGAGGGAATCGAACTCATCACATGGGGCAATCTAACGGTGGCCGAGAAAGAACATCTGCAAGAGCTCTTTAGGACAAGAATATTTCCGGTTCTTACGCCGCTGGCCGTTGATCCATCACATCCTTTCCCATATATCTCAGGGCTATCGCTCAACCTCGGTGTGCGAGTGATTAATCCGGATACCCGCGAGAAATTCTTTGCCCGCGTTAAAGTGCCACCGATTCTTAGTCGCCTTATCTCTACCACTGAAAAATCCACACGCTTTATTCCTCTTGAGGATCTCATCGCTCAAAATCTTGATCAACTCTTTCCAGGTATGGAAATCGGTGGCCACATTGTCTTTAGAGTGACAAGAAATCAGGATCTAGAAATTGACGAGGACGACTCTGAAGACTTGCTATCAAGTCTTGAACAAGAACTTCTCTTGCGCCGTTTTGGTCCGCCTGTGCGCCTTGAGGTTGAAGCTGGTGTGAATCAAGAACTTCTCGCGATGCTGATGGAAGAACTTGAGATTGATCCCCTCAATGTGATTCGTTCAGGGCACCCAGTTAATTTGCAAGATCTCACCAAGATCGCCGATTTAAAGATTGCTGATCTTCACTTCCCAACCTTCTCTTCGAAAACTCCAGGTCCACTCGTAGGAATAGATGAAGAAGACCACGATGTGTACTTCTCCGCCCTGCGAAAAGGCGAAATACTGCTGCACCACCCGTATGACTCATTTACGCATTCAGTTGTTGATTTTCTTAATCATGCCGCCGCTGATCCAAAAGTATTAGCCATCAAGCAGACGCTTTACAGAACATCTGGTGACTCACCGATCGTTGCGGCTTTGATTGAAGCTGCTGAATCTGGCAAACAAGTCCTTGCTGTTATTGAAATTCGTGCACGCTTTGATGAACAAGCAAATGTGCGCTGGGCTCGAAAACTTGAAGCAGCGGGTGTGCACGTTGTCTATGGATTGATGGGTCTTAAGACACATGCCAAACTCTCACTCGTTATTCGTGATGAACATAGCGGTATCCATAGATATGCCCACGTTGGAACGGGAAATTACAATCCAAAGACGGCACGTATGTATGAAGATTTAGGTTTGCTCAGCGCTGATGAAGAGCTGACTGAAGATCTCACCAAACTCTTTAATCAACTTTCTGGCTTTGCCCCACAATCAACCTATTCTCGTTTACTCGTTGCGCCAAAGTCATTACGCGCTAGCCTCATTGAAAAAATCGATCGCGAGATAACCCATGCGCGCGCTGGTAAGGCAGCGCACATTCGGCTCAAACTCAATTCAATTTTGGATGAAGAATTCGTTGAGAAATTCTATGAAGCATCTGCTGCAGGGGTAAAGGTCGATCTTTTGGTGCGAGGAATTTGCTCTGTTCAAGCGGGGGTTCCAGAGCTCTCTGAAAATATCACTGCTCGCTCAGTACTTGGTCGATTCCTTGAGCATTCACGAATCTTCTATTTTCTCAATGACGGAGAAGAGGAATACTGGATTGGTTCTGCAGATTTAATGCATCGCAATCTTGATCGCAGAGTCGAATGTCTTGTAAGAATTTACAATCAACCACATGTTCAACAGTTGAAAGAGATTCTAGACATAGGTCTTTCAGATGAGACACAGAGCTGGCATCTCAATGGTCAGATATGGAAGCGTCGCAGCGTCTCTGAAGCAGGTGCTCTACTTTTGGATGCACATTCGCATCACCTCAAAGAGAACCCGAAGGGTTAATAATGGCAACAGTTGATCGTATTGAAGGCGCTGGAGCAGTATTGTGGCAATCAATTGAAGGCGGCGATGTACAGATAGCAATCATTCATCGCCCACGCTATGACGATTGGTCACTTCCTAAAGGCGGCGTTGATGCCGGCGAGAGCCATATTCAGGCAGCGTTTCGCGAAGTTCTAGAAGAGACGGGTGTGAAGGCAATCTTCGGTCCAGAAATTGGAACAGTTGATTACGAAGTTAATGGTGCGACAAAAGAAGTACGTTATTGGTTGGCAGAGGCGCATGAGTTCAATGCAGCAACACCAAACCCAGAAGAGGTCGATGCGATTGAATGGGTTTCAATCTCTACTGCTATTGAAAAATTAAGCAATAGCGATGATCGCGAGATCGTTCGCATGGCTGGCGAATTTGGATTTGGTTCGACCCCGCTTATTCTGCTTCGCCATGCAAAAGCGCTGAAGCGCGATTTGTGGGATGGCGATGACGGTGATCGCCCCCTAGAGCATGTCGGACAGATTCAGGCGGCAAAGATTCCAGCAATCTATGCTCCATATGCAATCGAGAAGATTTACAGCTCTGATGCAATCCGCTGTGTTCAGACAATCGAAGCAATGGCGGCAGAGTATGGAATTACACCGATCTACTCTTCAGAGATCAGTGAATTTGGTTTCGAAAAAGATAGTGAAAAGGCGTTGGATTACGCACTGAGCGTGATGCTCTCAGATAAGTCATCGGTGATGTGTAGCCACAATCCTGTACTTCCAAAACTAGTGAAGAAGTTGATTGGTAAGAAGAATTTCAAACGGTTATCTGCCGAACTCAAGCCAGGTGATTCATTCGTCTTGCATCATCGCGCTGGTGAAGTGATCGCAGTTGATTGGACGCCTGCTCCAAAAGTTGAGAAGAGCAAGTAAGCCTTACTTCTCCATCCAATCAAGCCACTTGAGAACAATTCCCTCACGTAGCGCCCAAGGGCAAATCTCCACCTTTTCAACATCTAGATGTTTCATAACCGATTCAGCAACAATTGCTCCAGCGACTAATTGCTTTGCTCTACTTGGAGAAACACCAGGTAAGGATGAACGCTGACTGTTAGTCAGATCTTTTAATTTTTCAATAGCCGCGACCAAAGCCTGGCGCTCAAGGTATTTGCCACCATCTTTATACCAATGGTCTGTAAGTCTGGCTAATGTACGAAATGTTTTGCTTGTTGCCACGATGCGATCAGCGCCATGCTCTGCAAGTTCGCCAGTGACTGAGGACGAGATGAGATCTTTGGAATGCTGGGCCAATGCCTTCATACTCTTTGAGGTGTAGGGATCACCGTTGAGAAATTCACGAGTCATTCGCGCTGCACCGATCGGAAGTGAAAGTGTTGCACTTGCAGATTCATCATTTCCAATAGCCATCTCAAGTGAGCCGCCACCTATATCGAGAACAAGCAAGCGCCCCGCAGACCATCCAAGCCATCTGCGCGCTGCTAAAAATGTGAGTTGTGCTTCCTCATCCCCAGAGAGAATTTGTAATTCAATGTTATGAACCTTCTGAAGTTCTTCAATGATCTTCTCACCGTTATCAGCTTCTCGAATTGCAGATGTTGCAAAGGCAAGAATCTCTTCGCACTTAAACTCTTCAGCATGCTTTAAGACTTCAGCAGTTGCATGGCTGAGAAGATTAAAGCCTTCATCGGTAATGTGATTATTTCGATCGAGATATTCCGTCAGGCGAAGTTCGAATTTCTGGCTAGAGGCCGGGGTTGGACGAGCGCCAGGGTGAGCATCGACAACTTGGAGATGGATCGTGTTTGATCCCATATCAAGTACGCCTAGTCGCATGCACGTAACCTAGTCCACCTGCTGCGATTTTTAGATTAGCCCAACCCCTGTCATAATTACGCCTCGTCGCAGTTAATGTGACAGGCCTCCCTAGCTCAGTGGTAGAGCATCCGCCTTGTAAGCGGAAGGTCGTCAGTTCAATCCTGACGGGGGGCTCCACGTATCAGCGAGAAGGTAGGTCGTATGAGCAATAACTCTGCCGATCGAGACAAGTTTGCCGATCTGATCAACGCAAATGAACACTATGTGCAAGGATTTAAATATAGCGAGTTGAGCGGATCTGCCGCCAAAGGGCTAGCGATTATCACCTGTATGGATTCACGGATCAATCCACTTTCTGTTGTTGGAATGAGATCAGGAGATGCAAAAATTCTGCGCAATGCGGGCGCGCGCGTAACTGAAGACGTTCTTCGTACCCTTGTTCTTGCGACATATCTGCTCAACGTTGATCGCATTCTTGTGATGCCACATACCGACTGCCGTATGGCACAGAGTGATGAGTCAACTCTGCATGATGAAATTGAAAAGCAATATGGAGTTGATACGCGGAGTCTTGAATTTCGCGTCACTAAAGATCAAGAAGCAGCCCTAGAAACTGATATCACTCGCATTCGTGCATACCCTCTGATAAGGAAAGGTGTATCTGTCATTGGTGCGATTTACGATGTAAAAACTGGAAAGATCGACTTTAAGAGCTTCTAAGTTACTGGATTTGTCCGCTTGTAAGGCATGCGAGTCACTGGATAACTCAAATCCGTTAAGAAGTCATTAATCAGAGCTTGAACTATCGCAGGTTTTTCTTTAACTAAGCCATGTGATGTACCTGGAACAATCGCGAGTTGACCCAGCGCAAGTCGTTCAAAGAGCTCAATTGTGTGTTCATGTCGTACTACATCATCGTCCCCAGCCATAACCAGCACGGGACATTCAATTTTTTCTAACAACTCTGGTGAAATATCTGGCTCTACCTTCCAGATCGCAACCATTTTTGCAATTTTCTCATCAAGTGTGTGTGGCGCATCTGGAGAAGTCACCGCGTACTCATCACGATCTTCTTGAGCAATAAAGCCATCCGGCTCAGGAAGCGGGTGTATTCCGCTATGATGAAAATTTCCCGCGATAGATACTATTGAAGTAACTAAATCAGGGCGTTCGATAGCAACCATCAGAGCAATATTTGCACCATCGCTATAGCCGATGATGTGCGCTGGTTTCTTCACAACATCTTCTAGATAAGCGATCGCTTCATTTTTCTGAAATTCAAAGTGAAAGCTTCCGGATTGATCGCCAGTAAATCCATGCCCTGTACGGTCATAGCCAAAGATATGAAAGTTATCTTCAATCGCTGGAAGGATCTCTTGATCCCAGTGGGAAGTCTGACTAAGGCCACCATGGAGCAATAGCACCGCTTCACCATCGTGTGGCCACTCGTATGAACGAATGCGATGACCACGTAATTCGATGTACTCAGACATTCCTACATGCTATCCATGATGTGGCGATTGCCTCGATCAAAGGTGAGGTAGTTCCATGTCCAATCAGCCATAGTGCCAATTTTATTACTTCCACCTAAGAGATAGAAGAGATGGAGCCAGAGCCAGGCATACCAGGCTGGAATTCCTGCCATTGTGAATTTTCCGACCTGCACAACTGCCTTATGTCGGCCGATCGTTGCCATTGAACCTTTATCGCGATATTTAAATGGCTGAAGTGCTTTTCCAGCAGTGAGGCGAATGATTTGTGCAGCGACAAACTTTCCCTGTTGCAGAGCAACTGGCGCTACCTGTGGCAAGAAACGTCCATCTTTTCCTTTAGCGCCTGAGATATCACCGATAGCCCAGACATATGGATAATGTGAAACTGCAAGTGTTGGATCAACATCAATGCGCGTTCCATCAAGTGGAAGATTAAGAATTGCACCAGCTGGTTCACCCTTAACTCCAGCAGCCCAAACTGTCACCTCTGATGGAATTGGATCAGCACCCTTAACTAAGATGCTGCGTGGTTTAACTTCTTGTACCGCTGTATTGAGTTTTACAATCACACCCATTTTTTCAAGATCACGCTGAGCACGGCTCGAGAGCTTTTCTGTAAACATCGGCAAAATTCGTGGCCCTGCCTCGATGAGATAGATATCCATATGCTCAGATGCGTGTTTGTGATCATTACGTAGTGGACCGCGGACAAGTTCTGCAATAGCTCCAGCCATTTCAACACCAGTCGGACCGCCACCGACGACCGAGATACTCAAACGCGTGTCATCTTCAAAGCGGCACAAATCTTCAAAGCGTCGCATGATTTCAGCGCGAATTGAGATTGCCTCATGAACATTTTTCATTCCAAGCCCATATTCGGCAACACCGGGAATCCCAAAATCATTTGTTGAAGAACCAAGTGCAACAACAAGGTGATCAAAATCTAAACTCTCACTTGAATCCAATTTCACTGACTTGTTCTTATGGTCTACTGAAATTGGTGAACCCATTCGAAACTTAATGCCATCTTTATTTAGAATTCCACGCACTGGATGAGCCACGTGATCTGCGGCAAGTCCAGCAGTAGATACCTGATACAAAAGTGGCAAGAAGGTTTGGTAATTGTGGCGATCGACCACCGTCACATCGGCCTTACCCGCCAAGGCACGCGCGGTCGCCAGGCCACCAAAGCCTGCACCAAGGATGACGACGCGAGGTCGTGTGGAAGTTGCCATGGCCTCAGTCTAGGCTGAACCTCATGGAAGCGAAGACTGAGAAGCGTCTCTATCTCGTCACGGGAGCATCTGGCTATGTTGGCGGCCGATTAGTCAGAACTCTGATTGAAGAGAAATTAGATGTTCGGATTTTGGTTCGCGATTGGCACAAAGTGCAGGGACAGCCGTGGGCTTCGTCGGTAGAAATCTGTGAAGGTAGCGCTGAAAATCGTGTAGACCTTGATAACGCACTCATTGGCGTTCACACCGCGTATTACCTTTTACATTCAATTAATCTCGGACCGAATTTTGATGAGATTGAGGCAAAGATGGCTCGTGACTTTGCCCAAGCAGCAGAGGCTGCAGGTGTCTCGCAAATTGTTTACCTCGGTGGAATTGCAAACGATAAGAACATCAGTAAGCACTTAGCATCGCGCGCTCGCACCGGGGCAGAGCTTGCAAGCACATCGGTACCCGTAATGGAGTTGCGTGCAGGAATCATTATTGGGTCAGGTTCTGCCAGCTTTGAAATGCTACGTCACCTCACACACCGCTTGCCGATTATGACAACTCCTAAATGGGTAATGAACCGTACACATCCAATTGCAATTCGTGATGTTCTCTATTACCTCAAGGGTGCGGCGCTACTTTCTACACCAGTGGGTAAAGTCTTTGATATTGGCGGCCCTGAAGTATTGACCTATGCCGACATGATGCAAAAGTTTGCAAAGTTATCTGGCCTTAAAAAACGCATCATTGTAAAGATTCCAGTTCTTACCCCTGGCCTTTCTAGTTTATGGATTGGTTTAGTAACTCCTGTGCCAACAGCGCTGGCTCGTCCACTTGTTGGCTCACTCATTAGTGAAGTTGTCGCTGATCCTGCAAAAAGTATTAACGCAACCATTCCACTGCCGGCTGAGGGTCTTACTGATGTAACAGCTGCAATGACGCTAGCGCTCTCAAAAATCAATACTCATAGCGTTGAGACTCGATGGTCAGATGCGACAAGTCCAACAGCGCCATGGCAGAAGGCGCAGGGCGATCCAGAGTGGGCAGGTGAAGCAGTTTTGCGCGATCGCCGCGAAGCGATAACTGAAGTTTCTGCTGAAAAAATTTGGAAGCAGATTGAAGGTATTGGCGGCGAACATGGTTGGTTTGGTGCTGACTTCCTCTGGTGGGCACGTGGACTTATTGATCGCGCAGTCGGCGGGGTCGGCTTACGTCGTGGTCGCCGTGATCCTGATTTTCTACGTATCGGTGAAAGTGTAGATTTTTGGCGAGTAGAAGAACTCGAGCCTGGTCGCAGATTAAAACTCTACGCAGAGATGGTTTTGCCCGGAAAAGCGTGGCTTGAATTTACAGTCACAACAGAAAATGGAAAGACACATGTGTTGCAAGAGGCAACATTTTATCCACGCGGATTAGGTGGCCAGTTGTATTGGCATGCAATCGCACCGCTTCACCTCTTTGTTTTTCCAACCATGCTTCGCAATATTGTAAAGCGGGCGCGTAAGGATGCATAAGTTCACTGCAGAAATTGAAGCACTGGCACAAGAAGTACTTGCTTACAGTCTTGATCGATTGAAAAATGATCCACCGCTTGATGGTCCACGATCTCCAAAAGACTTATTCGCTGAAGTAGGTAACACGATCTCAGCTAAGGGTTTAGGCGGCAGCAAAACTTTGGCACTCTTTACTGAAGTCTTGGCGCAGGCATGTATCTCGACGGATCATCCGCGCTATCTGGCATACATTCCATCTGCGCCAAGTGAATATGCAAGCCTTTTTGATCTCGTCGTTGGCGCAAGCGCGTTATACGGCGGTTCTTGGCAAGAAGGCGCTGGCGCTGTCTTTGCGGAAAATCAAGCGCTGCGCTGGTTATCTGATTTAGCGGGACTTCCTGAATCTGCCGGCGGCGTATTTGTACAAGGTGGAACCATTGGAAATCTCTCAGCACTTGTTACCGCACGCGAGGATGCACGCAAGAAATTCCCTGGCATAAAGCAGTGGGCTATTGCTTGCAGTGAAGAAGCGCACTCTTCTATTGCAACTGCAGCGCAGGTAATGGATGTCGAAATAGTCACCGTGGCTGTTCGCGATGATCTACGTATGCATGGCGAAGACATCGCCGCCGCTATTGATGCCTATCACGCCACAAGTGATGGGCAGGTGTGTGCCGTGGTTGCCACATCGGGCACAACAAACCTTGGTGTAATTGATGATCTGGTGGGTGCTGCTAAGGCTGCCCATGATCGAAATATTTGGTTTCACGTAGATGGCGCATACGGTCTTGCTGGCTTGTGCGCGCCATCTATCCGTGGCGATTTCGACGGTATCGAACTCTGTGATTCATTTATCGTAGATCCACACAAGTGGCTCTTTGCTCCATACGATGCGTGCGCACTTGTATATCGCGATCCTGATATCGCGCGCGCAACACACACTCAACACGCTTCTTATCTCGACTCACTGCACGATGGCACATGGAACCCTTCTGATTATGCGATTCAACTTACGCGTCGTACACGCGGTTTGCCGTTCTGGTTCTCACTGGCTGCTGCAGGTACAGATGCATACACAGATGCCATGGAAGAAACACTTCAAGTAGCACGAGATGCAGCCAAATTAATTAAAGAGCATCCCAACCTAGAACTTTTACGCGAACCAAATTTATCGATTGTTGCATTCACTCGTAAAGGGTGGAGTAAAGCGCAGTACCAACAATGGAGTAATCAATTATTAGAAGACCAGATTGGATTTGTCACACCGTCATCTCATGATGGCGAGCCGATTCTTCGCTTTGCAATAGTCAACCCATGGACCACAATCGCTGACATCAAAGCGATACTTGCAACCCTATAAATCTGGAAACAATGTAAATCCCACAGTTTTTACTAGGAATCTATTACGATTGCCCATATGTCAGCCCTAGAAAATAGTGAGAGCATCAATTCCAGCCCCTCACTGAGCAACCCCTCACTAAGCGATCTGGAATTCCGCATCCTGGAATTCGAACGCAGCTGGTGGCGCTTTGCCGGGGCTAAAGAGAGCGCGATCAAAGAACTCTTCGACTTAAGCGCCCCTCGCTACTATCAAATTCTCAATGATCTGATCGATCGCCAGGATGCCCTCGAGGCCTCTCCTATG
>CAZNUC010000015.1:0-24525 GCA_964576165.1 uncultured Candidatus Planktophila sp. | reverse complement strand
CCGCTTCTATCCGCGCTCTTCGCCCTGACTCTTGCTGGTGGAATTGTTTATCTCCTTGCAAAAAATGACATTATCGATGTAGATGGTCAGTCGCAGGGAATTCTTTCAATCCTGGTTATCGGTGCTGCTACTGACTATGCACTTCTTTTGATCGCGCGGTACAGAGAAGAGTTGCATCATTTTGAGAACAGATTTGATGCAATGCGCGCGGCGTATAAAGGCGTCTGGGAACCGATTCTTGCATCAGGGACGACTGTTGCGATCTCACTATTAGTTCTTCTCTTTAGCCAACTCTCGAATACAGCCGGCCTAGGACCGGTGGGTGCTATCGGAATCGTCTCTGCGATGTTTACAATCTTGACGCTTCTTCCAGCGTTTCTTCTTATCTTTGGTCGCTGGATCTTCTGGCCACGTAAACCACTTCATGATGGTGCTGATCACAATATGAGTGGGTTATGGTCAAAGGTAGGACTCTCTGTAGAGCGTAATCCTCGTAAGGCGTGGGTCGTCACTGGTTCAATACTTCTTCTCTTTGCCTTTGCATCTACAACACTGAAAACAGATGGACTCGGAACTATTGATACATTTACTGGAAATCCTGAGTCAGTTGTCGGTCAGAAGAAGTTAGAAACACATTTCCCTGGAGGTCAGGGGGATCCCACCCAAGTAGTTTTTTCAGCCGCAAAAATTGATCAGATGGCGGTAGCTCTTAAGGATGCTCCGGGTGTGACTGATGTGAGCCCGCAGTTAGCGGGCCTACCAATTCCAGGCCAGCCACTTCCGGATATCGCCGAAGTTAATGGCAAGGTAATTCTCAATCTCACATTGAATCGCGCACCCGATAGCGTTGAAGCCGGAAATGATGTTCCAGAAATCAGACGAATCGCTAAGTCAGTAGATCCTTCTGCATTAGTAGGTGGAACTAGCGCAGTGTATTTCGATGTGAGAACTGCCAACGCCGAAGATAATCGCACAATTATTCCGATCGTCCTCTTGGTCATCACTCTGATCCTTGGACTCTTGCTCCGAAGCATATTGAGCGCTGTTCTTTTGTTGGGCACGGTAGTGCTCTCATACTTTGCAACTTTGGGAGTTTGCGCTCTTGTTTTCAATCACATTTTCGGATTCCCGGGCGGCGATAATTCCTTCCCATTGTTTGCCTTCATCTTCCTTGTCGCGCTCGGAATCGATTACAACATCTTCCTCATGACTCGTGTTCGCGAAGAGTCACTGAAGATCGGCACTCGTGCCGGTGTTATCAAGGGACTCACCGTGACAGGAGCAGTTATTACATCTGCTGGAATTGTTTTAGCGGCAACCTTTGCTGTGCTTGGTTTACTGCCTCTAGTGCCGCTAGCTCAACTCGGATTTGCCGTTGCCTTTGGCGTACTACTTGACACAATAATTGTCCGCTCAATTCTGGTTCCTGCACTGGTTCACGAGATCGGCCCTAAAGTCTGGTGGCCATCAAAACTTGCTAAGGAGTCGGTGAATTAATTCATGCGCGCTGGAATCGCAGGATATGGCTTAGCGGGTCGCGTTTTCCATGGACCATTGCTTAAAGGTTGCGGGTATGAAGTTGCGTCGATTTTAACTTCAAACCCTGAACGAATTTCGCAAGCAAAGAGCGATTTTCCACAAGCACAGGTCTTCACTGACCTTGATAGCTTTTTGGACTCCGGTCTTGACCTTGCAGTAATTGCTTCGAGCAACATCGCTCATCTTCCCCAAACTCGCGCAGCACTGGAACGCCAAATCCCAACAGTTGTTGATAAACCCATGGGACGCACGGTGGCTGAAGTCAAAGAGATGATTGAACTATCTGAAAAGAAGAAGACTCTTCTGACAACATTTTTTAATCGCCGTTGGGATAGCGATAGCCTGACGATCAAGAAGTTCTTAGCCACGGGCGAAATCGGAACACCATTTCGCTTTGACGGCCGCTTTGAGCGCTTTCGCCCTGAAAGAAATCTCGCATCGTGGCGCGAAAATCTTTCGCCAGAAGAGGGCGGCGGCCTACTTTTGGATTTGCAATCCCACTTAATCTCTACCGCGCTCGATTATTTCGGACCAGCACACGTTGTCAGTGCCAGCGTTCGCTCTATTCGCGGTGGAGCAGATGATGATGTCACTGTGGTTTTGCGACATGAATCAGGTGTGGACTCATATCTGGCAGCGTCAGCGGTAAGTGGTGCACCAGGACCTCGCGTGAGATTACTAGGTACCAAAGGAGCACTAGTCATCAACGAACTAGATCCACAAGAAGAGGCACTTCGCGCAGGTGAAATTCCTTTTGGCGGTGCGTGGTCAACGCCGATGACAAACACGGCTGAGATACATAAAGGTGGAGAAGTTCTGCCCGTTGAAAGCGTCAGCGGAAATTACGCAGCTTTTTATTCATTGGTTAAGGCAGCGATAGAAACCGGTGCGCCAGCACCTGTCTCCCTTGCCGATGCGTTGCGCGTTGCTGAGATTATCGAAGAGGCGCGAGCAATAAGTGTCCGATAGTTCTCAACCTGTCATAGTTGTAGGGGCAGGACTTGCTGGCTTGTCAGCGGCAAAGACTCTGATCGATGCAGGTGTTGCGGTACGTGTTTTGGAGGCTTCAACAACTCTCGGCGGCCGAGTTCAGACCGATGAAATCAATGGGTATCGCTTTGACCGCGGCTTCCAATTGATAAATGCAAAATACCCTGAAGTTGAATCACTTAATATAATTAGTGAGTTAGATTTTTGTTACGTATCGCGCGCAGTTGATATCGCCCTAGAAGGCTCAGTTGTCCGACTTGGAGATCCGCGAAGATATCTCGCCTCCGCATTTCGAAGCCAATCAGGGAGCATGAGAGAGAAAATCTCATTCCTTAAATATCTCCTGTCACATTCGGCACATAGCTCAAATGTTGAGAGTGAGTTACTGGCGGCAGGCTGTAACAACTTGTACACACGAGTGTTAAGGCCCTTTTTGACAGGTGTTTTCTTAGCTCAACCTTCACGTGTAGACGCTGTAAGTGGCAGAGAGATAATCAAGAGTTTTATCAGTGGAGCACCGGGATTGCCGGCAATGGGTGCAGGTGAGCTGTCACGGGTCCTTGCTAGCAAAATTAGTGCAGTGGAAACCGGTGTACAAGTCAACGCAATTTCAGGCCTTACATTGAGTACCTCTCACGGTGAGATTTCAGCCCGTGCAATTATCGTTGCTACCGATCAAACGACTGCTGCACAATTGCTTGAAATTGAGGAGGTGGGAGAGAGCGTAAGTTGCACGACATGGTTTCACTCCACACCAGATATATTTGAGTGTGATTCAACGTTGCGTGTAGACGGTTTAGCGCGAGGACCGATCGTGAACTCAATAGCGATTTCTAAGCTTCTACCATTGAGCGCTCCTGCCGATAGGACTCTTTTTTCTAGCACATCACTTGGGCATGGATCTGAATCAGAAATTAGGCGACATCTTTCTTTGATGTGGGGAGTTGATACCGCAGGTTGGGAACTTGTTGCGAAATACGATATTAAAAACGCACTTCCACTTTTTCCGCCTGGCCAGGCACGCGCACAATCGCTATCTGTAAAACCTGGTGTGTGGCGTGCGGGAGATTACTTAAGTGCTGCATCTCAGAACGGAGCATTGGTATCTGGGCGACTTGCAGCCCTTGAACTAATTAATTTTCTACAAGAGCAACAAGAGCCGACGTTACGTGGGGATAATCCCAAGTAAAGCCCTCATCAATAAGTTTCTGCGGAATAACCTTCTTCGATCCCAGGACTTCAGATGAGAAGCCACCGAGTGCAATCTTAAGTGCGATAGCTGGAGCAGGAAAAAGTGCTGGCCGATGCATTGCTCGTGCAAGAGCTGAAGTAAATTCCTGATTAGTTACAGGGTTAGGTGAAACAACATTTATAGGACCGGAAATTGGTTTTTCGAGAGCAAAAGAAATTACACGAATAACATCGTGGAGAGTGATCCAAGACCACCACTGTTTTCCTGATCCGAGTTTTCCACCAAGACCAAATCTAAAGAGAGGCAACATTTTTCCAAGTGCGCCACCTGTTGGATCTAGGACTAACCCAGTACGTAGCTTTACGGTTCGGACTCCAACTGCGAGATCAGCAGCCCCTTCCCATTCACGACAGACGGCTGCGAGAAAATCATCACCGACGCGATCACTCTCGACAACGGCGCGGTTACCAGATTCTCCGTACCAACCGATTGCACTTGCACTGATAAATACTTGAGGCTTTACATCAGCCACTGCTTTTGCAATCGCCTCTGTACCCAGTAGACGAGAGTTAAGAATCTGCGCCTTATATTTCTTGCTCCAACGCTTATCGCCAACGCCAACTCCTGCTAGATGGATGACGGCATCGACTCCAGCAAGTGCATCAGTATCGACATATCCAGTTGTTGGATCCCACTGAATTTCATCGGGGGAGACAGGTAAACGTCTAACCAAGCGCTGAACGGTATGTCCCTCGCTCTTGAGATGGCCGACGAGTGCGCTACCAATTAGACCGGATGCGCCAGTAACGGCGATACGCTGTGGAAGTACTGACATTAGAGTCCTAGATCAGACTCGAATGAACCACCTTCAAGGCGTTCTTTCAGGGTGACTAAGAATCGAGCAGCATCTGCACCATCGACGACGCGATGGTCGTAGGAGAGAGCGAGATAGACCATCGAACGAATAGCAATTGTCTCTCCACCGTCTTCACCTCGAACGACCATTGGACGTTTTACAACTGCGCCAAGTCCCAAGATCGCTACCTGTGGTTGGTTAATGATTGGTGTGTCAAAGAGCGCTCCGCGAGAACCAGTATTTGTCAGAGTAAATGTTCCGCCACTGAGTTCATCAGGATTGACTTTGTTGTCGCGTGTGCGTGCTGCAAGATCTGCAATCTTTCTAGCAACGCCACCCATGTTGAGATCACCTGCATTGGCAATAACAGGTACGAGTAGTCCGCGCTCTGTATCAACTGCCACACCAAGATGTTCAGCGCCATGATAAATAATTTGATCGCCCTCAACAGATGAGTTAAGTACTGGATGTTGCTTGAGTGCTTCACAGACTGCAACTGCAAAGAATGGAAGGAATGAGAGCTTTACACCTTCGCGAGCTTCAAATGAAGCCTTAGCACGATCACGCAGACGCGCAATTTTTGTGACATCCACTTCGATGACGGTTGTTAACTGTGCTGAGACTGCCAAAGACTCGACCATACGAGCAGCAATTACCTTACGTAGTCGCGACATTGTTACCGTTGTTCCACGCAGAGGCGATGCACTCACCGCAGGGGCTGTTCGTGCAGGAGCTGGCGACGATGTGCTTTGCGGGGCTGAGGCAACAGGTTTAGCAGCCGCTTCGATATCTTCACGGCGAATTCGTCCGCCGATTCCGGTTCCTTGAATCCCAGCAAGATTGACACCAAGTTCTGATGCAAGCTTTCTCACAATAGGAGTCACATAAGAGTCAGTTGGCTGAGCAACTGGCGCTGCAACAACTGGCGCTGCAACTGGTGGAGGAGTGACTGCTACTGGCGCTGCAACTGGTGGTGCTGCAACGGGTGGCGCTGCAACGGGTGGTGCAGGAGTCGCAGCTACGGGAACTGCTGATGCACTCGAACCGCCAATGACTGCAAGACGTGCACCAACTGGAACTGTTGAATCAACAGGTACATCGATTGCGATTAGTATTCCTGCCACCGGTGATGGAATTTCGGTATCGACTTTATCGGTAGATACTTCAAGGAGCGCTTCGTCAACAGCGACGCTATCGCCAACGTTCTTCAGCCAACGAGTAACAGTTCCTTCGCTGACGCTTTCACCAAGTGCTGGCATTGAAATAATAGTTCCACCTGTAGAAGGTGCGACTGCAGGTGCGACAGGAGCCGCAGGTGCAACGGGCGCTGCAACTGGTGCAGCTGCAACTGGTGCAGCGACGGGAGTTGAGACAGGAGTTGCTGCGCCATCGTCGATTATTGCTAAATCTGCACCGACTGCAACAGTGGCATCAATGTGCACAAGAATCTTTGAGAGTGTTCCTGAAACAGGTGATGGAATTTCTGTATCAACTTTGTCAGTTGAAACTTCTAGGAGTGGCTCATCAACATTGATGTGATCGCCCTCGGCCTTAAGCCAGCGAGTAACTGTTCCTTCAGTGACGCTTTCGCCTAGTGCAGGCATCTTTACTGAAAATGTCATGGTCTCTTCCCCTTACCCGTGTGCATGAAGCGGTTTGCCGGCTAGTGCCATGTGCGCTTCGCCCATAGCCTCAGACATTGTTGGATGTGCATGAATCAATGGAGCAACATCATCTGCAGTTGCTTCCCAGTTAAAGATCAGTTGCGCCTCTGCAAGCAATTCGCCCACCCGTGAACCGACCATGTGAATACCGAGAACTGGTCCATTTTTTTGGCCAACGAGTTTTATTGACCCTGATGTACCAAGAATTTGAGCCTTACCATTTCCCGCAAGATCGTAATTAAGTTCGACCACATCATGACCGCGCTCTTTTGCTTGCGCAGTTGTAAGTCCGACGGAGGCAACCTCAGGCTCTGAATATGTCACGCGTGGAACGCCGTCATAATTAATTGGGCGAGGGTTTAGCCCTGCAATCTCTTCTGCAACAAGGATGCCCTCTTGGAAGCCAACGTGAGCAAGTTGCAGAGTCGGAATCAAATCGCCAACCGCCCAGATACCAGGCACGTTGGTGCGGCACTTGTTATCAACAAGGACATATCCACGATCCATCGTGATTCCCTGCTCTTCATAACCAAGGTTTGCAGATACTGGTCCGCGACCAACAGAGACTAATAGGAGTTCGGCGCTGAACGTGCGACCATCTTCAAGTTCAACTGTGACTCCATCAGCGGTCACAGAATGCGACTTGAAGCGAGTACCAAGTTCAAATTTAATTCCACGCTTGCGATAAGCGCGCTCGAGGAGTTTTGATGATGACTCATCTTCGAGAGCGATTAGGTGAGGCAAGCCTTCAATGATTGTTACATCAGAGCCGAATGATTTCCAGACTGAAGCAAATTCGCATCCAATGACGCCGCCACCTAGAACAATGACGCTCTTTGGAATGTAATCAAGTTTAGTTCCATGATCTGATGTGATGACGCGCTTTCCATCAATTTCAAGTCCAGGAAGAGTTTTGGCATATGAACCGGTTGCCAAAATTACATTTTTACCGGTGTAGCGAACCCCGTTTACTTCGACGGCATTCTTTGCGACAAGCTTTCCGTAACCTTCGACGTAAGTGATCCCACGAGATTTAACCAGTCCTTGTAAGCCTTTATGAAGTTTGGCGATGACTCCATCTTTATATGAATTCACACCAGTCATTTCGATTGAATTCAGTGTTGTATTAATTCCAAATGTAGAGGATTCACGAGCAGTGTCTGCGACTTCACCCGCATGAAGGAGGGCTTTGGTTGGGATACAACCGCGATGAAGGCAGGTGCCGCCAAGTTTGTCGGCCTCAATTAGCACGACCGAGAGTCCGAGTTGAGAACTTCGCAATGCAGCGGCATAGCCGCCACTTCCACCGCCGAGGATTACGAGATCGACATCAGACACAGAAGTTGCACTCCTTTACTCATCCGACCTCACGGTCTATCAAGAGGCCTACCAAGAGGTTTACGCCCTTATCTTGCCAGCCTCGGGGGCCAATGACTAACTGGGCGCTAGGTGCGATCTCATCATGCGAGAGATGGCACAGTCAGATCCCTAAATCTGAGACTTAGCCACCGCAATCAGCGAACGAACTCCGATTCCTGTGCCACCAACAGGGGTGTAGCCATGTGGACTGCGATCGTTGTAGGCAGGACCTGCAATATCAAGATGGAGCCACGGAAGATCGTCAGAGACAAATTCTTTAAGGAATATTCCGGCGACCAACATGCCACCCATTCGATCACCGATATTTGCAAGATCTGCAACGGGGGAGTCCAAGGATGCGCGAAGTTCAGTGGGAAGAGGCATCGGCCAAAACTGTTCCCCAGTTTTTTCTGTGAGAGATAAAAATGCGTTCGACAGTGTTTCATTATTTGTCATGACAGCACTGGTGCGTGTACCTAATGCTACAACTTGTGCTCCCGTCAGTGTTGCGATGTCAAATATCGCATCTAACTTCTTCTCTTCTTGCGCTCGTTGTAAAGCATCGGCGAGGACAAGGCGTCCTTCGGCATCTGGGTTGAGAACTTCAACAGTTTTGCCACCATATATTGTGATGATGTCACTTGGTCGCGTAGCGTTATCACTGACCATATTCTCGGCAAGCGGAGCCCATGTATCAATCGTGACAGGCAATTTCAGAGCAGCGATTGCAAGTACCGCACCACAGACAGCGGCAGCACCGCTCATATCTGATTTCATCGCCTCCATACCAAGTGCAGGCTTGAGAGCAAGTCCACCGCTATCGAAGGTAATGCCCTTGCCGACAAAGGCGTAATGTTTTGCTGCTTTTACTTTGCCTGTAGGTGTGTAAGTAATTCGAACTAGACGTGGTGGGTTAGCAGAACCTTGTCCGACAGCGGTAATTCCACCGTAGCCCTTGCTCTTGAGAGCAGCCTCGGTCATCACTGTAATTGTCAGACCGGCACGCGCCCCACCAGCAGCCTTTACCTCATCAACCATTCGCGCTGCAAAGCTGGCAGGGTTGAGATGACTTGGGGGAGTGTTAATTAAATCGCGAGTGAGGTGAGTGTATTTGGTAATCACCGTTGCTTCTTCGACAACATCTTTGTATTCAGCCTTCGCTGCATGAGGTGTAAAAATCTTTGCAGCTGTGAGTGGAGAGATACTTGTTGCTGATTCGTCGCTACGAAATTCATTAAAGAGATATGCCCCTAGCCCGGCACCCTGCGCTGTCGCGGCAACGTCATCTACGGTGCGAACAGGGAGTGCAAAAGTTGCAGACTTCTGATTAGTAAGTACTCGAGCGGCTGCTCCAGCGGCACGGCGCAAAGTTTCGTGGCCGTAACTAGCAGATGCTTTTCCTAGCCCAGTGAAGACTAAAAGTCGTACGGAATTTCCTGGAATCTTGATGACTTCATCTGCTTTTCCAGTCGCACCCAAATCAATAAGGATCTCTTCGAGGCTCTTGGTATCAAGTGCGAGATCTCCGGATTCGATGACGAGCGAGACCTTGGCACCTTTGCGGGCAGGTGCACCTTGGGCTAGACCGACTACGAGAATTTCATCTTTGAGTGTTGAGGTCAGTGATAGTGCGGTCATAGTAGAAGTCACAGATGCCTTTCAGAGTGAATCAGTTTTAGGGTGATTGAGTTTCAAACAAGAATTTCATTCGCCCTAAGTGTAGGTTGATGGGATGAAAAATTCACCTTTGCATAGCCGCCATATCGCCCTTGAGGCGAAAATGGCCGACTTCGGAGGGTGGCTGATGCCTATTGAATACCCGGCCACAGGCGTACTGAGTGAGCATGCCGCTGTGCGAGAACGAGTTGGCATCTTCGATGTTTCACACCTTGGTAAAGCAAGCGTCACGGGTGAGGGTGCTCTTGAATTTCTCAACAGTATTTTCACCAACGATTTGAATCGAATTTCTGATGGGCAAGCCCAATACACACTTCTATGTAATCCTCAAGGCGGCGTGATCGATGATCTCATCGTCTACCGAAATAGTGCGACTGACTTCTTTCTTGTTCCAAATGCATCAAACACAACTGATGTCGTCAAGGATCTGCAAGCTCAGGCACCGAGCACCATCACAATTGAGAATCTTCATGAGGCTTATGGTGTTATTGCACTGCAAGGTCCATTAGCCACAGCAGTACTGAAGAGCCTTGGAGTTTTGGCTGACCTTGAGTACATGGCTTTCTCTCATGTAACAATCGGAACGGCATCAGCGCTGCTCTGTCGTACTGGGTATACAGGCGAGCACGGTTTTGAAATTATTCCGGCGAAAAAAGATGTCGAATCGGTCTGGGATGCACTCGCCGCTGAAGTTCTTCGTCAGCAAGGAGCGGTCTGTGGACTTGGTGCGCGCGATACGTTGCGAACAGAGATGGGTTATCCATTACATGGGCACGAACTTTCACTTTCGATTTCCCCAGTCCAAGCAAGTGCAACATGGGCTATCGGTTGGAAGAAAGGCGCATTTCAAGGAAGTGATGTTTTGACTGCCGAGAAGAGCGCTGGACCCGTCCGACGTATGCGGGGATTGCGCTCGAATGACCGTGGCATACCACGCCCGGCGATGTCGGTTATTGATTCTGCTGGAGCAGTGGTTGGTGTTGTTACAAGTGGAACCTTCTCTCCCACATTGCGTGTAGGAATCGCACTGGCGTTAGTCGACACTTCTTTATCTATTGGAGATGAAGTGTCAATCGATATTCGTGGGCGAACAAGCGTTGCGACAATAGTTGAATTGCCCTTTGTTCCCTCAAGAGTACGAGATTGAGAGTACGAGATTGAGAGTACGAGATTGAGAGTACGAGATTGAGAGTACGCTACTAAGAGCGCTAGGCCTTCACGTTGTAGTTGAACTCAATAGGTGAGACAAAAGCTGCTTTGAAATAGCATCGTCGTAATGCTTGCAAGAATGGTGTGGCTGTAAAGGCTATCAAGACTGAGGTAAGCAGTGCGCGAGGGATATCCCATGCCATAGATGAGGCAAAGTGAAAGGTAATAAAGCGAGAAATATTTTCACTCAGTGGCCCACCGGGAATATACGAGAGTTCAGTACTTCTCCCTAGGACCCAGGGCCAAAACTGTAGATCCATCAGCAAGCCAAAGGTGAATGCGGCAAAGATACCCATGCCCATGAGCATGACTTTTTCCGAAATTCCTCTGATCTTTCGCCCACCAATACTGTGTGGAAGTAAACCAGCAAGTAGACCAATCCACCCTGCTGCAAAAATTTGATAGGGCAACCATGGTCCAACTCCACCAGTAAGAAGTGCTGACGATGTCATCGAAGTAATTCCGAGTAAGAATCCCCATGACGGACCAAACACTCGCGCCGCAATAATGAGTGCAAACCAGATTGGTTCAAGGCCAGCAGCACCTGCGCCAAGTGGTCTTAGCAGGGTGATGAATGCGCTCATTACTCCAAGCAGTGCAATTGATTTTGCATCAATCGACCCAATTCCAATCTCTGAGATAAGTAAGAGCGCCGATGCAGCAATTGCAACAGCAAAGATCCAGTGGAGATTTCCACTGTAGAAAAATGGCCAGATAAAACCCAGAAGTGCAATCAACGAAGTTGCGGATAATACAAATTTAGATTGGAGAGAGAGGCGATAAATATCTGGCGTTCTCTTCATTGCCGGGTTTCACCTTCTGTGGCTGCCGCAATTCCATTGAGCGCCTGGCTCACAGTGAGCCACGGTGCAGGTGACATGACCTTCGCAACTTGTGGCGCAAATGCGGGGGAAGAGAGCAGCACTTCGATAGTTGGGCCATCTGCGACAACATCACCATCAGCGATGAAGACAACTCGATCGGCAGCCTCAGCAACTAACTCAACATCATGAGTAGCAATCAGAACACACTTGCCTAGATTGCGCGCATACGAGATCAAGGTATCTACAAGAATCGACTTGGCCTGATAATCAAGGCCTCGCGTTGGTTCATCCATAATCAATACATCGGGCGCGCTACAGAGAATAATCGCCAAGACAAGTGAAAGGCGCTGACCTTCTGAGAGATCTCGTGGGTGAGAGGAAGGGCTAATCGTCGGAGTAAGTCGTGCTAGGAAATCAATGGTGGATCCCTGAGCAAGACCGTTATCGCGATCACTTGCGCTGCACTCTTTTTCGACGCTGCTATGTATCAGTAAATCACTGGGCTCTTGAGGGATATATCCAATCCGAGAAAGGCGAGCACGACCTTGCAATTTCATCGGATCATCGCCAAGTACGGTTACTGAACCAGAGTTTGAAGAGTGGAATCCAACGATAGATTTAAAGAGCGTGCTTTTCCCAGCACCATTTCGCCCCATGACCGCAGTAATCTGACCAGCGTTGAAATTAAGTGAAAGATTTCGTAATGCAATCTTCTCGCCATATGCGAAAGTAAGTTTTTTTACTTCAACAACGACTTCATGCGTTACCGGAGCATCTATGGAAAGAAGTGGAGAAAAATCTCGTAGATGCGTGGTCATGCGACGTACTTCTCGAACACTTGTACCGACAGAGTCGAGGTTGAGAGCTCTCGCTAAGTGAACAATGGGCGGGGCGATGGGTGAGTCTTTAAGTATCGTTTCAGGGAGATCGATGACTGCGCTTCCGTTTGCCGAAATGTGGATAATCCGATCAGCAAAACCAATAACTCTTTCAAGTCGGTGCTCAGAGACAACGACAGTCAAACCCAGGTCGTGAACTAGGCGATGCAGAATTGAAAGCACTTCTTCGGCTGCAATTGGATCTAATGCCGAAGTTGGCTCGTCCAGAACGAGAACCTTTGGGTGCATTACGAGAGCACTACCGATTGCAACGCGTTGTTGTTCGCCGCCACTTAAGGTCGAGATATTTCGGCTTCTTAAATGTGTGAGTGAGAGAAGATCTAGGATTTCTTCAACACGTTTACGCATTACTTCTGGCGCGAAATTCAGCGCCTCCATTCCAAAAACTAACTCTTCTTCAACGGTATCTGTGACAAAGCCGTGTGCAGGGTTCTGTCCGACGATACCGATCAGATGTGCCAGACCGCCCGGCTTGGTGACTGCCGTCGATAATCCATCAACAGTGATGTCGCCCGCCAAAATTCCGCCAGTATGGTGTGGCACGAGGCCATTGATGAGTCGAAGCAATGATGACTTACCTGAGCCGGTCGCCCCGATAACCAAGACCATTTCACCTTCTTCAATGGTGAATGAGAGATCCTCAAACACTGTCTGCACAGAGTTCGGATAAATGAGAGAGACGTTGCTAAAAGTAATCATGTGAAGACCACCAATGCTGCTGGTATCAGCGCGATGGCAGAAGAGATAAGCGTAAAGTCGCGATGCGAAAATAACTCACGCTTATAGCGTGAACGCTTCCGTGAAAATCCGTACCCTCTCGAATCCATTGCGGCGGCGAGATCAAGTGATCGAGCCAGCGATTCTTCCAAGAGAGCTAGCGCGACACCAGACCAACCACGCCTGGTAATTCCGCGCATCCGTTGTGCTGTCTTTATTCGACTTGCACTGGAAATGAGTTGTGGCAGAACCGAAGTCGCGATTACGAGTGCGACGCCAAATTCATAGATAAAGACAGGCATCTGGCGCAGAAGTTTGTGTGGGGAAGTCAGGGAAGTTGCTGCCGCGAAAATACAAATAAGCGTTGCGATCTGTAACCCTTCTGAGACTGCAAAGGAGAGCCTTTCTTGTGTTATTGCTCCACCGACTCGAATTCCCGCCATCCAATCAGGGAGGTAGAGAATCGGTAATTCAAAGAGTGTGGTACCTGGGATGGGTACACCGATTGCAACTCCAATAAATGTCCGTATCGCAATAATGACGAGGGCGATTTTTAGGGCGAACCATAGCCCACCAGACCACGGTGTTCGATCAAGTGCATTCTTGTTAATCGAATAGACCAAGTAAGAAATTCCACCCACCACCAGGAGATTAAAGAAGGAACTCTGGGTCACGGCGACTGCAATGGAAAGTGCAATCGCCCCTGCCCACCAGGTGAGTGGATGGAATGTCTTAGTCATGAACTTGGATTGGCTATTTCTTTACAAGTTCTGCTGGTGTAGGAATCTCTGCACCGCACTCTTTGCGTGGATATCCAGCAAGTCCACAGATCAGCCCTGACTTATCCGCACGAACCCGTACTACTCTTCCTAAGACATCAATCCCTTGCGCCTTCTTATCGATCACAATGCAACGCTTTACGGTTTTGAGTACTTTCTCACCTTTAGGAGAGAGGTAACTTGGACCAAAATCAATAACGATTCCGATTCTCTTCTTACCTGCTACTGCACGCGTTTTGCTACACAGTGATTGAAAATCAGGAAGAACAGAGGGAGATGATGCATCTGGAATTGCTTCGCCAGAGAAGGTAAATGCCCACCCTTCCACTGAACCATCGGCAACATCGACGGTTGGTCCCGTCATGGCTGCGGTCCATGCAGTTGCCTTGGGTGCAGCTTGGAAGTAACCCCAATAGCGATAGCCGGTCTCAACAGCGTTCGTTGTGGGTGTAAGCGAGAGAAGTACGGCGGTAATGGCCAGTACAGTTATATTCTTCTTTAACAATGTGGAGCTCCTTGAAAATAAAGAGTCTCACAGGGGTAGCTCAAAGAAATGCGTTGATACGCCTGACTCAAGGACTACGCCCCGCAAACCTCGGCGGGTGTTTGTCTAAAATTCTTAGGTAGGTAATCCGACTTCGAGCATCTGCTCTTACGGTTGCGGGTCAGCGTCGGATTTGCACCGAACTTCCCCTACAAAAGAACTTTTATTTAATTGTTTTCGTACCTTAACCGATTTTTATACTTTGTCGCCTGCAGACACGCCAGGTTTTGGCGCACGCATGCGGCGCATCTGGGTGGATCTCAACCAGCCATACATGCCAATTCCCTTAAGGGATTCAGATGGAAAGCGAGCGGCCACTTCACGTTTGATTTTTCGACTCAGGAGTATGCCATCAATGATTGATGCGAAGAGAACTGTGTACATAAGTACAACACCAATAACGGCAGAGAGTGCATTCGAAAGTACATCAGAAATGAGTGAGATGAAAAGAACGACGCCGATAATTGGTAGGAAGAACTCGCCAATTGATCTTCGTGAATCTACATAGTTACGGACGAATCTCTTTACCGGACCACGATCGCGAAGTGGAAGCGCATTCTCGTCTCCTCGAAGGTAAGCGGCGCGTTGTGCAACACGTGCGGCACGAGCTGCAGCCTTTTGGCGTGCCTTCTGTTCTTTGGAATGTGCTGGAGCGAGTGTAAAAGTTTTGCGGGCAGATTCAACATCTCGACGTTTAGGGGTAGGGCGCCCCTTTTTCTGAGGCAATGAGTCGTTCGTCATGCTCGGACTATAGAGCCAGCATTCGCTCAAGTGCTAGTTGAGAGAATTTTTTGACCCGTGAATCGACCTTAATCTGATTAACGACATGTCCAGCGACCAGAGATTCCATCACCCATACGAGATGAGGAAGATCGATGCGATTCATCGTTGAGCAATAGCAGAGAGTCTTATCTAAGTAGACAATATTTTTATCTGGGTGGGCTTTAGCCAAACGCGAGACGAGGTTGAATTCAGTTCCAATCGCCCATGCGCTTCCACTGGGAGCGCTTTGGATTGTTTTGATGATGTACTCGGTGCTGCCGACGAAATCTGCGTGAGTAACCACTTCATGCGTGCACTCAGGATGAACCAGAACTTTCACCTCAGGAATTCTCGAGCGAACATCATCGATTGAATCCTTAGAAAAACGCCCATGAACAGAGCAGTGACCGCGCCACAAGATTACCTTTGCACCCTCTAGTTCCTCGCGAGTGAGACCACCCATCTCTTTCCAGGGATTCCACAGAACGCAGTCTTCAAGTGAGAGACCCAAACTTTGAACGGCGGTATTCCTTCCTAGATGTTGATCTGGCAAGAAAAGAATTTTGGAACCCTGGGTAAATGCCCACTCCATCGCAGCTTTTGCATTTGATGACGTGCAGATAGTTCCACCATGTTCACCAGTAAAGGATTTAATTGCAGCAGATGAATTCATATATGTGACCGGAATCGTTCCTGCTGCCACTCCGATATCGGTCAGCGCGCTCCAACATGCATCCACTTGTGAAGCTGTTGCCATATCGGCCATGGAGCACCCTGCGGCGAGGTCAGGCAAAATCACTTGCTGCTTGTCACTTGTAAGTATGTCGGCGCTCTCTGCCATGAAGTGCACTCCGCAGAAGATCACAAACTCTGCTGACTCTTGTTGCTGTGCAGCTTGTGCAAGTTTGAATGAATCTCCAGTGATATCGGCAAACTCGATTACTTCATCTCGCTGGTAGTGATGGCCAAGAATGATGGCGCGATCTCCGAGGGCCTGTCTGGCTTCTCGCGCACGGGACAAAAGCTCTGGATCGCTCGCCTCTGGAATGTCCCCGGAGCAGGTAACCCCTCGTTCAGAGAGTGGATCGGCGAGCGAGCCAAGTAAGAGGAGGTTGGTCACATTGCTCGTTGACATGTCCCTATTCTCACCTATAAAAGTCGCAAATGTGAAGTGACGCTAGTACGCTTCAGACATGACAACACAAGATACTTCACTATCAACAACGACCGGCATTGCACTTACCGATGGAGCGGCCGCGAAGGTTTCTGCTCTACTGGCTCAAGAGGGTGCAGATGACCTCTATCTTCGTGTCGAAGTACAACCAGGTGGATGCTCTGGCCTTAGGTACCAACTCTTCTTTGATAACCGCGAACTCGAGGGTGATGTTGTTCGCATGTTTGGCGCGGTTAAGGTCGTCACAGGAAAGCTCAGCGATCCATATCTCATGGGCGCAACAATCGATTTCGTTGACACCATCGAGAAGCAGGGTTTCACGATCGATAACCCAAATGCGCAAGGTTCATGCGCGTGCGGTGATTCCTTCAACTAAAGCAGGTATTTACTTGTAGATTCTCGCCCTATGAAGATAGGCGTCGCAGGATCAGTCGGTCGTGATCACATCATGACCTTCCCAGGAAGATTCTCCGACTCTGTAGTTGTCGGTTCACTCGAAAAAATCTCACTCTCGTTTCTCGTTGACGGTCTTGAAGTGCGTCGAGGTGGATGCGCAGCAAATATTTGTTTTGGCCTAGGTGTACTTGGACATAACCCCGTCCTAATCGCAGCCGTTGGAAAAGATTGGCCTGATTACAACGCATGGCTTTCTCGTCACGGCGTCAACACTTCTCATGCACTTGTATCAACGACTCAATTCACGGCGCTCTTTACCGTTACAACAGATTCAGAACATAATCAGTTTGCATCATTTTTCCCCGGCGCGATGTCAGAGGCACGAGATATCGAACTTCAACCAATTATTGATAAAGAAGGCACCCTGGATCTTCTTGTCGTCTCACCTGATGACCCTGAGGCGATGCTTCGACATACACAAGTAGCACTTGAAAAAGGAATCCCTGTTTTGGCCGATCCTTCGCAGCAGTTGGCACGTCTTTCAGGGGATGAGATCAAGGCACTTATCGATGGCGCGACGTACCTCTTTTTAAATGAATACGAGTTGGCGTTGGCGATACAAAAAACTGGGTGGAGCGATGACGAAATACTTGATCGCGTTAAATATCGAGTGGTCACGCTAGGTGCCGAAGGTTCACGAGTTGAGGGACGCACTATTGAGACGATCTCGGTGACTTGTCCGAAAGAGAGAGCAAAGGTTGATCCGACTGGTGTTGGAGATTCATTCCGAAGTGGCTTTGTTGCCGGTCTGGCATGGGGGCTATCTCATGAGCGGTGTGCACAAATAGGTTCAATGCTTGCAACATATGTCATTGAGACGATGGGCACCCAGGAGTATTCCTTTACAGCAACTGAATTTCTCGATCGCTTTGAGGGCGCATACGGCCAAGCGGCCCGACTAGAGGTCGCTACACACCTTCACTAAGGCAGCTACCAGCTCATCAATCTCGCTCACACTGTGGCTATCGCGTAGTCGAATTCGGATCGCACCTTCTGTCGGCAGCCCCATCGCCGCAAGGACATGACTTGGCGCTAAGTCGACGGGGGAGCAGGCAGAGCCCGCTTCAACGGTGATTCCGAGTGCATCTAAATCGCGCACCACCATTTCACTAATCGTATCGGGCAGAATAATTGTGAGTAGATGTGGAAGTGATTTCTCAATATCACCCACGCAGTAACTTCCTGGAATCGCAGCAACGATAGTTTTTCGAAGATGCTGATTGAGTGCACGTAGATGAAGAGTATCTTCCTTGAAGTTTTCTAAGGCCACTGAAGAAGCAAGGAGCAGTGGAAGTGAATAACCACCTGGTGTTCTAATCGGTGCGATGTGCGGCAGCGGATATCTCCACTGCGCCGAATTGCGGATCCCGATAATCGCTATGCCCTGCGGTCCGCCCCAAGAAGAGGATGAAAAAACGGCGGCATCCCACGTACTTCCCAGAGCAATTCGCGAGCCAGAGATTGTGGCATCGAGAACAACACATTCGGCTCGCGCGGATAGCGTTGGAAGATCCTGGACAATTCCCGTCTCTCCATTGGCAACTTGCAGCGATAAAACGCTCTCTTTTGAAATCTCATCCGCAACCAGTGCTCCGTGCTGATCAACAGGAATAATTCGATGGCTCGAATGGGTTCTGCTGAGCGCTCGAATCTTTCCGCGATCGATAGCACCAATGTCTAACTCTTTTTTCGGTGAGAGAAAACCGCTGAGTGCGAGATAGGGAGCAAGTTCTTCCTCACCGACAACTTCAATTTGATCTACTGTCAGAGATAGTCCCGCGGCGATAGATTCCAGTGCCTGAGATTCAAGGATCCGCGAACGAGTGGAGGCTTGCGATAATTTCTTTGGGTCAGCCCATCCAGCTTCAAAGGCGGCAGAGACTGCCGACCTGACGACCTCAGATAGGGGCGCTTGGCCTCCGAAATTTCCTGTGACACGAACCACCCGAGGAAGGCTACTCCCAGCGGCGCAGAACTTCTCACCTCCCCACTATCCTTAGGGCATGTCGCTGTTTAAGGGTAAATCGCGCTCCATGCGCTTAGGGCTGGTTACCGCCTCACTCTTGCTGACTCTTACCGGCTGTTCACAAGTCTCCGGTCTTGGTTTCCCAGAAGGTGTGTCGAGTGTTAACGACATCTCACTTTCGCTCTGGCAGGGCTCATGGATTGCAGGCGGAGTCGTTGGCGTTATTACTCTCATTCTTATTTTGTGGCCGGCAGTCTTTCACCGTGCACATGCATCAAAAGGTGAGTTTCCTAAGCAGACGCAGTACAACATTCCAGTTGAAATTGTGTACACCGTTATTCCTTTTATCATCGTCGCAGTTCTCTTTTACTTCACCGCTGTAAAGCAAGAAGAGATTGTTGCCAAATCTCCAACCGTTGCACATGACATCACAGTTAATGCTTTCCAATGGTCATGGCAATTTAGTTATCCAGAGGCAGGGGAGAAGGCAGTAGTTACTGGCACTCCAGATAAGCCTCCAACACTGGTAGTCCCAGTTGGCGAGCGAGTTCGTTACAAGATCATTGCAAACGACGTCGTACACGGATTTTGGATTCCAGCATTCATGGTTCAAATCCAGAATATTCCGGGTGTCACAAATAACCTTGAATTTACCGCCAACAAAATTGGTGAATACCCAGGGCGATGCAACATGCTCTGCGGCCGCAACCATGCCCAGATGCTCTTTACAATCAAAGTTGTCTCACAAGCTGACTATCAGCAATATCTTGAAACATTGAAGGCGAGCGTGGCATGACAACATATGCAGAGCGTCAAACGGTTTCTCCAACGCCAGGCACCCCACAACTAGGTGTTGCCCCGGCTTCCAAGGGTAAAAATTTCGTCAAGTGGATAACGTCAACCGACCATAAGACCATTGGCTATCTCTACCTCATTACATCCTTTGCGTGGTTCTTGATAGCTGGAGTTCTTGCGCTCATTCTTCGCGTTGAACTTACTCGTCCGGGCATGCAATTTATTTCGAACGAGCAGTACAACCAAGTATTTACGATGCACGGCACCATCATGCTTTTGATGTTTGCAACTCCGCTTTTCGTTGGTTTTGCTAACGTGATCATGCCGCTGCAAATAGGCGCAGCAGATGTTGCTTTCCCTCGACTGAATATGTTCTCTTACTGGTTGTACTTATTCGGCGGCTTGATGACCTTCTCCGGATTCCTAGCACCAGGTGGGGCAGCATCCTTTGGTTGGACTGCCTACGCTCCTCTTTCAAACTCTGCATACTCGCCAGGAATTGGTGGAGATCTGTGGGTCATTGGACTTGCAATCGGTGGTCTTGGAACAATTCTTGGAGCCGTTAACTTCATTACAACTATTTTTACAATGCGCGCACCAGGTATGACGATGTTCCGCATGTCGATCTTCTCTTGGAACGTCCTTCTGACATCAATTCTTGTTCTTCTAGCTTTCCCACCTCTTGCCGCAGCACTTCTAGCGCTGGAGTCAGATCGCTTATACGGATCGCTTATCTTTGATCCAGCCAACGGTGGCGCAATGCTCTGGCAACATTTGTTCTGGTTCTTTGGTCACCCCGAGGTGTACATCTTGGCGTTGCCATTCTTTGGAATAGCAACTGAGATTCTTCCAGTCTTTAGTCGCAAACCAATCTTTGGTTATAAGGGTTTGATTGCTGCAACTATCGCAATTTCAGCCCTGTCGGTTGCAGTCTGGGCTCACCACATGTTTGCAAGTGGTCAGGTGCTCTTGCCCTTCTTCTCCTTCATGACATTTTTGATCGGTGTTCCAACCGGTGTGAAATTCTTCAACTGGATTGGAACAATGTGGAGAGGGCACGTCACATTTGAAACACCGATGCTCTGGGTGATGGGCTTCTTGGTTACATTCCTCTTCGGTGGAATCACCGGAATCATTCTCGCTTCACCACCACTGAACTTCTCAGTCTCGGCTTCCTACTTTGTTGTTGCACACTTCCACTACGTCCTCTTTGGCACAGTAGTCTTTGCAATGTTCGCCGGATTCTATTTTTGGTGGCCAAAGATGACAGGCAAGATGCTCAATGAACGTCTTGGAAAAATCCACTTCTGGACTCTTTTCTTTGGCTTCCACATCACCTTCTTGATCCAGCACTGGCTTGGAATCAAAGGCTTCCCACGTCGATACGCTGACTACTTAGCAACCGATGGTTTCACTGGAATGAATATGATCTCAACAATCGGCTCATTCCTTCTCGCACTCTCTATGATTCCTTTCGCAGTCAATGTGTGGATCACTCGCAAGAGCCCAATGGTTGGCGTAGATGATCCTTGGGGTTACGGCTCATCACTTGAGTGGGCGACCTCATGTCCACCCCCACGCCACAACTTCTTATCGATTCCACGTATTCGTTCTGAACGTCCGGCATTTGATCTTCATCATCCACACATTAAAACTGAGGGACACTAAACGTGAAGGCTAATTGGCAACTCTTTGTTGGTCTGAGCGTCTTCTATGTATTGATGACTGTTGTTTATTGGTATGTCGGTGGTGAAGCAGTTGGAATAACAGGCATGCTTCTTGCTGCCTGCTTAGCTGGCATGGTCGGCTTCTACGTCTGGTTCACTCAGAAGAGAATCGGCAGACTGATGCCATCTGATAACCTCACCGCGGAAATTTCAGATGGTGCCGGAGAACTTGGTTTCTACAGCCCGCATTCTTGGTGGCCGCTTCCTGTAGCACTTGCTGCAACTGCCATGGGCATGGGTTTAATTATCGGATGGTGGCTCACACTCATTGCCGTTTCAGCTCTCTTCTTTGGAATCATCGGATGGGTGACTGAATACGAAAAACCACTCGATGACCCAACAATGACAGCCTCCCACTAAACCTTCACGTAAATGCGCGCTGAAATCCTCTCGCTAGATTCACCAGTGCTCATAGGCGCTCGTATAAATATCGAAGCACCGGCAGAAAAGATTTTTTCAATTCTTGCAGATCCACGTTCTCACTCTCTCTTTGACGGTTCCTCAACGGTTCAATCTGTCATCACGGGACCTGAACGCCTCTTTCTTGGCGCACGTTTTGGTATGAATATGAAGATCAAAGTTGGATACAAGATCACAAACGAAGTGATTGAGTTTGAAGAAAATAAAAAAATTGCTTGGCGCCACCTGATGAGATGGGTATGGCGCTATGAACTTGTGGACTTAGGTGGGGGAGTAACTCAAGTCAGCGAATATTTCGATGTTTCACCCTGCAATAAAGCGCAGTTGTGGTGGATCAAGAAGACCGATTCAATGGCGAGAAATCCGAAGTGGATGGCGAAATCTTTAGTTAAACTCAAAGCTCTATGTCAGGACTGATTACCACCAAGAACGCGCCGATCATCTTTGTTCTGCTGTGGAGTACTGGATTTACTGGGATTCGATATGGAATCCCATATGCGCCCCCATTTACATTTATCGCAATCCGTATGGCGATAGCAACGCTCCTGTTGGCACTGATTGCACTGATAATCACACGTGCGATAGCAGTGCAGTGGCATGTGATCGGAAAGAGTGCGCTGATTGGGCTTGCAATACATGGGGCTTATCTAGGTGGTTGCTTCTATGGGGTTAAACAAGGAATGCCAGCTGGGATAACAGCGCTCATATGTTCACTACAACCCGTCTTGGTCTCAGTCTTGTCCTCATATTTTTTAGGCGAAAAACTCTCACCGCGAAAATGGGCTGGGCTTTCTCTGGGGCTGGCTGGTTTGATCCTTGTCATTGCCCCACAGCTACTTAAAACAAATACAGATTCCCTTCCACGTAATGGAGTGATCGCAGTCTTTATCGCCTTACTAGGTGGAACAGTCGGCACCATTTTGCAGAAGAAATACGGCTCAGGGATTGAAGTGCTATCTGGAACTGCCTGGCAATACGGGGCAACATTTCTACTTATGCTAGCCCTTGCGCTGATTTTTGAAAGAGGTGATAGCGTTGATTGGAATATTTCATTTGTGGCATCACTACTCTGGCTAATTTTTGCTCTCTCAATTGGTGCAATTCTTATTCTTTATTACCTGCTTGCACGCTCAAGCGCTGCTGCGGTTTCATCGCTTTATTACCTCGTTCCTGCAGTGACTGCAGTCGAGGCGTATTTCCTCTTTGGAGAGACAATTAGTCTAGTAACAGCGATCGGTGCGTTGATTACAATTTTTGGTGTCGCCCTCGTTCTCAGAGAAAGTAAGAAAGTTACTGAGAGTTCTTGATTTTTTGATGAGCGCACCAAGAAACTCCACCGACACTCAGGTTCTAACGTTTATTTGGTTTTTTTTCTTTTCTGTTATAAGTTCAAGGCATGACAACGGAGTCAGCATTTGAAACTGCGCGCGCGCAGTTACGTAAAGCGGTAGATCAATTAGGCCTTTCTGAAAATGATTGGCAGACCCTTTCAACGCCTCGGCGGATCTTAGAAGTAGCAGTGCCGTTGCGGCGAGATAATGACAAGGTCGAAATGTATAAAGGCTTCCGTGTTCAATACTCAACAACCCGAGGTCCCTCGAAGGGTGGAGTGCGATTCCATCCGCACATTGATTTGGAAGAGACCATCGCACTAGCCATGCTCATGACATGGAAATGTGCCCTGACTAACCTTCCCTTTGGTGGGGCTAAGGGTGGGATAGCAGTTGATGCCCAAACGCTATCTGAACGCGAAAATGAACGACTCACTCGTCGCTACACCTCTGAAATCTTGCCGATCATCGGACCAGAGCGAGACATACCCGCACCTGATATCGGAACCGATGAGAGAAATATGGCGTGGATGATGGACACGTACTCGGTCAATGCTGGTTTCTCTGTGCCAGGGGTTGTTACCGGCAAACCAATAGTTCTCGGAGGATCGATCGGAAGAAACTCTGCGACAGGTGATGGTGTTGCAATTTCAACGCGTGAAGCGCTTCGAATACGCGGCATTGATCCAGTAGGTGCCACGGTTGCGATTCAGGGATTTGGAAAAGTCGGGTACTGGGCTGCAGTTGCGCTAGAGGGCATGGGAATGAAGGTTGTCGCAGTAAGTGATGTCAATGGGGCTGTCATCGGCTTTGAAAATGTAGATGCGCTCTGGACACACTTTCTTGAGCATAAGAATCTCGATGCTCCCGGCACCGATCGAATAAGTAATTCAGAGTTGTTGCACTTAGATGTTGATGTGCTTATTCCTGCTGCTCTCTCTGATGCAATTACAGCCCAGACTGCCTCTGGAATTAAGGCCAAAATTGTTGTGGAGGGTGCTAATGCTCCAACAACTCCAGAGGGGGACGCGATTCTCAATGAGAATGGAGTTCTCGTTGTACCCGATATTTTGGCGAACTCAGGTGGAGTAATTGTTTCTTACTTTGAATGGGTGCAGGATAAGCAGAACTATCCATGGAATTCTGATGAAGTGAAAACCAATCTCAATAGCATCTTGATGAAAGCGTTTCACGAAGTAGTAGAGATGGCAACAACCCGAAAAGTTACCTGGCGCGAAGCTGCACATATGTTAGGAGTTGCCCGCGTTGCCGAGGCGCACAAACTCCGTGGGCTCTATCCGTAAAGACAATATTCGTCTGCGGAGATCTAGTCACGCATAACAAGACGCAGCTGCATCCACACCGCTAAGCGATCATCCGGATTATCTAGAGTGATATTAAATAAATCCTTCACTCTGCGAAGGCGATATCGCAACGTGTTAGCGTGAATAAAGAGAGATTCCGCTGCGAGTGCAATGTCACCCACTGCATCTAACCATGCAGTTACTGAATCTGCATAGTTAGTTTTGTTCTCAAGATCGTATGCGAGCATGGCTGTGATTCCTGGATGTTTGAGCATAGGTTCACGGATGAGTTCGTCTGCAACATGAGCAAGCAACACTCTCGCGTGTACATCACCAAGCCT
>CAZNUC010000014.1:0-26225 GCA_964576165.1 uncultured Candidatus Planktophila sp. | reverse complement strand
GAGTGCACCGCATGTCATAAGCGTTATCGCGCAGATCATCTTGAAGAAGCATACGAAGCAAAGCATCAGAAGAAGCTTGAATCTTTAAGTGAGATGAACTGCCCTGCCTGCGGAAACAAGGGTCAATTCACAACACCGAAGCAGTTCTCAGGTTTGTTAAAAACTTTCCTTGGACCCGTTGAAGATGAATCAGGCCTTGCTTATCTTCGCCCAGAGACAGCACAAGGAATCTTTATCAATTTTGATCAGGTGATGACAACATCTCGCAAAAAGCCACCATTTGGTATTGGCCAGATTGGTAAGTCATTCCGTAACGAAATCACGCCAGGAAACTTTATCTTCCGTACCCGTGAATTTGAGCAGATGGAGATGGAGTTCTTTGTCGTTCCAGGAACAGATGAAGATTGGCACCAATACTGGATTGATACACGTCTTGCTTGGTATAAAGATCTTGGAATTAATCCAGAGCGTCTTCGTATCTATGATCATCCAAAAGAGAAGCTCTCACATTACTCAAAGCGCACTGCTGACATTGAATATAAGTTCGAATTCACCGGAACTGAGTGGGGTGAGCTTGAAGGAATTGCAAACCGCACAGACTTCGATCTCAAGGCACACTCAGCAGCATCTGGAAAAGACTTGTCATACTTCGATCAAGAGAAGAACGAGCGCTGGACACCATTTGTTATTGAGCCTGCAGCAGGAGTTGATCGTTGCGCGCTGACATTCTTAATGGATGCATATACAGAAGATGAAGCCCCTAATGCCAAGGGAGAGATGGAAAAGCGCGTTGTTCTCAAGCTTGATTATCGCCTTGCACCGGTAAAGGTGGCTGTTCTTCCACTATCTCGTAACGCAGATCTATCGCCTAAAGCCCGCGATCTTGCTGATCAACTGCGCAAGAATTGGAATATCGATTTTGATGATGCTGGCGCAATTGGCCGTCGTTATCGCCGCCAAGATGAGATCGGTACTCCGTATTGCATCACGATTGATTTTGAAACTCTGGAGGATAATGCGGTAACAATTCGTGACCGCGACACTATGGCGCAAGAGCGAATCTCAATTGATCAGGTGCAGGCATGGTTAGCGCCACGTCTTCTGGGTTGCTAACACTTCCTCTATCAAGCGGTACGTACGAGCTTGATTCACCAGTAGTTCTAGCGCCGATGGCTGGAATTACTAATGCACCGTTTCGCATGTTGTGTCGCGAACAGGGTGCTGGGCTCTTCGTATCTGAAATGGTGACTGCGCGTGCATTACTAGAGCGCATCCCGGAAACACTGCGCATGATTGAGCCAGGCCCGGGAGAATGGCCGCGATCAATTCAGTTGTATAGCGTTGATCCACATCATATGAGTGAAGCGGTCAAGATGATCGGCCGCGAAAATTTGGCAGATCACATTGATATGAATTTTGGTTGCCCTGTTCCAAAGGTGACTCGCAAAGGTGGGGGAGCAGCACTTCCCTATAAACGTAAACTCTTTACATCAATTGTTGAAGCGGCAGTCAATGCGGCAAAGCCTTTTGGAATTCCAGTTACGGTAAAGATGCGTATCGGTATCGACAGTGACCACATTACATATCTTGATGCAGCACAATCCGCGGCAAATCTTGGCGTTGCTTGGGTAGCGCTACATGCGCGCACCGCAGCACAAATGTATGAGGGAAAGGCAGATTGGTCTGCCATTGCGCAGTTGGTGGAACATCTCAAACCCACCGGAGTTCCAGTCTTAGGAAATGGCGATATCTGGTCGGGTAGTGATGGCGTTGCCATGATGGAACAGACCGGATGCGCTGGAGTTGTTGTTGGGCGTGGCTGTCTAGGACGCCCGTGGCTTTTTACCGATTTAACGCAATCAATGGTCGGCAGTGATGAGCGAGTATTGCCATCGCTGCACCAGGTTCGTGAAGTGATGTATCGCCATGGCGAATTAATCGTTGAATACTTCGAATCAGAGGATCGTGGTTGTCGTGATCTACGTAAACACATGGCCTGGTATCTCAAAGGGTTTAGAGTTCCAAGTGAATTGCGTAGACAGTTTGGCATGATTGGATCCCTTGCAGAATTTCGTCTTCTGCTCGATCAATTAGATGAGCAGCCATACCCAGTTGAAGTCGCTGAAAAACCTCGTGGTCGCACAAGCCATGGTCGTCCACCAACACTGCCTGATGGCTGGCTCAATGATCCGGATGAGATTATTACCTTAGATTCTGAAGATATGTTCTCGGGTGGATGATGTTTAAATTCATTTTTCGCATCATCACACTTCTTGTTGCCATCATTATTGCAATACCTGCCTACGCTCTCTTTGTTACATGGAACTCGGCGAATAATCCATCAGATCGTGCAATGGCAGATGTAATTGTTATTCCTGGTGCAGCGCAATTAGATGGAACTCCTGGTCCTGTACTACAAGCTCGACTTGAACAAGCAGTCCGATTATTTCGCGCCGGCGTTGCACCACTTGTCATCACTGTTGGATCGGGTGCTCCAGGTGATCGCACAACTGAAGCTGACTCAGGTCGTCGCTGGCTCATCAATAATGGAGTTCCACGGAGTGCAGTGATTGCTCTGCCAGAAGGTCGCGATACCTTGACTCAGACAAAGTTGTATGTGAAAGAGATGCGCGAGCGATCAATAAAAAGTGTTGTCATTGCAACTGACCCGTTTCACTGCCAGCGCGCGATAACAATGGCTCGCGATCTCGATGCAGATCCATTCTGCGCGCCAGTTCCTGATGGACCAAACTCACTTGGAGGATCTACCTATCGCTACTTGATTCGTGAAGCCGGTGCCTATCTTTCATACATCACCTTAGGACGCAGAGGAATTCACCTCAGCGATCACCTAGGCTAAGCCCATGTCATATAGCCAGAGCGATCAAGAGCGGTTCTTCTTTGAACCAGCAAAACGCTCAGGACGTACTGAGTTCATGCGAGATCGCGCACGCGTCATTCATTCTGCAGCGCTGCGACGACTTGCAGCAAAGACACAAGTTGCAGTTCCTTGGGAGAACGATTTTCAGCGCACGCGCTTGTCACACTCGATGGAGTGCGCACAGATTGGTCGAGAACTTGGCGAATCCCTTGGCGCAGATCCAGATCTTCTTGAAACCGCTTGTCTTTCACACGATCTAGGTCATCCACCATTTGGACATAATGGTGAAGAGGCCCTTGCTGAAATTGCAGAAAACTTTGGTGGCTTTGAAGGAAATGCGCAGAGTTTTAGATTACTTACACGTATCGAAGCAAAGACAGTGGATGCTGATGGAAAGTCTGTCGGCCTCAATCTGACTCGTGCCAGCCTTGATGCAGCAACAAAATATCCTTGGCCCCGCACAACTAATCCTCGTAAATTTGGTGTCTATGACGATGATGTCGAAATTTTCAATTGGGTACGACAAGGCGCTCCTGATGGACGTCAATGTATCGAAGCACAGATCATGGATTGGTCTGATGATTGCGCATACTCAGTTCATGATTTGGAAGATGCAATCTTTATTGGCACCGTCAAGGTCTCTGACTTTGAGCGAGATTTCGATACTTTGTATGCCGAGATGGTGACAAGTTACAAAAGTGATGCGAGTAGAGACGAGGTTGCCGCCGCACTTACTCGCCTCGAATCTCTCTCTTGTTGGCCTCGCACCTATGATCGATCACATCGCTCTCTTGCCCGGTTGAAAGATTCAACATCCCAATTGATTGGTCGATTTGTTCTTGCTGCCGAGATGCATACGCGCGAAATTCATGGCGCGGGTGCATTGATGCGCTATAACGCTAATCTTGAAATCCCTCGTGACCAACGGATTGAAGTTGATTTCCTTAAAGCAATTGCAGGGCACTACTTAATCAATGCTGAAGCATCGCAGGAAAGATATGCAGGGCAGAAAAAGCTGATCGAAGAACTTGTTGAGATGCTTTTTGCGAAAGCACCAGTAGCCCTTGATCCAATATTTCTCGACGACTGGGCACTGGCTGATAATGACATTGCTCGGATGCGCGTTGTGATTGATCAGATTTCATGCCTGACTGATCCTGGGGCATATGCCTTGCACGCTCACCTACGTGGGCATTAGCCTTCGCGGTGATTAGATAGAGTGGGGATATGGCCGGTCGTATCAAAGCAGAGGATGTTGCACACATCCGCGATCATGCCCCCATCGATGAAGTTGTTGGCGAGTACGTTCAACTCAAACCTGCTGGTGGAGGTCAGAAAAAAGGCCTCTGTCCTTTCCACGACGAAAAATCTCCTTCTTTCCATGTAACCCCAAGCAAGGGATATTTTCACTGCTTTGGTTGTCAAACAGGCGGGGATGCAATCGCATTCCTTATGAAAATTGATCATCTGACATTTACCGAAACAGTTGAGCGTCTTGCCGAACGAATCGGTTACACCTTGCGTTATGAAGAGAGTGGAAGCGCTCCAGCGGGACCTTCTGTTAATCGATCAAGACTTGTTGCAGCAAATGCGCTAGCAGCACAATTTTTTCAAGAACAGCTCAATACTTCACCGGAAGCCGCACACGGCCGTGATCTATTAACAAAACGCGGTTTTGATAAAGATGCCTGCACAATCTTTGGAGTTGGGTACGCACCTGATTCATGGGATGCGTTGACAAAACATTTACGTGCTGCCGGATACAGTATTGAAGAACTTGAACTCGTAGGGCTTTCAAAGATGGGCGAGAGAGGCCCGATTGATAAATTTAGAAATCGCTTGATCTGGCCAATTCGCGACATCTCTGGTGATGTCGTTGGATTTGGTGCCCGAAAACTTGCCAGTGATGAAGAAGATCAGGGTCCTAAATACTTAAATACATCTGAGACACCAATTTATAAAAAGAGCCAGGTGCTCTACGGGCTTGATATGGCGAAGAAAGAAATTGCAAAAAAGCGCCAAGTCGTAATTGTTGAGGGGTATACCGATGTGATGGCTGCCCACATGGCTGGAATTACAACGGCAGTTGCCACGTGTGGAACCGCATTTGGTGCTGATCACATTCGAATCATTCGGCGCCTACTCATGGATGACGATGCTTTCAGGGGCGAAGTAATCTTCACATTTGATGGGGATGCTGCGGGACAAAAGGCAGCAATGCGAGCATTTAGCGAAGATCAAAAGTTTGTTACTCAAACTTTTGTTGCTGTCGAACCTGATGGATTAGATCCGTGCGATCTTAGACAGAAAAAAGGAGATCTTGCTCTGCGTGATCTGATTGCAAAGCGTGTGCCACTTTTTGAGTTCGCAATTCGCACTGAACTCAAGCTTCACAATCTTGCTACCGCTGAAGGTCGAGTGAATGCACTTAATGCAACTGCTCCTCTTGTGGCACAGATCCGGGATAAGTCATTAAAGCCTGAATACTCCAGACTTCTCGCAGGATGGCTTGGCGTTGAAGTCGAGATTGTGACATCTGCAGTAGCGCAAGGCGCTAGGCGAGGTGCACCTCAAGAACAAGAACCAGATCAGGTTGATCAATCATGGCGTCCACATCCACAAGAGCCTCGTCTTCTACTTGAACGAGAAGTACTCAAAGCACGTTTGCAGATGCCTGAGTTGGTGACAACGTGGAGTGAAATTGAGGCGACAGCCTTTACTCATCCTGCATATATCGAAATGAAAAAGATTATTGAGGAGCAAAAGAGTTCGACAATTGCAATCGATGACATCGCCGATGAACGCATGAAAACACTATTTACAGAACTCACCGTTGAACCGATTCGATCTGATGGGGAAGTCTCTGCTCGCTATATCGAAAGTATCGTTGCCCGTCTTCGTGAAGTTGGTATTAGTCGGGCAATCGCTGATCTGAAATCAAATCTGCAACGTCTGAATCCTTTAGAAAATCCCGATGAGTACAACAGCGCCTTCGCAGCCCTTGTCGCCCTAGAAACCACTCGTCGCGGGCTACACGAGTTGTCGATAGGCTCGCTTTAGCGCTTTCGATTTTCGCCCTCACGCTCACGTGAGGTAGAGTCAGCGCTTAACGCCATTCCCTCATAGCTCAACGGCAGAGCAGCCGACTGTTAATCGGCAGGTTCTTGGTTCGAATCCAAGTGAGGGAGCTCCGCAATAGTTTTACACGTTACTCACAGATACTTTTAAGCCATAGAGATAAGAATGGTCGGTATGAGAGAGATGAAACTAAAGAGATCAGGGAAGTTCGTAGCAGCATTCCTAGCTGGCGCAGTTATCGCAGGCGGTGTTGGCGCGGTTGCATCAACACAGAACTCTTCTTCAATTACTGCTTGTGCCGATAAGCGCACGGGAGCGCTCTTCATGTCTGCAACAGGCACTTGTCCAACCAATCGCACCCTGATTCAAATTGGTGGGCCAGCGATGAACGCTAAGGCGATTGCCGCACTTGTCACGCCAACAGTTGTTTCTATTTCAGTCTCCGCAGCAGCCGGCAGTGGTACAGGCTCAGGCTCGATTTACAAGAGTGCTGCGAATGGAAGTTTTATCATCACCAATAATCACGTAATTGAAGATGCGGTAACGGGTGGAACAATCAGAGTTGAGTTCACAAATGGTGACCAAGTAACGGCAACAATTGTCGGTCGCGATCCCATGTATGACATCGCTGTACTCTCAATCAAGACTGGAAATCTTCCAACAATTGCACTCGGTGATTCTTCTAAGGTATCTGTCGGAGATCCTGTCTTGGCAATCGGTTCACCTCTTGGACTTGCTAGCACAGTGACCAGCGGAATCATTTCAGCTCTGAATCGTCCGGTAACTGCTGGAACGGCCGGTAGCGAATCGTATGTAAATGCAATTCAAACAGATGCCGCAATTAACCCTGGTAATTCAGGGGGAGCCCTCGTAGATGCACAAGGAAGAATTATCGGAGTGAACTCAGCGATTGCAACACTTTCATCTGGTGGTGTCAGTGGATCAATTGGACTCGGATTTTCAATTCCAATCAATGAGGCAAAGCGCGTCATTGATGAAATCATCGCAACAGGAAAATCAACACGACCAGTACTTGGAGTTTTCTTTGATCTGGAATTTTCTGGGATTGGAGCTCGTATTCAGCGTTTAAGTCCAGGTGAAGGCGCTGAGAAGGCTGGAATTCCAGTGGGATCAATTATTCGTTCAATTGATGGAGTAAGAATTCCTGACAATGAGGCGGCGATCGTCAAGATTCGTTCGTACGCCCCAGGAACCACAATCACTGTTGTGGTCGATCTACCAAATAATGGTGGCAGCAAGAGCTTCAAGGTGACCCTTGGAAGCGCACCATCCATGTAGAGTGCGGAAATGGCCTTATTCCAACTCAAGATTTCACTTCCAGATCAACCCGGTTCACTTGGGGCAATCGCATCTGCAATCGGTGCTGCCGGCTGTGACATCCGGTCATTGAGCGTCTTGGAATCAAAAGATGGAGTTGGTTATGACGAATTCCTTGTTGCCGTGCCTGGTACAGATCCAACCGATCTTGTGGCAGTGCTATCAGCGATGGGTGGCGTTAACGTAATTTCAATCGAACCCGTTACTACATAGCTTTTTCGCTCGTAATGAAGCGCATTCTCTATATTGCCTTTGATCATCTTCACCGAGACTTTGGTGTCCTCAAAGATGCAGATCCACGTAGTGATCTCATTGTTTTGGTGGAAAGTACGCGCATGACCACGGGGCGTCCCTGGCATCCGTTACGACTTCACTTCTTGATTTCAAGTGCCCAACATTTTGCGCAAAGCCTGCGGGCTGAGGGATTCACGGTTGAATACGTAACTAGTGCAACAACGATTGACGGTTTAGATCAGATACGCGCTCAATATGGTGAGCTTCCTATCGTCTGCGCCGAACCTTCTTCGTTTAAGCAGAGCGCAAATTTATCGGCTTACGGTGTGACTTTTATCGACAATGATTTCTTCCTTACTCCTCGCTCTCTCTTTCAAAAGTGGGCTTCATCCCAGAAGAGTTTTCTTATGGAGAACTTTTATCGCGGTCAGCGGATACGCCTTGGAGTACTCGTCGAAGGGAATTCACCAGTCGGTGGAGCGTGGAATTTCGATAAAGAGAATCGATTGCCTCCTCCAAAGAATTACTCATGGCCTCCCTATCTTGAATTCGCTCCCGATGACATTGATCAAAGTGTGGCCAAACAATTAGGAATTGATGCTCCAAGTACGTGGGCGACTACACGTGCTGGCGCACTCAAGGCACTCGATAATTTCATAGACAATCATTTTGCTGAGTTTGGCCCATACGAAGATGCGATGCCAACAGATAACTGGGCACTCCATCATTCACTTTTGAGCCCTTACATCAACAACGGGTTACTTCATCCTTCAGAGGTCATTGAGGCTGCTGTTGCCGCCTTTGATTCGGGAGCAATTCCGATCGCTTCGTGTGAAGGATTTATCAGGCAGATAATCGGATGGCGAGAGTATGTAAATGGGATGTATTGGTTTCTCGGCGAAGATTACCGACAAAATAACCAGTTGAACGCGAATCGTCCCCTGCTCCCTGCCTTTACCGATCCGAGTAAGACAGCTATGAATTGTGTGAAATCGATTGTCAGCGATATCCAGGATCGCGCATGGGTTCATCACATTCCACGACTCATGGTTTTAAGTAATTTAGCGTTGATAACTGGGAGCAATCCTCAAGAATTTCTTGATTGGATGCGTGAGAATTTTGTCGATGCCTCTGAGTGGGTGATGGTCCCCAATGTCATTGGAATGGGACTGCATGCAGATGGGGGAGCGATGATGACAAAACCTTATGCAGCAGGTGGAGCTTACATCTCGCGCATGAGTACATATTGCAAGAGTTGTGCATACAACCCCAAGTTTCGAGTGGGTGAAACGGCATGCCCATTTACAACACTGTATTGGGATTTTCTTGATCGCCACCGTGAGGATTTTGCAAAGAATCACCGGATGAGCCAACAAATCTTTGGAATTAAGCGACTTTCGGATTTACCTGAGTTGAAAGAGAGAGCGGTAGAAGTATTACAAGGACTTGATCGCGGTGAAATTTAAGTAAGCGGTTCAATTCTTGCGCCATCACTGGGAAGTGATGTGAAGAAGCGAGGGGCGTGAAATCCTGCGGAAGCAAATGCGACTCTAATGGCATCTTCGATCTCAGCAATCTTTGCCTGATCGGCTAGGGCAATCGCACTTCCACCAAAACCACCACCGACCATTCGCGCACCAATGGCACCATGTGAGATTGCCGTATCTACTGCGCAATTAAGTTCAGGGCAAGAGACCTCATAATCATCACGAAGTGAGTGATGGGATGCGCTCATCAATTGACCTAAAGTCGTGAAGTCTTTATCTATGAGGGCATCAACTGCTTTAAGCACGCGAGCAATCTCTGTTACAGCGTGATGTGCTCGTTTGTACTCTTCGGCGGTTATCTGATCTCGTGCACTATCGAGTGCTCTCAGGGTTAAATCTCGAAGTGAGGCAATTTCTAGTTTTGCAACAACACTTTCACACGATTGTCGGCGTTGGGCGTATCCACCATCAACGAGTGCATGCTGAACTTGCGTATCAATAATGAGCAATTGCAGACCAGAGGCTGCCAGATCAAATGGCACCAAGTGAGTGTCAAGATTGCGGCAATCAAGTAAAAGTGCAGAACCTGATTTGGCCATAAGGGAGACAGATTGATCCATGATGCCGCATGGAACGCCTACGTAATCGTTCTCCGCCTTCTGCGCCAAGAGCGCTAGCTCTTTACGTGAGTAGCTACATGCGAATAACTCATTGAGTGCTAGGGCGACGGCACATTCAAGGGCTGCAGATGAGGAGAGCCCAGCACCGAGTGGAACGTGTCCGTCAATTTCAATATCCACACCGCTTTGAATTTCAAGTGCCCAGATCACACCCAAAACATAACGCTCCCAATCTCCATCGCTTCGTGGATGCAAATGATCTAGCGAAGTTGTAATGAGGTGTTCAGGGCGTTGCACCGAACGAATGCGAATCTCGCGATCTTCACGCTTTCGAATGCGAGCAAATGTGCGATCTTCAATTGCGAAAGGGAGAACAAAGCCCTGGCTGAAATCAATGTGTTCACCAATAAGATTCACACGCCCAGGGGCAGATGCGATTACATCAGGAGCGAACCAGTCTGACATTTATAACTGTACGTCGCGTAATTGTCCGGCAGATTGTTCAGGCTTGAGATCCATAATAAATGCACCCATTGCTGACTCACTACCTGCCAAATACTTTAATTTGCCAGGAGCGCGACGAACACTTGCAATCTGCCAATGCAGACGGAGGTACTCGCGTCCTTCACGTACTGGTGCTTGATGCCATGTTGCGATGTAAGCCATCGCTATTCCAAAGACTCCATCAAGACGTTTCATCACTTCAATTGAAATTGCCGGGAAGGCATCAGCTTGTTCTGCTGAAAGGCTAGCTAAATCTGCAACAGGAGAAAGAGGGGCAACGTGAATTTCGAAGGGGTATCTGGCAGCGTATGGGACAAATGCCACCCAGTGTTCATTTCTAGTGATGATGCGATCACCATCACGTAATTCGCGAGCAACGACATCATCAAAGAGCACTCGACCGGTCTCTTTATGATGAGCCTTTGCAACCTCTAACATCTTCTCCACTCGTGCAGGAATATATGAATAAGCGTAAATCTGTCCGTGTGGATGAAAGAGTGTGACGCCTACTTCTTCACCGCGGTTTTCAAACGGTGCAATGTGTCTAATGTAGGAATGAGTTGATAGTTCGCGCACTCGATCACGCCAGGCTTCCATCAGCGTGCGCACTTGTCTCTCAGAGAGATCCGCAAATGAGCCACCATGATTATCTGTAAAACAAATTACTTCGCATTTGCCTGCTGCAGTCCCAGCATCTGTATCAGTTCCAAGAATGTCTGGAAGGGCCCAATCACCTTCTGGAGCGCGAAGTGAAGGAGATCGATTGTCAAAGACGACTACTTCATAACTACTATCTGGAATCTCACTCAACAGATCGGAGCGTGTGGGGCATAAAGGGCAGAGCTCTTTCGGTGGCAAGAAGACGCGACCTTGACGATGCGCTGCCATGACAACCCATTCATTGAGAAGTGGATCAAGGCGCAATTCACCAATGCCAGGTTGAACTTCAACAGGGCGAGTATCAGATGCGGTACGAGTGTGTGGCACACTGTCGTAATAGCGAATAGTTCGCCCATCGGCCATGGGTAGATCGCTGCGAATAACTCCGCTATCGAGTTTGATTACCTGACTCATAATGGCACTACTCTAGCGATGTGAGCATGCAAAGAGCCAGACTGACATCATCGGTTGCAGAACTATGCGTCGAAGTCATTAATGGTGCACCCGTTATCACTCACTGGGGCGCACCAACAGGACCCATGAGTCAAGATTTCTTGAAGGCCATGATTCCATCAGTGACAAATAGTGGTTTTGATACTGTGCAGAATCCGGGAATTTTGCGCGAAGGATCACGTGGTTTTCTGGGGCGTAGCGCATTGAGTGGACATCGCAGCGGAGAAGCATGGTCGACTCAGTTTACGGTCAGCAGTTTTGAAGAAGCCAATAACTCACTCTCAATCTCTTTACTCGATTCCCATGCCGAGTTAGAACTTAAAGTGTTCTACCAGCTGGATCCTTTTGGTGTTCTGACTGCTACCGCGGAATTAAAGAATGTTGGTTTGAGTCCTTATACCGTTAATGAATTTATACATTGGCTTCCGTTGCCACAGGAAGCGACACAGGTAATGGATTTTGCTGGACGTTGGTCTAATGAACGCCAACCGCAGCGACGCGACATTGCAATCGGTACATGGGTGAGAGATAGTCGAGAAGGTCGTAGCGGTCACAACTTTACAATTGCGCAGATTGCTTTGAACGATCAGACGAATTTTGCGACGGGTAGCGCATGGGCGATGTCTTGTGCGTGGAGTGGGAATAATCAGAATCTCATCGAGAAAACGGCGGAAGGATTTCTTGCCATCGGCGCGGGAGAACTCCTTCTTCCAGGTGAAGTTATTCTGGAACCAGGTGCGATTTACATTCCTCCAAAAGTCGTTGCTGCATTTTCAGAGAATGGATTAGATGGAATTTCTGCTGGATACCATCAGCACATTCGTGCACGTGAGAAGCATCCGAAACGCCCGCGTCCCTTAACGCTAAACATGTGGGAGGCGATCTTTTTCGATCATAGCCAAGAGAAAATCAAGGCGCTAGTTGATGTTGCAGCTGAGATTGGAATCGAGAGAGTGGTTCTCGATGATGGTTGGTTTGGTTCTCGTCGCGACGATAAAAGCGGTTTGGGAGATTGGATTGTTTCTAGCCAAGTATGGCCAGAGGGTCTGTCTTCAATAGTCTCCTACATCAATGAAAAGGGAATTGAATTCGGACTCTGGTTTGAAGGTGAAATGGTCAATCCAGACTCAGATCTCTATCGTGCCCATCCTGACTGGATACTTCGCGAAGGTGATCGCACACCGGCACTCTGGCGTAACCAATTAGTACTTGATCTAGCGCATCCAGATGCATTTGCACATGTACTCAATCAAACTATTGAAGTCCTCAGCTCGGCACACATTAACTACATCAAGTGGGACCACAATCGAGTGCTTAACGATGCGGGTCATCTCGGACATGCAGGTATCCGCACTCAGACACTGGCGATCTACCGACTATTTGCAGCACTTAAAGAGAGATTCCCACATTTAGAGATTGAATCCTGCGCTTCCGGCGGCGCTCGAATAGATCTCGGAGTTCTAGAATTTGTTGATCGCTTCTGGACTAGCGATAACAACGATGCGCTTGAGCGACAGACAATTCAGCGCTGGAGCTCACTTGTAATTCCGCCAGAGTTACTAGGAACGCACATTGGTCCAAGTCGTGGACACCAAACTGGCCGCAGGTTAGATCTCTCATTTCGTGCAGCAACAGCGCTCTTTGGTCATGCTGGTATTGAGTGGGATATCACTGAAACAACAGAGCTTGAGCGCTCTGCACTAAAAAAATGGGCGACTTTCTATAAAGATAATCGAGTTCTTTTGCATCATGGTCGCTCAATCCGAATTGATTATCCTGAATCTCATGCTTATCTCTATGGAACAATCGCCTTTGATCAATCACAAGCGCTCTTCACATACGCCCAACTCACCCCAACAGTTGCTGTTCATCCTGCACCCATAAAAATTCGCGGACTTAAGGCAGAGTCAAGTTATCGAGTAAAGCCTGTCTATCCTGCAGGCGAACCAACGTTTATGTTGCATCAGAAACCTGTCTGGATGGATGGAGTTGTACTGACCGGTCGCGAGCTAGAAATTATTGGTCTTGCAACACCCATTCTTGCACCAGAGCAAGCGCTCTTAATTGACTGCTCAATCCTCTAATTCTTGATTTGTTTAGCACAGCCTTCGAAGGCAGGCTTTGGTTTTGCAGGTGTCTTCGTTGGAGATGGTGTAGGCGTAGGAGTTGGACCTTGAGTAATCACAAATTCAATAGGTGTGCGAATCTTTGCGTGAGTACCAGTGGCATCGACAAAGCCAATATGACCTGGCCATGTTCCTGCGGGTAATCCCTTAATTGTTAATGTCCAAGCTCCGCTAGCAGAGCGATCAACTCTTTGATCAAGTAAGTTTTCTGGACGATTAGTTGCATTTGGATAGAAACGAACGGTTCCTGTCACAACGGGAAGTCCTGTTGGTCTAAATACTTCAACTTTTACTATGACATTTTTATCGGTTGAACTCGCCTTCACCGATGTAATTGAAATCGTAGATGTTTCATTCTTAGGCATGAAATCACCAGGTGCCGGTGTCCATGTCCCTGTTGCTAGAGCCAGGAAGTCATCTTGAGTTCCACGAAAAACATTGAGGTCAAGCCTATTTCCAGGCACTCCATATTTAGGTGCAATGCCGCATGATGTGTATTGCCAGATAATCCACTGTGAAGAGCAATTAATTGAAGTCCACGAATGCACATAGCAACCACCTGGCTTGAGTCCAGGCTGTGCGATCGGATCTGCTGGATCAATTCCGTACTGCGCGAGCCATAATGGATATTGCGCAAGCTCCTCATCTCGGATCATCGCATTTTCCAAAAATGCCGGATATGAATAAAGAATTGGTGTGCGACCCGTTTTTTCTTTAAGGATGGCAAGAAAAGTCTTTGCCCAGAGCGTTACCGCTTGTTTGCTCGCATACTTAATGCAGCCAGATTTATCGTAGAGAACGCAGTTATTTTCAAGATCAAGTGCGTATGGAAGATCCATCTCGTTATATCCACCGAGTGCTGCTAAGCGCCATAGGACTTTCTGTGCTTGTGCCGCAGCATCACTCTTAATCGTTTCAGGATCCTTCGAATCAGGCATATACGCATAGTGATAAAAGCCTGTATATATCCCAGCTGCTTGTGCCGCTGAGCGATCCATGATCACGTACTTAAGTGCCAGCGCATCTGAATCATCTCGGGAATCAGATGCCTTAATCATGACAAATCGAAGTCCTGCTTTATATTTTTTAACAAAATCAATGGGCTCATCGTTAGGGTGCTGCCATCTGCTGACATCAGATCCGTGAATACGTCCACCTGGACCATTGGAATGAACCACTAAAGGCGAGCCATCAATCATCTCTGGTGTGGGTTTGATGACGATCTCACGTGCAGTTGAGTAGAGAACTTTGCCAGAAATTTTCGCCTTTGCCCGGTACTTCATCTTTGCATCAAGGGCTGTTGCAACCGCAACGACTCGCCAAGTTCCAACCTTTGCACTCTTGGTTGAAAAACGAGTGTCTTGCCATTTCCCTTTGAGAAAAACTTGAACAGTTACTGGAACATTTGATCTGGCTGGCTTTATCTGTCCAAAGAGCGTGACAATTGGTTCTGAGCGACCTGGTGTTTGATTCAGTGACATGGTCAGTGTCGAGCCAGCAGCATACGTTGGCGTTGAATATAGAAGTCCGGCGATGAGAGTCAGCGACAGAGCAATGAGTGATTTCTTCATGGAATTTGTCGAATTTCTAGCTCAACGCCAAAAATTTGCTTAATCGCGTCTTGGAGTAACTCCAATTGCTTCACCCGTGTATTGCTATACCCGTGAGCGCCACCAAATTTAGCGCTATCTGAGTAATCGAGTGTAAGAACTGAATCTTCAAGTGAGGCAAGGCGAGCATCAAAGAAGGCCATCCAGATGATGCGATCATTCTTTTCAAGAATATCTAATACTTCATTCCAACGTGAGCGCAGATCTGCCAACGTCAGGGATGTGCTCATGAGCCTACTCTAGCAACCGAGGCGGATTTAGAGGTGGCGAGGAGCACCTATGCACTTGAAGTATTCACCCGTGATAACAACTCGAAGATTCTTAGCGCGATCTGGTGAAATGTGAAGGTGCTGTGCAATTCGTGCCACGATCTGTTCCACTGATTTTTCGCTGACAAATCGAACCTTGGCGATCTCAGAATTACTCAAACCTTGTGCCAACAATCTCAACGTGGCGACTTGTATGTCGGTGAATTCATGGATTATGGATGCGATGTTGCCTTCATATGTTGAACCGTTACCAGTGACCCACTGAGCGGTAGATCCAATAGAAGAAGATTCTAAAGATCGGATAATTGCAGAGTTAAGGATTGCTAAATCGGCGATTGAGCTTTTGAGAATAATCTGCACGCCGCGCGGGATTGATGTGGCTGGAATCCCTAGAAGGCGCAGATCAACGCAAGCGGTCATGATGACAATGCCAAGTGCTGGGTTTGTTTTTCTAAATCCAAGGATCATCTCTATGACATGCGAATCTGCAAACAAGAGATCAAAGAGAACGACTTCGGGTTGTAGCGACCTGAATGTATTCTCGGCGACAATCTGATTCTGGACCTCGGCCACAATGTTTACACCGTGAAGTCGAAGCGAGGCAGAGACGGTCATTAATTCAAAAGCATCTTCAGTAGCAATCATTACTCTAGGAAGCGTTACAGTGCTCATAGATCACGGTAGCGCCGCATAATGCATTTAACTTGCTCAACCGTGCTACTTAGAGAATCTTTCCAATCGCTTGTGGGATGTAATCGATTACTTGAGTTGCGGTGATCGGGCTACCCCTAGAGGCTAAAAGTGCTGCAGTATTGTGAATAAACGCGGCACTTGCCGCAAGATTTGCTAAGTAACCTTGATCGTTGAGAATTTCAATGTAATGAGTTGCAACAAGTGCACCAAGAATTCCAGCCAGTACATCGCCAGTGCCAGCGGTGGCCAACCATGGAGTCGATGCAGGTAACTCGATGAGATCTTTGCCCTGTGCCACGATGGTTTTAGATCCCTTCAGCAAAACAGTTACGTTGAATTCTCCAGATGCTCGTCTAGCCCATTTCTTTGGATCTCCCTCGATTACTTCAGAATCTACCGTGACACCGCGTGTGCATAAGAGGCGAGAGAGTTCACCTGCATGTGGTGTGATTACTGTGGGTTGATCTAGCGTTCCTGCAAGATGTAGCGCACCTGCATCAAGAATGGTTGGAACACTCTGCTTTGCAATCAAGGTAAACCAACGATGGCGTTGCCATGTTGTGAAGTCACTATATTTTTTTGCCTCAATTCCAGATCCAGCAAGCCATGCACATACTGGACCGGGCTGTACGACGACTTCTGGGTTTCTATGTAAGACGAGGTGAGCAAGCCCCGATGAACTATGAAATCGAATCATTCCTAACCCGGTGGCCGATGCAGCGCCAGATGTTAAAACTGCAGCGCCAGGAAATTTGGCAGAACCGGTGATAACTCCGAGTACACCTCTGGAGTATTTATTATCTAGATCGCTAGGGGTAACAATAGATTTTTTAGTATCTCTTGCTGTCCATTTTCGCGTTGTCATAGCCTGACTCTAACCAATTTCTCGATCATCGTGCATCCCCGGAGGCTTGAACGGTGCTGGATTGCAGGTATAGCATGATTGAAGAGCCTTGGGAGAAGGAGTTATTGAGTGAAAAGAATTGCGATTGCTGGAATCCTGACTGAATGTAATGACTTCACGAGTGCATTGATTACTGAAGATGATTTTGAGCGAGTTGAATTGTTACGCGGTCAGCAGATGCTAGAAAGAAGTGATGGAGTCGTCGGAGGAGCACTAAGCGAGTTAGCTAAGCACCCAGATTTTCTTCCAGTTCCGCTGCTTTTCACATCAACGATTCCTGGAGGTGCGCTGACTGACCAATGCTTTACAAAATTTCATGACGAGATTATTGAACTCACAAAACAAGCCGGCCAGCTCGATGGTGTGTTGTTGCTTTTGCATGGAGCGGCGGTATCGGTGAGCGTGGCTGATATAGAAGGTGAGTTGCTGCAATCAGTTCGCAAAGTAGTGGGCAATGACATTCCCATCATGGTTACTCTTGATTTACACGCCCATATCACTGAGAAGATGGTTTCCTTGTCGACAGCATTATTTGGTTGGGAAACGTATCCGCACATGGACTCATTCACAACTGGTGCCCGAGCAGCCAAACTCATTGTGAGAACGATTAACAAAGAAGTTTCTCCAGTTCAAGTCATGGCGCGCGTACCGGTGCTGACAAGTGCCATCAATGCTTCCACCGAAAGACCTGGCCCATTTTTTGATTTGATGAGAAAAGCAAAAGAATGGGAGCACGCAGGAAAGTGTCTCTCTAGTAGCGTTTTCCTAGTACACCCTTATATTGACCGTCCCGAAATGGGAAGTGGTGCTCTCATAGTCACAGACAACGATCCCGAAAGCGCCGCCACAATGGCGCGGGAGATTGCGCAAGAGTATTGGGATCGCCGCCAAGAATTTGAACCTGAAGTTTGGAAAGCTGATGCCGCAATTCGGGATGCGATTGGCAAAGCGCCCAGCAGGTCAGTGCTTACTGAGGTTGCCGATACCTGTGGCGGAGGATCAGCTGGAGATTGTGTTGCAGTACTTCGCGCATTGCTTGAGATTGACGCAAATATAAAGGCAATCTATCCGGTTGTATCACCTCATGCGGCCGCAACAGCGATTGCGGCGGGAATTGGATCAGAAGTTCATCTATCTGTTGGGGCGGAGCTAGATAAAAAGTGGGGACCACCGGTAAGTCTTACAGGTCGCGTGTTAAAAACAAGTGACGGAGATTTTATGTATCAAGGTGGAGTGTGGGACGGTGCTAGCGGTCATATGGGTCCCACCGCTGTGGTGAGAGTGGGTGCAATTGATATCGTCATTGCAACTTTTCCAACGTATGAATGGCGAGATGAACAATATCGTTCATTAGGATTAGATCCAGCCGATTATCAGTTGATCGTGGTGAAGAATCCGATGAATTACTTTATGACCTACAGTCCAATTGCTGACAATTTTTATGTTATTGATTCTCCTGGACCAACTCCAGCTACCTGCAAATCACTGGTCTATGAGAAGATGCAACGACCATTCTTCCCCTTTGATAATTCGATCCCGGGTGGCCCAGTAAAAACCTTTTAGAGAATTTATTCGGCGGATAGTTTTTAGTGAAGAGATGTATCAGCATCCCCTTCTACCCACCCTGTAAATCGAATATCGAGAGAGGTACTTACGGGGCTCGCGCAGTGGGGTCCTGCTCTCCATGATCGCGCTGGATCAATGGGTGCGACTCTGATTAATTGATCTTCGTCTCCACAGCGGGCACGAATAGTGAGTGCATTTCCCGCGCGACTTGCACGAACAGTTACCTCTTTGCCCATCCAGTGGGGGACAGGTGCCAGTGACCAATCTGAGTTAACCGCCGTGACAACGGCACCGACTTGAGGGAAGCCATCCGCGCTTTCCACACCTGCTTTAATCCAATGTTCACTATCGCTATAGACAATTACTCCAGCCTGATCAAACTGCCCGACATAATCTAAAATGAAAGAAATTTCCATAGCTGTGCCATCAGGAAAATCTTTCACCAGCGCATGACCTGAGTCATGAACAAATCCATAGGAAGTATTTCGCCAGAAGTCACTTTCGTGAGCAGTGGTAACAAGCAGGTGGCCTGAATCTTCATCTGAGTTAACTGGCGGATTGATCCACACACCTTGGCCCCAGGCAATATTCATCATGGTTTGATCCTACAGACCAGAACTTTTCGTGGCATTATGCCACCATGCGCATTGCCGTCTTTTGTTCAGCTTCAACCAAGATTAACCAGAAGTATGTTGATTTTGGCTTCGAGGTCGGGAAGGCAATTGCAGAACAGGGTTGGGATGTTGCGTGGGGCGGCGGAACTCTCTCCATGATGGGCTCGGTTTCACGAGGCGCTCGCAGCGTTGGCGGAAAAACTTTTGGAGTTATTCCTCAGAAACTTGTGGGCAAAGAGTTTGCTGATGAAGATGCCACAGAATTGTTTATTACCGAGTCGATGCGTTCGCGAAAGGCGATGCTGGAAGATCTCTCCAACGGATTTCTGATTTTGCCTGGTGGGATTGGCACGATGGAAGAGTTTATGGAGATCTGGGTTGCCCGACACCTTGGCTATCACCAGAAACCTATCGTTATCTGTGACCCATTTGATTTTTACCGTGACCTTCGCACTTTTCTTAATACTTTAAAAGATGAGCGCTTTACCAGCAGTGCCCATGACGAGCTCTTGACCTGGTCAACTGAGATCTCGGCAGCAATGACCGCTTTTCGAGGCTCAATGAGGCCCCCTAACCTGATTTAAATTTCTGAATCTGACAGGGCCGGCAAGAAAATATCCTATATTTTTTTGCCGTTTTCCATTGACACCTCAATTTGCCGTCTCTACCTTTACCCCATGAGCGCGAAGACGTTGGTGGGTTCACCCTTACGTGGATTTAAATCAATTCTTGAGGGTAAGTATTTTGCATGGATCCTCTTAGCCCCGAGCATGATTCTTGTTGTCGCATTTATTTTTTACCCTCTATACCGCGGTATCTACTTAAGTTTTACTCGAACTGTTTTGCTTGAAGGGCCTGACTCTACCTTTATCGGACTCGAAAACTTTAGGCAGATGTTTAGAGACTCACTCTTTCTTCTTGCAGCAAAAAATACCCTCCTATTTATGGTCGTTGGTTTAATAACACAACTAGCAGTAGGTCTTGGTGCAGCGATGTTACTCAGTCAAGATCGTAAATACATTGGCTTAATTAGAGTGCTCGTCGTCCTGCCTTGGTTTACGCCTCCAGTTGTGACTGCGTATATGTGGCGCTTTATTCTTGATCAGAATTCAGGTGTTTTAATCAAATTACTAGAAGGCGTGGGTATCTCATTTGGACCAGCAGGTCTATGGAGTAACCCTGAACTTGCAATCTATGCCGTCCTTTTTGTGGATCTGTGGGCTTCGTATCCATTCTTTATGCTCTTCTTGCTTGCAGCGATCCAGGGAATTCCAAAGGATATGAGAGAGTCAACTGCAGTCGATGGCGCCAATAGCTGGCAGCATTTTAGGTATGTGGTTTTGCCTCTGATTTCACCTGTGATTGTTGTTTCATCGATTCTCGGTGTGATCCACTTGATTAACTCTCCGACTCTTGTTCTGCTTATGACAAACGGTGGACCTGGAGATAGCACGACAGTGCTACCACTGCTTGCCTTCCAGATTGCTTTCCAAAGCTATGACTTTGGCTATTCTTCAGCCATTTCGGTAGCGGTATTGGCTGCAATTGCTGGATTTGCCATGGTCTATATCCGTTTTGCTAAATTCGGAAAGGAGGACTAATGACTGCCTTGAAGAAAAAGCGTCCAGTTTCGTATCACTTAGTAAATATTGGCATTGGATTCTTGGCACTATTCGCGATTCTTCCTTTGCTATGGACTTTCTACACTTCGCTTCGTCAAAATGTAGACATTAATAAGTTTCCAACAAAATTTAGTTTCTCAAACTTAAGTTTTGACGCTTACTTTGGTGTCTGGCGGGATACCAATTTTCCAATGCTGATCAAAAATAGTCTTATCGTCAGTACGATGACTGTGATAATCAGTTTGACTCTAGGTACATTTGCAGGATATGCGCTATCAAGAAGTAAGTTTCAAGGACGTCAAGGCGTGCTCTTGGTATACTTGGCAATTCGTTTGGTCCCCGGTGTGCTGCTCCTGATACCTATGTATCTCTTTATGAATAGATTGGGACTTCTGGATAGTTATATCGGATTAACTCTTGCGTATACAACCTTCACCCTGCCGGCAACCATCTGGTTGATGAAAGGGTTCTTCGATTCACTTCCACCAGATCTAGAAAATGCCGCGCGCATTGATGGTTGTTCTCGCATGGGGGCAATGTGGCGTGTCTCAATTCCCCTTGTCTTACCCGGCCTTGCTGCAACGGGCACCCTGACTGCGATCACCGCCTGGAACGATGTTCTCTTTGCTCTGCTACTGACTTCATCAGATCGCACACGAACCTGGCCAGTGGGCTTGCGCGAGATGATCGGGGAGTTCCAGCTTCCATGGGAGGCGCTCACCGCCACCTCAATCTTGAGCCTCTTGCCTGTGGTCATAGGCTTTGCACTCGTTGGGCGCAAAATGGTCGCTGGAATTACCGCAGGAAGCCTCAAAGACTAGGCAAAAGGTCGGGGCTGGATCGTATATTTTCTCTGTAAAAATCCTATATTTTCCTCGCGTTTTCTATTGACCTTCTATTCACGAGTTATTAACCTCGGGTTACGCCTTACATCGGGTGAGGCACGCATAGAAAGAAGTTCATTATGCAGAACTTTATTGGCAATCTCTCCCGCAGAACTTTGTTTAAGTTCAGTGCCGTTGCGGGAACATTGGCGACGTTGGGGACTTCAGCATCATCTGCCTTCGCCGCTCGTGTAAATAAAAAGGGCACCGGCAAGATGACCTACTGGAACCACTTCACCGGTGCTCCAGAGCGCGCCGCATTTGCTGAGACAACCGAGGCGTTTAAGAAGGCATCACCTGCCATCGAAGCTGACATTCAGACTGTTACTAACGATGACTGGATGGCTAAGTACATTGCATCGACAACTGCAAAGAGCGGTCCAGATGCTGTTATGGTCGACGTCTCGCGTTTTATCGACATGCAACGAATTGGCGGCTTGCGCGATATCACGACATATAACAAGCAGTGGCCAGGTAAGGATTCTGTTGCGGGAGACACTGCATCATTCACCGCGACCCGTAAGGTGTATGGTGTTCCATTCTTTACATTTATTGACTGGTGCTATTACCGCAAAGACTTCTTTGAAGCTGCTGGAATCAAAAAAGAGCCAACGACTTTGGCAGAATTCCGCGAAGCAGCTATTGCATGTACTAATCCAAGCAAAGGTCAATACGGATTTGCGATGCGCGGTGGATCAGGTGGCGGTGGATTTATCGTCAACGCTCTCCACGCTTATAACGGATCAATCATTTCTCCTTCATACAAGGCCACCTTGTCCCTAGATGCAGCTGTTGAAGCAATGCGTTTCTGGGTCAACTTGGCCGTTAAAGATAAGGCTGTCGTTCCAACTGTTGCTACTGATGGTTATGCTCAAATCTTTAGCAATTTCTATACGGGCAAAGCTGCGATGGTGATGCACCATGGTGGAAGCTTTATCGATGTAGGTAAGAACCTTAAGTACGGCACAGAAGTTATGACAATGGCGCGACCAAAGGGTCCAAAGGATCAGTTCGGTTTCCAAGCACCACTTGCTAATGGAGTCTTCCAGCACACAAAGAATCCAGATGCAGCCTTTGAGTACATTTCATTCCTCGGTAGCCCAGCTGCTCAGACAATATTCCTCAAGGCAACCGGTTACTTCCCAACCTCAACCGATGCAGCCAAGGATAAATTCATCGCCGACAATCGTCAGTTTGACACTGCTATTGCTAGCCTTGGAACTTTGCCAAAGACTTACACTTTCCCAGGTCTTACAGCGTGGCGTGATCTCACATGTCTTCCTGAGTTCCAGAAGTGCCTCACAGGTACACAGACCCCTGAGGGTGCTGCAAAGATTATCGTGGACAAACTCAATGTAGTTGCAAAGGCGGCAGCTGCTGCCAACCGTAAGTACTATGAGAGCAAGCGCTGAAAGTAAGTAATCCTCCTAAGACAAACCCCTCGCGCATCTGCGCGAGGGGTTTCTCTTTGCACAAATATCTAAGCCTCAGCCAAGATGGCAGTTGCCAATCCGGGAAACGAGCCAAACTCTGAAACACTCAACTTCTTTACTCTTAAGTCAGACTCAAGTGAGGTAAAAAGTTCATCACCAGCACCACCTGTGCCGATAACCAGAATCTTTTTGGCCGCAATGTCCTGCCCCTCAAAGCTCTCCCAATCCTTGAGGAAAAATCCTGACTGGTTTGAGACAAGATCAATTAATAATGAGATGAGAACAGGGTTGGCAGGAATAAGACAGATTTCATGTGGATCAGCAAAATCATTAAGAGATGGCACATTACCTTTAAAGAGCGGTTCATGGATGCCGAGGCCCTCACTAATGGTGGGGATCATTCCGAAGACTTCTTGCACTTTCTGCAGGATCTCGGCAACGGAGCTCTCATGGCTCAGATCAAATTCAGTTGAAATTGCCCGATGAAAATCCGAATCGCTTGCCACATTGATAACGGGCGTGACTAACGTTCCTGAAGGGTATCGATCTTCTGCAACGAATGAGAGGATTGCATGCGAGCCTTCCAGCGCCAAAGATGACATATCGCCTTTATCTGTTGGGCTCATTTGATGCAGGCGTACAGCAAATTTGTTCTTCTCTAGGAGGGCTACAAGTTCAGTCAGGCATTCAGGTTTTTCTTGATAGGCAATAGTGAGATCACTCTCTTCAATGCGATCTATACCCGAAAGTGTCGTTGTCTTTAATTCTTGCGCAGTTCCTAGAGCTAGATTTGTTGCCATCGCCAAATCGGGGAATTCATTGATGACTATGTACTCACACGGAGTTCCGATAGCTCGAATCTCTGCTGCAATCTCTGCTGCCGAAATCGACTCATCGCCAACTGCGATGATGAATATTCCTGCGGTATGTCTGTGGCGGGCTAATTGAGGTAGAAAGGTGTGGACTACTTCGTTCATTGAAGTGAGATCACTGGCAAGAGTCTGATTCTCAATCATGGTAAGTGATGCATCGATTGCAATCGCGCGGGTAAAGCCAGATGCTCCGCGGGAGAGTGGAATGACATAGTACTTACTTCTGATGCCAACTCCGTGCGCGTGTCTAAACCCAATAAATCCCTGAGTCTTTCGCTTGCCCCGTCCAAAGAATCTCATAGTGAGAAATTATCTCACGACCGGTTCGGTAGAGAGTTACTACTTGACCATCGATTCAACTGCCGCCTCTATGATCGGAAGAGCCTCATCAACATTCTGTAAGAAGGATGCTCCTACATGGATCCAGACATCGTTGATCAGGAGATTAACTGCCCAGACGTGCATCTCATCGGCTGATGTTGAGCCCTCTTTGAGGATTACCGCATCTGTCTCATTGATTCCTGGTAGATCTATCTGAACTTGCCCTTGCTCTAACCACTGAGTCTTTTTTCTATCCCAGAGATTATCTATATTCGAAGCCCACATCACCGTGCCACCAACTTCGGCAACTTGAATGCCGTAAGTACAGGCAATTCCACCAGCCTCATAAATGTCGTAAAGATCTGTACCTGGGGATGGTTGCCAATCAGTTGGAACATATCGCGAGCCTTCTACTTGATCAGCAAAAGCTTGGATCACTAGCTCTTGCTCGCACGATACTGGGGGAGTCAGTTGCGCAATTTTTCCATCAGAAGTTTCTTGGGTAGGAGAAGAGCACCCAACAACGAGAATTAATAAAACGGCAACAACAAGTATTTTTCGCATGGATGTACGGTAGTTCAAAAAGATGAGGAATGTCTGTGAGGGCTCCGATCGGTAGGTGTCATACGATTATTCGGTGAAAAAAGCCAAGCGCCTTGGACTCAGCGTCATGCTGTGTGGAGCATTGATTCACCCTCCCACGCATGCGATTGCATCCGAGAAGTTCAATTGGAAGATTAAGAAAGAAGAGACAAGGCGAAGTACCGCGGGCTATTCCGACTCGATGTCCTACATTGTCGGCGCGTCGATTAAGTTCAAAATCAGTTGCCCTTCGACAGATTTCTATCTAGAGGCGATTCGAGTGGGTTATTATGAAGAAGGTCAAGGTAAGCGAATCTTTACTTCAAAAAAGACTCGCTGCCTAGATCAATCAAAGCGTCACTCACAGTATTGGAAAGCCAATCTAGAGATCAATACGAGTTCATTTCCACACGGAATGTACCTTTTTGTTATTCGGGATAGCGACAAGTACTCAAGCTATATCCCAATCATTTTGAGAGAGAAAGTTGCTAAGACTAAGGCAGTCTTTTCAGTCCCCACGATGACAATGCAGGCCTATAACAGCTGGACTGGTGCCGATACCTACGGCGGGCCGGACGGATTTGAATCTCGCCTACGGGTAGTTGATTTTAGAAAACCCTTTGATGATGGAAATGGAGCGGGCAAATATCTTCGCTATGTCCATCCTCTAATCGTCTACATTGAAAAGCTCGGACTTGATGTGAGCTATGTTGCTGACACAGATCTTCACTTTGATAAGAAACTCCTTGCAAACAAAAAAGTTCTCATCACCGCTGGCCACGATGAATACTGGACGATGCAAGAGCGTGAAAATGTCATCGAAGCTCGCAAGCGCGGACTCAATACAATCTTCTTCGGAGCAAATGCAGGGTACTGGAATACGCGACTCGTGAGATCAAACCCTGATAGCCATTTAGTAATGGAGATCTTCAAGTCGGCGGAGGAGGACCCCAATAAAGAGAACCCCACAATTAAATTCCGCGACCTGGGTAAACCAGAACCTGAACTCACCGGTTTGGAATATAAGTGCTTTCCGGCGAGTGGAAACTTGGAGTTAAAAGAGCCGCAATCTTTTGTCTTTCAAGGAGTTACAGACTTTGAAAATCTAGATTTAGAGGGTCTTGTTGGGCCCGAAGTAGATTCTCTCCTCTCAAGTTCTTCACAGATGGGAACTGTAATCAACTTGGCCGAAGCAAGAGTCAGATGCGGTACCAAATGGTATGCCCCTCGTTTTGGTCGAATGAATATGATTCTTGTGACATCTGATGGAAGCGCTGGTGGAAATTTCTCCACGGGAACAATGGGATGGGTCACCAAAGGCCTGAGCGCTCCAGAGAAGTCTGACATCGGAGAATTCACTCGCGTTGTGAGTAAAAACGTTCTTGAGAAAGCGTTACAAGGCCCGCTTCGAGAGTAAGTGATGGTGGGACGGGTCGGACTTGAACCGACGACGACCGAATTATGAGTTCGGGGC
>CAZNUC010000013.1:0-29083 GCA_964576165.1 uncultured Candidatus Planktophila sp. | reverse complement strand
CGAGCGCGCGACTGAAAATCGTGAGGTCGACAGTTCGATCCTGTCCCGAGCCACTTTAGATTTTTTAGAGATACTTAATTAAATATGAATGTGATGAATTAACCAGCAGAGCCAGAACCAGATGGTCCTGCTTTGCGCTGCACCTGAGGTGCACCACCACTGCGTTGGCCGCCGCGAATCTTTGATCCACCGCTTGTTCCACTAGATGATCCTGGACGACCGCCTTTATTTTTCTTTGCCTCTAGGGCAGCAGCCATCTTTGCTTTGACGTCATCTACTGGATTGGTTGGATTTTCATTAGTAGCCATGGAGTTAGTCTACCCCTCAGATGGAATTCTTAAGAAGAAAGCGAGTTTTGCAATCCATGCAACTGATGCAAGGGCGATTAGTTGCCAACCATATGTATCTGGCCATGTGTACACCGCGAGAGCGAGGCCGCCATACATCGCTGCCATCGCCCACAAGGTAATTGCTGTGATTTTGCGAGAAAGACCCACGCGCATTAAACGGTGTGACAAGTGATCGCGCCCACCTTGGAAAGGCGAGATACCGCGATGAAGTCGTGAGATAACTGCAACTGTTGTATCCAAAATCGGAGTCGCCATTAAGAGTGCGGGGATGGCTAATGACATCTCTTGCGGAATGATCCCTGGGCTTAAGCGAATTGTTAAAACAGAGATGATAATTCCAAGGAAGAGTGCGCCAGCATCTCCCATGTAGATTCTCGCCGGATGGCGGTTCCAGATGAGGAATCCTGCCGTGGCGCCTGCCGTCACAATAGCTAGTGCGCTGACCAGTACTTGTTGGCGGTCAAAGGCGATAAAAAAGAGAAATAGTGAGATCACCGCAACGGTGCCAGCGGCGCCTCCATCGTGGTTATCAAAGAAGTTGATTGAGTTACAGACGCCAACAATCCAGATGATCGAGATTACATAATTTAAGAAGGTGTTTCCGAAGGCAATGCCCATAGTGTCGGTCAGCGTCAGAATGACGGCAACAATGACACCCGTAAAAGTCTGTGCAATCAGGCGAGGCCAAGGCTGCAGCCCCTTCAAGTCATCGATCAAACCCATCACAGAAATTGCGATTGCTGGAACTAAAACAAAACTTGCGAGGCGAAAATTCTCCATCGTGAAATCTTCGGCCAAGAGCGCTGCATAGGATGCACCGACAACACCGATTGCGATTGCAACGCCGCCAAGATACGGAACTGGTTCATTCTGCAACTTTCGTTCAAGGTTTGGTGCATCTACCGCACCGACAGAGATCGCAATCTTTCTCATAATTGGCGTGAGGATGCCGACAAAGACCATCGTGAGCGCGCCAAGTAAAAGATATCTTTCAAAAGAAATATCATTCATGAGAAATAAGTTGCCTATTGAGCCTTAAAGTAATTTGCGCGAAGGTCATCAACTTCTGATTTGCGATAACGACGATGTCCACCAAGTGTGCGAATCGATGTAAGTTTTCCCGCCTTCGCCCACCGTGTCACTGTTTTGGGATCAACACCAAAGAGATCAGCAACTTCACGAGGAGTGAGAAGAACTTCCGCATCTGGCAGACGGCTCATGCGTTCTCCTCTGATAAAAAATTCTAACGGTGGAGCAAAAGTGTCCGTTTTGCCCTGCAATGCCCCCAAGTATCCCCGTTGTTACAACGTCTTGGCAAGGTGGCAGATCTAGCTAAATGCTCGTCTCAAATGCCTGAACTGCGCGCCAACGTCTGACTAGTCGTTCATATCCACCGCCTGCGATTTGACCATCTCCTTGCGCCAGACCATCAAGTGAGAGAAGAACATCTTCAATAGATGTATCAGCGACAAGTCCTTCTTCGCCATCAGCGGTAAGTGCCGCTGAAAGATATCCGGCTAGCCCGCCGTAATCGAGTTCGACAAGTGATTCGGGATGAAAAATCTCAAGCCATTCAAGAAGATTTTCGATCTCTTCTTCAACTGGGCCAACTCCGAATGCACCTTCAACAGTTTCGTGTGCTCTCTTGGTTCGTGCTTTTGCCAGCGCAATTGTTGTGCGCGCTCTAGAGAATGGGCCGTGTTGATCACTTCCGATTTCACGTTCATTCGGTGTAAAGATTGAGAACCAACGCGGTGGGATAATCCATGTTTCACTCAGCGTATGTGGCACGCGTTCGTCAATGAAATCCATTCCACTTGTGATGACTTCTTCAAGTGCGGGTGAAATGAAGAAGTGGGATAACGGTGGCGGAAATTGTCCTTTGAAGCTTTCAAGCGCTGCCCAACAACGTGTTGCAGTGGACCAGGGCGAGATATAGCGAGCGCCGTCGAGATCGAGAATGTGCACGCCATCAGGGCGAGCGCTAGGCGGCTGCGGAAAAATCATGCGTTCGAGTGCAAGTCGTTGTTCCTCTTCGCGCGAATTGTGATTGGCGTCAAGGTTCTGCCATCGCAAACGATCTACTGGATCAAATGCTTCAAGTGGTTCAAATACGCGTAGTGAGGCAACGTACGGAGTTGGATACATGTATGTACGCGCTAATTACGCACGTGGGATGTAATTGCCTTCGGCGAAAGGATCTTCGTCATCACGGTTTTCAGTTGCAGGAGCATCACCATGGAGCTCTTTGGCCAAACGATCTAGATCCATCTCTTGTGAGTTGTACTTTAGATCGCGGGCGACTTTTGTCTGCTTAGCTTTTGCACGGCCTCTACCCATGGGGCGGCCTCCTTACCAATAGCGTTCTGTGTGAGCCCACTTTAGCGTGATTGGTACTTTCCAGCCAAAACACTCGAGCCGGGCATATTCACACTCGATGCGGGCTCGATCTGGCCGGCGACCCAGGCTTTCATGCCGCGGGCAGCAAGGGATGCGATAGTCAGATCGGCTGCTTCGGGGGCAACGATGGCGACCATTCCGATGCCCGCGTTCCAGGTGCGCTCAAGATCGCCCTGCGGGACGTTGGCTAATTGAGCCAAATACTCCATCTCGCGTGGAAGTGACCAGGTCGCGCGCTCGTACGTTGCTACCAATCCATCTGGGATAACGCGGGCAGTGTTATCGGCAAGTCCTCCACCTGTAATGTGAGAAAAAGTGCGTAGGTTTTCTTTGAGAGAGCGAATCAGCGCCAAACAATCGAGTGCGTAGATTTCGGTTGGGGTGATGAGAACTTCACCAAGAGTGCAACCTAGGTCGGCAACAGTTTTATCGATATCAATGTTATGTGTAGCAATAATGTGGCGTACAAGTGAGAATCCATTTGCGTGAATTCCAGAAGATGGCATTGCGATAAGGACATCTCCTGCCTTTACGCGATCTGCACCAAGTTGCAGGTGCGCATCAACGACTCCGGTTGCAGCGCCTGCAATATCAAATTCATCTTCTCCCATGAGTCTTGGGTGCTCTGCGGTTTCACCACCAACAAGTGCGGTTCCGGCTTTTTCACAGCCGCGAGCGATTCCGCCAACAATTGCTGCGATACGTTCTGGGATAACTTTTCCAACTGCGATGTAATCGGTCATAAAGAGAGGTTCAGCGCCACAAACAACTAAGTCATCGACCACCATCGCAACAAGATCTTCACCGATTGTGTCGTACTTTCCCAGCATGCGAGCAATCTCAGTCTTTGTTCCAACGCCATCGGTAGATGTAGCAAGAAGTGGTCGTTGCATAGATTTCATTGCACTGGCATCAAAGAGTCCAGCAAATCCACCGATGCCACCGACAACTTCGCTGCGAGATGCCTTAGCAATTGCTGCCTTCATCAACTCAACGGCGCGATCTCCTGCATCGATATCTACGCCTGCATCTTTATATGTGCTCATGGGTTCTGATCCAAAATCTCAAGGCGCAATTTACCCTCTGATAAATCTGTGGGGATTTTAATCGGATATTGCCCTGTAAAACAGGCAGTACAGAGCTTTTCACCCGGTACATGGGTCGCTTCGATCAATCCTTCAGCGCTTACATAATCGAGTGAATCAGCGCCGATCGATCTGCGGATCTCTTCGATCTCAAGACCGCTTGCGATTAACTCAGCGCGCGTTGCAAAATCAATGCCATAGAAGCAGGGCCACTTAACAGGTGGGCTAGAAATGCGAACGTGAATTTCGAGTGCGCCGGCTTCGCGCAACATGCGCACAATCGCGCGCTGAGTATTGCCACGCACAATTGAATCATCGACGACGACAATACGCTTACCGTCAATGATCTCGCGCAGCGGGTTAAGTTTTAAGCGAATTCCTAGTTGGCGAATAGTTTGTGAGGGTTGGATAAATGTTCGCCCCACATATGAATTCTTTACAAAACCTAATCCATACGGAATTCCAGATTCTTGAGCGAATCCAATTGCCGCCGGTGTTCCTGACTCAGGTACAGGAATGACAAGATCGGCAACAACAGGTGCCTCGATGGCCAGCTGTTTACCAATTCGTACTCGGGTTGCATGCACGCTCTGTCCGGCAATCGATGTATCTGGACGAGCAAGATAGACATACTCAAAGATGCATCCCTTTGGTTCAGGGGCAGCCCACATCTGCGAACGAAGTCCATCTTCATCAATGGCTAAAAATTCACCTGGTTCAACTTCGCGGACAAATGCAGCGCCGACAATATCTAGTGCGGCAGATTCAGAAGCAACAACCCAGCCGCGTTCAAGTTTTCCAATAACAAGTGGTCTTACACCGTGGCGATCGCGCGCTGCATAGAGTGTGCGCTCATCCATAAAGACTAGAGAGAATGCGCCTTCCAGCAACGGTAGGACGGCAAGTGCGCTTGCCTCCACACTATTTTCGTGTTGCAGACCTATCAACGCTGTCATAATTTCAGTATCTGTTGTAGCACCGCGTTCATTTTTTGCGGGAGGCTCAAGTTTTGAAACCATTTCGGCGAGATCGCCGGTATTTGTCAGATTTCCATTGTGGGCTAAAGCCAGTGTGCCGTACTTAGTTGGGCGCAGGGTTGGCTGAGCATTGACCCAGGTACTTGACCCCGTTGTGCTGTAGCGACAATGTCCAATCGCAAGATTTCCAGGCAAGGTTGCAAGATCTGATTCAGTAAATACTTGTGAGACAAGACCCATATCTTTAAAGATAACGATGCGCTCACCGTCAGAGGTTGCAATTCCGGCAGATTCTGTTCCGCGATGTTGCAAGGCATAGAGACCATAGAAGGTGAGCTTTGCGACTTCTTCATCGGGTGCCCATACTCCGAAGACACCGCATGCATCTTGCGGGCCTTTATCTTCGCCAGGGTAATTGTGATTAAGTAATCCATCTGCGCGTCTGCTCATGGCGTCATCCTTTTCTCAAATGGAAGTAGATGGGATAAATCCGCGCGGGCACCTGATGCGTTGATGAGTCCATCACCGAGTGCGGCCGTCCAAGAAAGTTCGCCACTGACAAGTGCTAGCCAGGTATCAGCGTTCATCTCGATGACATTAGCTGGGGTACCGCGAGTATGTGTTGGACCATCTCCGCATTGAACTGCTGCATAAGGTGGGACCCGTACTTCGATTGCACGCCCAGGTGCCAGGCGGACTAGTTCGGCTAAGGAGCTCTTCACATTTTCTAGAATCACCGGATCGCGCATCTTCTATCCAAACAACTTTTCAAAGGTAGTGGTATGAGCCTTACGTAACTCATCTAGTGAAATCACAACATCGTTAACGACTAGTGCATCTCCGCCTGTTGCTCCTAGGTGCGTCAGTGGAATATCTCCCGCAGCTTTCTTTAGAGCTTCAGCTTTTCCGGGTTCGACGGCAACGACAACTCGTCCGGGTGTTTCAACAAAAAGGCTCACCCCAGGATTATCTAGAGTAATTGTTGCGCCGATGTTATGACGTAAGACCATTTCAGTAAGCGTTGCAGTGAGGCCACCCTGACTTAAATCATGTGCTGCGCTAAAGATCTTCTCGGTGCGACCCTTCACCAGCAGATCAATTAGACGCATTTCACGCTGTAAATCAGCAGTTGGCGCTTGTCCTCCGCGCATCTTATGAAGGTATGCCCACTCAGAACCTGACATATTGCTATCACTTGCTCCAAGAAGATAGAGATCTAACCCTACTCGATCAAAACTCATAGGTGTACGAGTACGCACATCATCAATAACACCAAGAACTCCGATGACAGGTGTTGGCAAGATCGCAACGTCGCCTGTCTGGTTGTAGAAAGATACGTTGCCACCTGTCACAGGTAAGCCCATCTCAAGACATCCATCTGCAAGGCCACGAACTGTTTCGGCAAATTGCCACATCACACCTGGGTCTTCAGGCGAGCCAAAGTTAAGGCAGTTAGTCACAGCAAGTGGCTTCGCACCTGCTGTGGCAATATTCCGAGATGCTTCAGCAAGTGCTAGCTTCGCACCTTCATAAGGGTTGAGGTAAGACCAATTTGCATTGGCATCCGTTGCAACAGCAACGCCCAGGTGTGTCTTCTCATCGATACGAACCATTCCAGAATCATCTGGTTGTGATTGCACAGTATTTCCTTGAACATATCGATCATATTGATTGGTGACCCAGCTCTTATCTGCCAAGTTCGGAGTCGCTGCCATCATCAGAATTGCATCTTTAATCTCTGTCGCTGATTGTGGAATAGGTGGCGAAATTACTTCAGCATTTACACGCGCGATATAAGCCGGTTCTGCCAGTGGTCTGGAATAGACAGGGCCATCATGGGCCACAGTGCGCGGTGGTACATCGACAATTAGTTCACCGTGCCATGTGATTTCAAGATGATCACCATCGGTTACTTCACCAATAACGGTGACAGTCACATCCCATTTCTTGCAGATTTCCAGAAAGCGCTCAATCTTGCTGGGTTCAACAATGGCGCACATACGCTCTTGTGATTCAGACATCAAGATTTCTTCAGGCGATAAGGTCGCATCACGCAAAGGCACGCGATCAAGTGCGACCTTCATGCCGCCACTTCCACCGGATGCTAATTCGCTCGTGGCGCAGGATAATCCTGCCCCGCCAAGGTCTTGGATACCCACAACAAGATCTTCAGCGAAGATTTCAAGCGAGCATTCAATCAATACTTTTTCGACAAATGGATCGCCTACTTGAACAGCAGGACGCTTTGCCGAGCCAGTTGATTCAAATGTCTCTGATGCCAAGACAGATACGCCGCCGATTCCATCTCCACCAGTTTTTGCGCCATAGAGCACGACAAGATTTCCAGCACCGGCTGCTTTTGCCAACTTAATGTCGCTATGTTTCATTACGCCGATGCAGAGAGCGTTTACAAGTGGGTTACCTAAATACGTTTCATCGAAGACAACTTCGCCACCAATATTGGCAAGTCCGAGACAGTTTCCATATCCACCAACACCTGCAATCACGCCAGGTAATACACGGCGAGTATCTGCTGCATCAGCTGGACCGAATCTCAACGGATCCATCACTGCAATGGGGCGGGCACCCATCGTTAAAATATCGCGAACGATTCCGCCCACACCTGTTGCTGCTCCTTGATATGGCTCAATAAAAGAAGGGTGGTTATGTGATTCGATTTTAAAAGTGATCGCATAACCCTGTCCGATATCGACAACGCCTGCATTCTCACCAATTCCAACTAGCAATGCATCAGACTTCACAGCCTTCTCGCCAAATTGCTTGAGGTGCACCTTTGAGGATTTATATGAACAGTGCTCAGACCACATCACTGAATACATCGCTAATTCAGAAGATGTTGGTCTGCGGCCAAGAATTTCCTTAATCCGTGCGTACTCATCTGGCTTGAGCCCAAGTTCTGCAAATGGCTGTCTTGTATCGGGGTTTGAAGTTGCGGTTGCAACGGTATCAAGTGCCATTACTTCACCATCGCCTTAAGAACAGATGTAAAGAAGGCGAGCCCATCAGTACTTGGCCCCGTAAGGGTTTCAATAGCGTGCTCTGGATGTGGCATCAGTCCGACAATGTTTCCGCGCTCATTTGTGATACCTGCAATGAGGTTTCGCGATCCATTGGGATTTTCTCCCACGTAGCGCGCGACAATTCGGCCTTCTTCCTCAAGTGCTGCAAGGGTTTTATCATCACATTGAAATGAACCTTCACCGTTTTTTAAGGGAATCACAATCTCTTGGCCCTTTGCATAATCAGAGGTCCACGCTGTTGCGTTATTTTCAATAACTAATTTTTGATCACGGCACAAGAAATGTAGATCTTTATTGCGAGTCAACGCACCAGGCAACAAATGTGCTTCACAGAGCACTTGAAAGCCGTTGCAAATTCCAAGAAGTGGCATTCCACCACAAGCTGCATCAATGACTTTCTCCATTACCGGAGCAAAGCGACTGATTGCACCACAGCGAAGATAATCACCGTATGAAAATCCACCGGGCAAGATAACTGCATCCACACCTTTGAGATCGGCATCGTTATGCCAGAGTGAGATTGCCGTTGTGCCAGCAGCGCTGGCAGCGCGCAGGGCATCACGATCATCTAATGTGCCAGGAAATGTGATGACACCAACTTTCATGCCTGCACCGTCACTACATACGTTTCGATGACTGGATTAGCCAGAAGTGTTGCCGCCGCCTTCTCAATCTCCTGCATTTGTTGCGGTGTTGGTTCTCCATCGATTTCGATTTCAAAACGTTTTCCTTGGCGAACACTCTTTGCGAAGGTGAAACCAAGTCGAGGGAGAGCGGCACCTACGGCAACACCTTGTGGATCTAAGATCTCAGGCTTGAGCATTACTTCTACGACGATGATGGCCATGTGATTTCCCCTTAGAACTTGCTGCCGGTGAGTATGAAATATGCCTGGTGATAACGCTCCGCAGTTTTCTCAACGATCTCTGCAGGCAATTCTGGTGGCGGGCTCTTCTTATCCCATCCTGATGTTGTGAGGTAATCCCTGACAAATTGCTTATCAAATGATGCACCTAAATCTGTGGCATCCCAGAAGCGAGATGAATCAGGAGTGAGTGCTTCATCGCCAAGGAGAATTTCGCCGTCGGTATCTAGACCGAATTCAAATTTAGTATCAGCCAGAATAATTCCACGGCTCTCTGCAAAATCAGCTGCTTCTGTATAGAGCTTGAGGGTGTAGTCGCGAAGTAATTGTGCATACTCTGCACCCACAATTGCTGAAGCTTGGTTAAAGTCAATATTTATATCGTGATCACCAATTTCAGCTTTTGTCGCAGGTGTAAAGATCGGTGTGACAAGTTTTGATCCATCACTTAAGCCATCTGGCAGAGGGTTGCCGCACACTGCACCATTGTTTTTATACTCAACGAGGCCACTGCCAGTGAGATATCCACGGGCGACACATTCAATATCAAACATCTTCAGAGGCTCCACAATTACAGCGCGATCTGCCACTTGTGCTGGAACATCATCGGTAATGATGTGGTTAGGGATAATGTCTTCGAGTAATTCAAACCAGAAGAGTGATAACTGAGTGAGGATTGCACCTTTATCTGGAATTGTTGTTGGAAGCACCCAATCGAATGCGCTGATGCGATCTGATGCCACAAGAAGAATTTCACCTGATGAATTTGTATAGAGATCGCGAACTTTTCCAGTGCGCAAGTGATCCCACCCAGCAACCTGTGGTGCTGGTGGTGGACCAGCAAGGCCGAAGCCGCTCACCGGATAGAGCCAGGTTTGTACTGCGCTGCGGCAGGATGCGCGGATGTAATCGCCTCAATGCGATCTACAACTCGTGCAATGTGGTGGCGAGCATCGCCAGTAAATTCAAGGGGAGCGCTGATCAAGTTCTCCAGCGCTGCTTTATCTAACGGAATCTTTGAATCGCCAGCTAGCGCGTCAAGAAGAGTATTTGGCTGACCGGCTCGCATCGCAAGTGCTGCCTTTACTGCGTGCTCTTTAATCACTTCGTGTGCGACTTCACGACCAACGCCGGCTTTTACCGCTGCCATCAATATCTTTGTTGTTGCAAGAAATGGAAGATAGCGATCAAGTTCTGCTTCGATAACTGCAGGGAATACGCCAAATTCATTGAGAACAGTAAGTGTTGTCTCCAATAAACCATCCATCGCATAGAACGCATCGGCAATCGCCACACGCCTGACAACACTGCATGAAACATCGCCTTCATTCCATTGATCGCCAGCAAGTTCAGAGACCATGGATGAATATCCGCGCAGGATCACGGCTAGGCCATTAATACGCTCACAGGATCGAGTATTCATCTTATGAGGCATAGCAGATGATCCAACCTGACCCTCTTTAAAACCTTCGGTCACAAGTTCGGCGCCGGCCATCAATCGAATTGATGTGGCAAGAGAAGATGGCGCTGCAGCTATTTGAACAAGTGTTGTTAGAACATCGTAATCAAAGGAGCGCGGATAAATCTGACCGGTTGAATCAAGTACTCGATTAAATCCAAGTTCTGTAGCTATTGCGCGTTCGAGAGACTGATGAGCCTCTGTTGATCCAAGTAAGTCAATTGAATCCTGCGCTGTACCAACAGGTCCTTTGATACCGCGCATTGGATAGCGTGCCTGCAAAGTCGTTAAGCGTTCGTAAGCGAAAAGTAATTCTTCTGCTGCATTCGCAAATCGCTTACCGAGTGTTGTGATTTGCGCTGGAACATTATGCGAACGTCCCGCAATTGGCTGTTCGGCGTAAAATGCAGCTTTTGAAGCAAGGGCAGCAAGAGTTGCAATCACTTTGTTACCGATGAGATCGAGCCCATTTTTAATCTGCAGCGCTTCAATATTTTCTGTGAGGTCGCGGCTTGTCATTCCTGCATGAATAACTTCATGGCCAGCCAGAGCATTAAATTCTTCGATACGCGCCTTCACATCATGGCGAGTAATTTTTTCACGTGCATCAATGGATTCCAGATCCACCTTTGACACAACTTTCTCATAATCTGCAATCACAGCATCAGAGATTGTGTGGCCAAGCTTTGATTGTGCGCGAGCTACAGCGATCCACAATCGACGCTCTGCAATGATTTTTTCTTCAGGGGCAAAAATGGCGCGCATCTGTGCTGATGCATAACGGTTAGCCAATACGCTCACTGGTGCATTCTCCCTTACTTAATTCTCTACCTGGGCTAGCGACGCAACGAGGGCGATATCACTTCTGTAGAACGAGCCCTCGAGGCCGATGGTAGAAATCTGCTTATATGCGCGGTGGCGTGCGGACTCAAGATCTTTGCCGATTCCAGTCACTGTCATCACGCGACCGCCACTTGAGATGAGTGAGCCATCTTTTTCTTGGGTACCTGCATGAAATACAAGTGTGCTTTCCTGGGGAGCTGGGGCTGTGATCTTCTTCCCCACAACTGGTGATTGCGGATATCCCTGCGCGGCCAATACAACAGTGACGGCAGAGGTATCACTCCAATGTAGAACAGTGTCATCAAGTGAATTTGTCGCCGCTTTGTAGAGAAGATCTGCAAGTGGAGTAAGAAGACGCGGAATTAGAACTTGCGTCTCTGGATCTCCAAAGCGTGCATTAAATTCAATGACCTTAATTCCATTTTTTGTTAAGGCTAACCCCGCATAAAGCAGACCGATGAATGGTGTTCCGCGCGCTGCCATTTCGGCGATAACAGGTGCCAAAACTTTTTCATAGGTCTGTTCAATAATGTCATCAGGTGCCCATGGCAGTGGTGAGTAAGCACCCATACCGCCTGTATTCGGTCCTTGATTATTATCATGTGCACGTTTGAAATCTTGGGCTGGCTCCATCGCAAGAATATTTCTGCCATCAGAGATTCCGAAGAGAGAAATCTCTGGACCGTCAAGAAATTCTTCGATAACAACACGGTTACAAGAGAGCGCGTGGGTTAGCGCTACGGTGCGATCCTCTGTAACAACAACACCCTTACCACCTGCTAGTCCATCATCTTTGACAACATAAGGTGCGCCAAATATATCCAGCGCGGTATTGATTTCCTTTTCTGTTGTGCAGGTAAAACTTCTGGCGGTAGGCACACCGGCATCTCGCATCACACCTTTTGCAAAATCTTTCGATCCTTCAAGAGCGGCGGCAGCTTTTGATGGACCAAATGTTGCTATTCCGGCAGCGCGCAAAATATCAGCTGCACCGTTAACAAGAGGTAGTTCTGGGCCGATCACAACAAGGTCAACGCCAAGTGATTGTGCCAGGCTAAGAATTGCTTGATTATCTGTGATTACAAGTGGATGTGTTGTTGCAATCTCTGCAATTCCTGGGTTGCCTGGTGCCACATGTAGTTCACTACATTTTTTATCTGCCTTGAGTCCTAGTGCGAGTGCGTGTTCGCGACCGCCACTTCCGACTAGGAGGATTTTCATGGTTTAGATGAAATCCTTTACGACAATTGTCTGATCTCGACCCGGCCCCACACCGATTGCGCTCATCGGGGCTCCAGAAATTTTTTCAAGGAAGGCGATATAGGCCTGTGCATTTGCAGGTAAATCGCTCAAGGTGCGTGCACCAGAAATATCTTCCTTCCAACCAGGAAGGTATTCATAGATTGGTATTGCGTGGTGGAAATCTGATTGTGATGATGGAAGTTCTTCAACGCGCTTGCCATCGATTTCATAGGCAACACATACAGGAATCTTCTCCCAGCCAGTGAGCACATCAAGTTTTGTTAAGAAGAAATCTGTAAGTCCATTTACACGAACCGCATAGCGGGCAATCGGTGCGTCATACCAACCACAGCGGCGGGCACGACCTGTCGTCACACCGATCTCTCCACCAATTGTGCGAAGTTTTTCACCATCTTCATCGTGGAGCTCAGTAGGGAAAGGTCCTGATCCCACGCGAGTTGTGTATGCCTTAACGATTCCGATAACGCGACTGATCTGTGTTGGCCCGATTCCAGAGCCAGTACAAGCTCCTCCTGCTGTTGGGTTTGATGAGGTAACAAATGGGTATGTTCCATGATCAACATCAAGCAAAGTTCCTTGTGATCCTTCGAGCAATACTCGCTTGCCCGCCTTCAACGCTTGATCTAATAGAAGGACGGTATCTGCAACATATGGACGCAAGATTTCAGCATATTCAAGGTATTCGTTAAGAACATCATCAACGTCAATGTTCTTACGGTTAAAGACCTTGATAAGAATTTGGTTCTTATCGCGAAGTGCAGCTTCAAGTTTCTGCCGCAAAATTGATGGATCAAAGAGATCCTGCACGCGAATTCCGATGCGGTTGATCTTGTCAGCATAAGCAGGCCCAATTCCGCGACCTGTTGTACCGATCTTTGATTTGCCTAAGAAGCGTTCTGTAACCTTGTCGATCGTGCGATGATAAGGAGTAATCAAATGTGCATTGGTTGAGATGACTAGTTTTGAACAATCAATTCCACGTTCTGTTAAACCTTTAATCTCTTCGAGCAATACACCTGGATCAATAACAACGCCATTACCGATTACGGGAATAACGTTAGGAGAGAGAATTCCCGATGGAAGTAAGTGAAGGGCGTACTTTTGATCGCCAATAACAACAGTGTGTCCTGCGTTATTGCCGCCTTGATAGCGCACCACATAATCAACGCGATCGCCAAGGATGTCGGTAGCTTTACCCTTGCCCTCATCGCCCCACTGAGCTCCCAGCAGAACTAATGCAGGCATAGTTAAAACCTCTCTCTTGAACTAGGTGAAGATTACTTGCGAAGTGATGTTCCTGTAGAGCGAAGATCTTCACAGGCGCGCACGACACGAGCAGCCATGCCAGCCTCTGCCACCTTGCCCCATGCGCGTGGGTCGTAAGCCTTCTTATTTCCAACTTCGCCATCAATTTTCAAGACACCGTCATAGTTTTTGAACATGTGCTCGACCACTGGACGAGTAAATGCGTACTGAGTATCGGTGTCGATATTCATCTTGATGACACCGTAATCAAGTGATTCGCGAATCTCGGAAAGTAGTGAGCCAGAGCCACCGTGGAATACGAGATCCATAGGCTTACTTCCAGCTGCTAGACCGAGCTTTGCCGAAACTGCCTCTTGCAATGTGTGCAGGATCTTTGGCTGCAAGACAACGTTGCCTGGCTTGTAGACGCCGTGAACATTTCCAAATGTTGCTGCAACCATGTAACGAGCAGCTGGGTCGTTTCCTAGAGTGTCAAGTGTCATCAACGCATCTTCAGGTGTTGAGTACAGCTTGGCATCGTGCTTTGCTTCGATTCCATCTTCTTCGCCACCGACGACGCCGATTTCGATTTCAAGAATTGTTCGCGCGGCAACTGACTTTGCGAGAAGTTCTTTTGCAATTTTCATATTTTCATTCATGTCGACAGCAGAGCCATCCCACATATGAGAACTAAAGAGAGGCGCTTTGCCATCTTTAATGCGTTGCGCACCGAAATCAAGAAGTGGACGCATAAAGCCATCAAGTTTTTCTGCTGGGCAATGATCGGTGTGAATTGCAATATTGATGTTGTAATTCTTTGCAACAACGTGTGCAAATTCAGCGAGCGCAACTGCGCCATCAACCATGTTCTTCACCGTTGAGCCAGATGCGTATTCAGCACCGCCCCACGAAAATTGGATAATTCCATCTGATTCAGCTTCAGCAAATCCACGAATCGCTGCAATGACTGTCTGTGACGACGAAACGTTGATTGCGGGATATGCAAATGCGCCAGCTTTCGCGCGATCTAACATTTGGGCGTAAATCTCAGGGGTTGCAATTGGCATCTGTGACTCCACGGGCTCGGTTGCTCGCATAAATCTGGTGCGAGTTGTAATCCTTCGCCGAGCGCGTCATTGGGTCGACTTCGGGCTTACGGCTAATCCAACCACTTACCTGGGGGTATGAAAAATCGCCATGCGCCAGAGGGCCCAAGGGCTACCGGCGACATGGCGATCTTTACGCTCAGAGAGCGTCTATCTCCTGATTAGTTGGGCTTTTCAGGGATGGAGGGTCTTCTGTAAGAAGGCCATGAGGGCGGCGAGGAGGGCAGGGGTTCCCAAAATCTTAAGCAGAATTGCGAAGAAAGCAGTCAGCATTGTTATTTCCATTTCTATAGAGGATCTATCGGAGTGGTTTGAGATAGTGGGCAAAAATAGAGAGTGCGAGTAACCTCAATTCTCATGAGCGTTACTCCTGTTGATAGTTCTGGCGATTCAATCGAAAACTTAGGTTCTGAGAGCCGCACATTTCCACCGAGCGCTGATTTTGCTGCCCAGGCAAATGCCATGGCTGGTATCTACGATTTAGCAGAAGCAGATCGCCTAGCGTTCTGGGAGTCGCAGGCGAAGGAATTAACGTGGGAGAAGCCGTGGGATTCCATTCTTGAATGGAAAGCCCCATATGCGAAATGGTTTGTCGGCGGAAAACTCAACGCATCATTTAACGCACTCGATCGACATGTGTTGGCTGGACGCGGAGATCGCGTCGCACTTTTCTTTGAAGGCGAACCAGGTGACACTCGCATGATTACATATGCAGATCTGCTTGTTAATGTAAAGAAGGCAGCAAATGCGCTGATTGAAATCGGTGTCAATGCAGGTGATCGCGTTGCTATCTACATGCCGATGATTCCAGAGGCAGCGGTTGCGATGTTGGCATGTGCGCGTATTGGCGCAGCACACTCTGTTGTCTTCGGTGGATTTTCAGCAGATGCTCTTCTTTCACGTATTCAAGATGCTGATGCAAAAGTTGTCATCACAGCCGATGGTGGATTCCGCAAAGGCGCAGCATTTGCACTCAAGCCAGCAGTGGATGAAGCGCTTAAGGGAAAGACAAACGTTGAGAAAGTCCTTGTCGTAAAGCGCACGGGACAAGAAACTGCGTGGAATAACGCCACCGATATTTGGTGGGATGAAATTGTTAACCGTCAGAGCCCAGAGCACACTGCGCAGGCTTTTGACGCTGAGCATCCACTATTTATCTTGTATACATCTGGCACGACTGCAAAGCCAAAGGGAATTTTTCACACAACAGGTGGGTATTTAACGCAGGCTGCCTTTACTCATCGCGCAGTCTTTGATCTCAAACCTGAAAAGGATGTCTACTGGTGTACAGCAGATGTCGGTTGGATTACCGGGCATTCCTATGTTGTCTATGGCCCGCTTATCAACGGTGCAACTCAAGTAATGTATGAAGGCACACCTGATACACCGCATAAGGGACGCATGTTTGAAATTATTGAAAAGTATGGCGTCACTATTTTGTATACTGCGCCAACACTTATCCGTACATGGATGAAGTGGGGAGATGAATTCCCTCAAGCACATAATCTTTCATCACTACGCTTACTTGGATCAGTTGGTGAACCAATTAATCCTGAAGCATGGATGTGGTACCGCGAAGTTATTGGTGGAAACCGTTGTCCGATAGTTGATACATGGTGGCAGACCGAAACTGGTGCGATCATGATTTCTCCTTTGCCAGGAGTAACTGCAACCAAGCCGGGCTCTGCAATGACAGCGTTACCAGGAATTAGCGCCAAGGTTGTCGATGACAATGGTGTTGCGGTGCCAAACGGTCACGGTGGATATTTGATTTTAGATAAGCCATGGCCATCAATGCTTCGTGGCGTCTGGGGTGAAGACGAGCGTTACAAGCAAACATATTGGTCGCGCTTTGATGGAATCTACTTCGCCGGTGATGGAGCAAAGCTCGACAACGATGGCGCTATCTGGTTGCTTGGTCGAGTCGATGATGTGATGAATGTTTCTGGTCACAGAATTTCAACAACTGAAGTCGAATCCGCACTTGTCTCACATGCAGCAGTTGCAGAGGCGGCCGTTGTTGGCGCGCAAGATGAGATGACTGGCCAGGGAATTGTGGCGTTTGTGATTTTGCGAGCTGGGATTGATCATGCAAATGGAGAAGATCTCGTAAAAGAGTTACGCGCTCACGTCACCAAGGAAATCGGTGCTATCGCTCGTCCGCGTCAGATTATGGTTGTTAATGAACTCCCTAAGACGCGTAGCGGCAAAATCATGCGTAGGTTACTTAAAGATGTTGCTGAGAATCGGGCAGTTGGCGATGCAACCACGTTGGCTGACCCAAATGTGATGAAGCTGATCTCTGAAGGTCTACATTCAACTAAGGACGAAGATTAAGTCCTTCTAGTTTCTCTTTCACAGTATCTTTGATTGAAGTGACCACTCCCGGAAGATTGCTCTCAATCCTTGGATAGAGATCACTTCCTGCAATTGCATCTTTACCGCTCTGCCATGGTGACCATGTAAGAATGGCACCGATAAGAAAGATAAAGATTACTGTCCGTAGAAGTGAGAGCGCTGCTCCTGCAATTTGGTCAAGGAAAGCCAACGGCCCACGAATGACTGTTGCCTTCAGTCCTTTAGTCACGAGTTTGGCAAGGAAGCGACCAGCAAAAGAGCCAACGAAAATTGAAAGAAATGCAATTCCAACTTTCTTGCTATCGAGTGCCCACTCACCCATCACGTTGAGTGCTAGCAGTAAGCCGACAATTGCTCCACCAATATTTCCGATAACTGTAAAAATAGTCTTTAGGAACCCGCTTTTGTAACCACTGATAAATGAGGCAATCACTGCTACTGCAATCACGATATCGACATAGTTCACAGATCTACCCCTAAATACTTTCTCGTCTCATTCTCTAACTCTTCTATAGTAGTAACTACCCCAATTTTTCTATAAACAATCTCACCGTTTTTATCAATAAAAAGTGTGATCGGTACGCCCATCCCCAGAGTCGCACGCGTAACGCCATCGGCATCGTAGAGATTTGGCCACGTCATGCCATAAGCCTGAACAAAATCTCGCGCATCCTGGATATCTGCTTCTTCAACGCTAATCCCGATAAGCCCCACTGATTTACTGTGCTTGCTATAAAAATCAACAAAGATAGGCATCTCGTCCTTACATGGTCCGCACCACGATCCCCAGACATTTACCAACACTGGTCCTCTCACACTCGATAGATCGATCACAGAGCCTTCATCTAAACAATCTAGATCTACCACCTTTTTGCCAGTGGCTACACTTTGAATAGATGAGCAATCAACCACAACTCCATTATTTGGAAGTGCGGTCGTACTCTGCGAACAGCCCGCAAGAAGAAGTGATGCGAGAGCGAGAGCGATTTTCTTCATCGAAAATCTTTCTCTGTCTTCACAAGTAGCGCCGCTTTCTCTTTATCCATCTCACCAATTCCTACTGATGGACAGATTTTTGCAAGTGTGCAGGCACCACATGCTGGTTTACGGGAATGACACACCCGTCGACCATGCCAAATAATGCGTTGTGACAAGTTTGTCCATTCTGCTTGTGGAATCAATTCGCCCACTTCATGTTCTACCTTCACTGGATCTAAAGATTGAGTCCATTCAAAGCGCCTTGATAGTCGACCAAAGTGAGTATCGACTGTAATACCAGGAGTATCAAAGGCATGACCTAAAACTACATTGGCAGTCTTTCTGCCAACACCTGGCAAGGTAATCAACTCTTCTAGTGTTGAAGGTACCTCACCCCCAAAATCGTTAATGATCTTCTCTGTTAACCCTTTAATGTGCCGTGCTTTGGCGTGATAAAAACCGGTTGGATAAATTATCTTTTCGATCTCTTCGATCGGTGCCTTCGCATACGCTCGAACATTTTTATACTTCTTAAATAGTTTGGCAGTAACCAGATTGACGCGCTTATCTGTGCACTGTGCCGAGAGAACTGTTGCGATAACAAGCTGGAGTGGATTCTGGAAATTGAGTTCACAGTAGATCTCTGGATAAGTCTTACAGAGCCCGCGATACAGGGCCTTAGCCTTTTTTCGAGTTTCGCGATCTGCGCTCATGCGAGTAAACTACCCCTGTGACCATTGAAGATGAAGTCGTACATAAGGCCCCGCTCTTTACCGCTCTCGATGATGCTGCGGCTAGTTCACTGCGCGCATCTATGGATTCAGTAAAAATCAACAAGGGCGCAATCCTCTTTAAAGAAGGCGACAGTGGCGAGCACGTCTATATCATTGTCGAAGGCAAACTTAAGCTCGGAACATCGAGTGGAGATGGGCGCGAAAACCTTCTCTCTATTCTTGGACCAGGCGAAATGTTCGGCGAGCTCTCACTCTTTGATCCGGGCCCACGTACATCAACTGCCACTGCAGTTACCGATGCCAAACTCTTATCTCTTGGACACGAGAAGCTTTTTCCTTGGCTCCGCGAAAATCCTGAAGTTTCGTTACAACTTTTAGCCCGACTAGCGCAGCGCTTGCGTCGTACAAACGAGGCGGTCGGTGATCTCGTCTTTTCTGATGTTCCTGGTCGCGTTGCAAAAGCGCTGATTGATCTAGGCGAACGTTTTGGAAAAGAGCGTCCAGAAGGTCTCTTTGTTCACCACGATCTCACACAAGAAGAACTTGCTCAGCTCGTTGGCGCATCACGCGAAACTGTAAATAAAGCACTCGCTGACTTTGCAGGCCGCGGATGGTTGCGCCTTGATGGTCGCGCAGTATTAATCACCGACCTTGAGCGTTTAAGTAAGCGCGGTAAGTAATCGCCTTTTAGGCAACTTCGACAGTGAGCTCAACCTCAACAGGTGAGTTCAGTGGCAATTCAGCAACACCGAGCGCGCTACGCGCTGCAACGCCGGCATCTCCCCAGATATGCATGAAGAGCTCTGATGCTCCATTTGCAACTGCTGGCTGACTAACAAATCCTGCTGCTCCGTTGACGTAACAGACAATGCGAACTACTTTCACAATTGAATCAACTGGTGCAACGAGTTCAACGGCAGCGAGTGCGTTAATCCCACAGATCTTTGCTAACTCGTATGCTTCTTCAACACTCACATCTGCGCCAACTTTTCCAGTCTTTGCAATTGCGCCATCGACCATCGGCAGTTGACCTGCAGTGAAGACAATATTTCCGGTGCGAACTGCAGGAACGTAGGCAGCAAGTGGCTTAGTTGCAATCGGAAGAGTTATTCCTTTTTCAGCTAACTTTGCGCGGACATCTACTGACATTACTTAAGCTCTCGCTTCATATATGCAACGAGTTGCTCTCCACCTGGTGCTGGAATCACTGTGACAAGTTCCCATCCATCAGAACCCCAAGAATCAAGAATCTGCTTTGTTGCATGTGAAAGTAGTGGAACTGTTGCGTATTCAAACTTCATATTAATTTCCCCCCGCTAGAGCAGCCTTAACTAAAGTAGAAACCATTCCACCATCTGCTTTTCCTGCAACTTGTGGCTTAAGAACTCCCATTACCTTGCCCATATCAGCCGGTCCTGCAGCACCCGTTGAAGCGATTGCTGCTGCGACTAACTTCTTCACATCATCCTCTGACAGCTGTTCGGGTAAATAACGAGCGATAACTTCACCCTCTGCCTTCTCTTCTAGCGCTTTATCTTCACGCCCCGCCTTTGAAAACTCTTCTGATGCCTCGCGACGCTTCTTCGCCTCGCGTGAAAGTACGGTAATGATCTCGGCATCGCTTAATACACGCGCCTCTTTACCCGAAACTTCTTCGTTGGTGATCGCAGTTAATACCATGCGGATCGTGCCTGATACAAGCTTGTCGCTTGAGCGAATTGCCTCAGTCAGGTCACTCTTGAGTGTCTCTTTTAGTCCCATGCCTGTATCTTCTCATGTAATGACATACAGATTACGCGAGGCGCAGATCCCGATTCTGCCCAAGGGCCACGCCCCGATACGCATTCTCCACTTCTCAGATCTGCACCTGACTCCTGCCCGGAAAACTGAGATTGTAGATATTAAATCTTTTGCGTCCCTCAAGCCCGACCTAGTAATTAGCACAGGTGACTTCTTAGCGCACATGGATGCTGTGCCAGTAACACTTGATGCCCTCGAACCATTACTTGATACACCTGGGCTCTTTGTCTTTGGATCTAATGATTACTACGCGCCGAAACCAAAGAATCCGTTGAAATATCTCTTGCCCGATCACGGCGAACGTATTCATGGGGAGGATCTACCTTGGCCTGAACTAGATCTTGCGCTGCAGTCGCGAGGCTGGAAGAACCTCAACCATCACCGCACAACGATCACAATCAATGGAACCGTAATTGAAGCGCGTGGCACAGATGATGCTCACCTCGAATTCGATGACTACTCACTTGTTGCTGGCCCACCAGGAGATTGCGATATTTCAATTGGTGTAACGCATGCGCCATATCTGCGAGTTCTCAAAGGAATGTCAGATGACGGTCTCGATGCAATTTTCGCCGGGCATACTCATGGTGGACAAGTGCGATTGCCGTGGTTTGGTGGATCTCGTGCGCTCACAACGAATTGCGATCTGCCTCATTGGCGAGCACGCGGGCTTACACAATTTGGCCGCGAGCCTTATCTTCATGTTTCTGCAGGAATGGGAACAAGTCCTTTTGCGCGCATTCGCGTAGCAAGCCCTCCGGAAGTTTCATTGGTAACTCTCACCTCAAAAAAATGACCAATTTTCCACAAAATTTTCACAGCTGACTCTACTCTCGATGGTTTAATTAACCAGATTCTTAAGGGGGATCCTATGTTTTATGCGTTAAGTAACCGCTCGAAGTACCTTCTCTTTCTCACCATCGCCTTGTTGGTGCCGTACCTGTTTAGACCCGTTTTTTATTACGATTCATATTGGGATGACTATTACTTCGGCGGATCCTCCGCAACAGGTTCAGGGACTGCCTCATTTTTGCTTATTTTCGCAGCGCTGATTGCACGCTCAGAATATGTTCATCGTTCCCTTCTTGCTCTCTCAGGGGTATGGGCTATTGCCAATTTTATTCCTGTTCAATTTAGTGAATGGACTGATGGAAATTTTGAATCACTAATTGCAGTTTTGCTCTATGTCGGTGGTTTAGTAACTTTAGGATCAGTTTTAAACGCAGAGAAAGCGTTCATTAATTTCCAGTTCAGCTCATACTTTTCTCGCATAGCAAGTTCACAACACAAGGTATTCAGCGCAGTTTGGGCGGTACTCTCAATTGTTGCTGCGCTATTTTTTGCTTGGGCAACCTATTCTTTCAATTCTGATGCATCACTTAACAATGTAGTAAAAATTCTTGCTGTCTTTATCACTGTTGTTGCGGTCTTTGATTTCATTCACAGATTCTTTGACCAAAAATCTACTGCAATTCTAAGCGTAGTAAAGCAATTAAATGATTTCTCGCTCAATAGCTATCTCACCAGAAGAATCTCGTCATGGATTTACGGATTACTGCACACCGTCATCCTTCTTGGCGCGCTCTATCTGGTTCCTTATCTATTATCCAATACCTTCACAACGTGGGGGCTCCTTATTGGATTCCCCGTATTGGCACCTCTCGCGATAGCCGGTGCCTATCTTGTCATCATGATTATTCGACTTGTATTTGAATATTCAAATGCACTCGTTCATGTTGCTGAGAACACATCAAAGAGATAACTCTTTTTTTAAGAGTTAAGCCTGAAGAGCGGCGATATCAGCGTCAACCATCAACTCAGCGAGTTCTTTCCAATGAGTTGCAGCTTTCCAGCCAAGGGCTTTTTCCGCCTTTGATGGATCGCCAATAAGTGCATCTACCTCTGTTGGACGGATGTACTTCTTATCTGTCTCAACATGGTCTTGCCAATTAAGACCTGCGCGCGAAAAGGCAGCCTCTGCAAAGTCTTTTACTGTAGCGCCAACTCCTGTGGCAACAACATAATCATCTGGCTTATCTTGCTGAAGCATTAGCCACATTGATTCGACATACTCTTTAGCAAATCCCCAGTCACGTACTGCGTCGAGGTTTCCAAGGAAGAGTTTGTCTTGCTTGCCGGTCTTGATTGCAGCAGCTGCGCGAGTAATTTTGCGAGTAACAAATGTTTCACCGCGGCGAGGTGATTCGTGGTTAAAGAGGATGCCGTTAGTGGCATGCATTCCATACCCATCGCGGTAATTAACCGTGCACCAGTAAGCCATCAACTTCGCTGCCGCGTACGGTGACTGTGGTCTAAAGACTGAATTTTCATTCTGCGGTGGTGGAGTTGATCCGAAGAGCTCTGATGTCGATGCTTGGTAGAAACGGGTATCAATATCTGCGCTGCGAATCGCTTCAAGTAATCCAACGGCACCAACTGCATCGACCTGGCCTGTGTATTGCGGCATAGTGAATGAAACCTGCACATGTGATTGTGCGCCGAGGTTGTAGACCTCAGTTGGTTTGATTTCACGAATAAGGTTGGTAAGTCCTACGCCATCGATGAGATCGCCGTAGTGCAAGAAGAGTTTTGGGTTCTTCTCATGTGGGTCCTGGTAAATGTGATCGATACGTGAAGTATTAAAAGTGGAAGAGCGGCGAATCAAGCCGTGTACTTCATATCCCTTGGCGAGCAAGAACTCTGCAAGGTATGAGCCATCTTGTCCGGTAACACCGGTGATTAATGCAACTTTTCTACTCATCGACGTAACTCTCCCTTAAGTGCTGCGCTCTTGTACCAATCAATTGTTGATGCAATTCCATCACGAAGTGAAATCTTTGGTGCCCAACCTAGTGACTTTGCCTTAGAAACATCAAGAACCTTACGTGGTGTTCCATCAGGTTTTGAACTATCCCAGGCGATTTCACCCTTAAAGCCAGCAATATCTGCAACAAGCTCTGCCAACTCTTTGATCGTCAAGTCTTCACCGGTACCGATATTAATATGTCCTGGCTCGTCATACTTTTCACCAAGGTGAAGTACGGCAGCGGCAAGATCATCAACATGTAAAAATTCGCGCTTTGGTGATCCAGTCCCCCACAGTGTCTCTTTCGCTGCACCGTTTTCTGCCGCCTCAACGAAGCGACGAATAAAGGCTGGGAGAACATGTGATCCTTGAAGTTCAAAGTTATCAAATGGACCGTAGAGATTTGTCGGCATCAATGAGACCCATTTGCGGCCGTACTCTTTTCTAAAGGATTTAATAAGTTCGATTCCAGCAATTTTTGCAATCGCATATGCTGAATTTGTCTCTTCTAGGGGACCAGAAAGTAAATACTCTTCCTTGATTGGTTGCGCACAATCACGAGGATAGATACATGAGCTGCCAAGGAAAATAAATTTCTCGACGTTTGCAGCGTGAGCGGCCTCCATCAGATTGCTCTGGATACGCAAGTTATCTGCTAAAAACTCAACAGGATAAGAATTGTTTGCACCGATGCCGCCCACTTTTGCCGCGGCATCAATGACAAGTATGGGCTTAACGGATGCGATAAATTTAAAGGTTGCATCGCGATCAAGCAGATCAACAACTTTGCGGCTTACAGGGATGACATCGTGCCCTGCGCCAACGTATGCGCGGACGATGGCAGATCCAGCAAGGCCTGTGCCTCCAGCAACAACGATGGTCATGGAGGTCAGTCTATCCAGCCTTACTTTGTGAATTCTGCAGCGAGTAATTCAGCGATTTGAGCAGTATTTAGCGCTGCACCTTTTCGTAAATTATCGCCACAGAGAAAGAGATCAATCGACTTTGGATCATCAAGTGATTGTCGGACGCGGCCTACCCAGGTCGGATCGGTTCCAACTACATCAGCAGGAGTTGGATATTGCTGCTTCTCAGGATTGTCATAGAGGTTCACGCCCTCTGCCTTGGCAAGCGCTGATTGCGCAGCTTTGCGAGTGACAACTTTTGAGAATGTTGCATGCACTGCAAGTGAGTGAGTTGTAATCACTGGTACGCGCACACAAGTCGCTGAAACCTTAAGTTTTGGCATTCCTAGAATTTTCCGTGATTCGTTTCGAACTTTGAGTTCTTCAGATGAATATCCTGCTTCTTTAAGCGAACCCGCCCAAGGAATCACATTCATTGCAAGTGGAGCCGGAAATGGGCCAAGGTCTTTTACCGCGCTACGTACATCTTTTGCAACCGATCCTAAGTTCTTACCTGCAACTTTTGAGATCTGATTATGCAGAGTATCGATTCCTGGTTGTCCCGCACCGGATGCTGCTTGGTAAGAGGCAACAACCAGTTCTTTTAGGCCGAACTTCTTATTGAGAGCACCCATCGCAACAATCATCGAGAGAGTTGTGCAGTTTGGATTTGAAATGATTCCCTTAGGGCGCTTCTTCACATCTTTTGGATTTACTTCAGGAACAACCAATGGGACTTTCTTATCCATGCGGAACGCACCCGAGTTATCAACGACAACAGCGCCACGCTTTGCTGCAATCGGTGCCCACTCGGCAGAGACCTCATCTGGAACATCAAACATTGCAATATCAATTCCATCAAATGCTTCAGGTGATAAGGCCACGACTGTAAGTTCTTCACCGCGGCAGACTAACTTCTTGCCTGCACTTCGCGCAGATGCGATTAAGCGAATCTCGCCATAAACATTTTTACGAGTACTTAAAATATCGAGCATCACTGTGCCGACAGCACCAGTTGCACCGACAACAGCCAGTGATGGCAACTTCTTCTTAGACTTCGATTTTTTAAGTGTCATCGACCTGTTCCTCCATACACGACTGCTTCTACTTGGTCAGCATCGAGCTGGAAAGCAGTGTGGGCGGCCTTAGTGGCACGCTCAAGATCTGCCTCACGAACAATAATTGAGATACGAATTTCAGAGGTAGAGATCATTTCGATATTGACGCCAGCCTCAGCCATTGCGGCAAAGAATGTCGCAGTTACGCCAGGGTTTGAACGCATTCCCGCACCGACGAGTGATAGCTTTCCGATGGTGTCATCGTAGAGAATGGATGCGAAACCAACTTCTCCTTGAATGCGCTGCAATACAGCGGTGCCATCTGATCCTTCAGTCTTTGGCAATGTAAATGAGATATCTGTAAGGCCCGTTGCGGCTGCTGAAACGTTCTGCACAATCATGTCAATGTTGATGTCAGCATCTGCAATTGCTTGGAAGATGCGCGCTGCTACACCGGTGCGATCTGGAACACCCACGATGGTGATCTTTGCTTCGGACTTGTCGTGTGCAACGCCCGAGATGATTGCTTGTTCCATGATGCCTCCTTCAGGGTGATTAGCAACCACCCAGGTTCCTTCGTTAGGTGAAAATGATGAACGTACGTGAATCGGTAAGTCATAACGTCGCGCGTATTCCACGCAACGCAGGTGAAGAACTTTCGCACCTGCTGCTGCAAGTTCGAGCATCTCTTCATATGTGACAGTCTTTAATTTACGAGCCGCTGGTACAACGCGTGGGTCTGCGCTAAAAACGCCATCGACATCTGTGTAAATTTCGCAGACATCTGCTTCCAGCGCTGCTGCGAGCGCGACTGCAGTTGTATCTGAACCGCCGCGTCCTAGCGTTGTGATGTCCTTGGTATCTTGCGAAATTCCTTGAAATCCCGCAACGATTGCAATTGCGCCTTCATCGATTGCTTCGCGGATACGCCCTGGTGTCACATCGATAATGCGAGCCTTACCGTGTACAGAGTTTGTGATAACACCGGCTTGGCTTCCAGTAAATGATCGCGCTTCAAAACCAAGATTATTAATTGCCATCGCGAGGAGGGCCATCGAGATTCGCTCACCGGCGGTCAACAACATATCTAGTTCGCGCCCCTGCGGAATCGGAGTCACCGCATTCGCTAATTCAATTAACTCATCGGTGGTATCGCCCATCGCGCTGACAACAACCACGACTTGGTTGCCCGCCTTCTTGGAGGCCACGATGCGAGCGGCAACGCGCTTCATCCCCTCGGCATCTGCCACCGAGGATCCGCCATATTTCTGAACGATGAGTCCCATATAGATAAGTGTGAACCATCGCCATCGAGGCGGGCTACCCAAATTAGAGAAATTTCACATAGTGAGACGGCAAGCATCTCAAGGAATGAGAAAGTTACCCTTCTACGTTACGGCGTCCCTCAAAGGCGCGGCCAAGGGTTACCTCATCGGCATATTCGAGATCGCCGCCGACAGGCAATCCGCTGGCAAGACGCGAGACATTCAGGCCCATCGGCTTAATTAGGCGAGCGAGATATGTCGCTGTTGCTTCACCCTCAAGGTTTGGATCCGTTGCCAAGATGACTTCGGTGATCTTTGAATCTGCAAGACGCGTCATTAACTCACGGATGCGAAGCTGATCTGGGCCAATGCCATCGATGGGGCTGATAGCGCCACCGAGCACGTGATACTTCCCGCGAAATTCGCGTGTGCGTTCGATTGCAATGACATCTTTACTCTCTTCAACAACACAAATTTGTGATGGGTCACGCCGTGGATCACGGCAGATCCGACATTCATCTTCTTCTGAAACGTTGCCGCATTGCACACAGAACTTCACACGTTCTTTTACGGTGCGAATTGCATCAACAAGTGCGTGCGCTGTCTCGTTTTCACTCTGCAGAATATGGAAGGCAATACGTTGGGCTGACTTTGGACCAACACCTGGAAGGCGACCGAGAGCATCAATTAAATCTTGGATCGCGCCTTCGTACATTCCTGATGTCATTTATTTGCTTTTCTTATCTGTAATAACTGTCGCACCAAGTTCGGCAGCTAGCAGCGCTGCACCACTCAGCAAAGTTTTATCTGTCGGTGCTTCATCAGTGCGGACAGCGCGCGAGACAGGGCTGCTGTTGATATCAATTGATGGATCAACAACTGCCTCAATATTTCGATCAAGTCCAGTGACATCGATAAAGGCCTGACGGAGAATTTCATCTGATTCAGAGCGGATAAATGAATCGCGCGCACCAGGGTTTGCAATAGCGATTGTGATGATCTTGTCATCGAGTGCTAAGACTTGTGCGCTTGCACTTAATAGTGACCATGTCAGGCGGCGGCGCTTCTTCACATTCTCAATAACTTCAGGCCACATACGACGCAACGCACCGATATCAAGTGAATCAACCGGAGTTGCAGCCTGCTTCTTGATCTCTTGTACAACTTCCTTTACTTCTACAGCTGCTTCAACCTTTTTTTCAACGACAGAAGGTGCAGCAACTTTCTCTGCGACAGGAGCTGGTGCTGCAGCCGGTGCTGGCGGTGTTGCCATTCCTTGTACGCGCTCAAGTCTTTCAAGGCGTGCAAGGAGCCCAGAATCACCAGAATCACCCATCGGAAGCAAGATACGTCCGCAGATAAGTTCAAGAATTAAGCGAGGCGCAGTCGCACCGCGCATCTGCGTGAGACCCTCTGCCGCGATATCTGCTGCGCGCGAAAGAGTCGCAGCGCCAAGGTTTTTCGCCTGCGTCACCATTCGCTCAAGTTGATCCTCAGGAATCTCGCGCAGAATTGAATTCGCTTGCGTTGCAGCCAATGCGTCAACAATCATCAAATCGCGCAGACGCTCGAGTAGATCACTAGTAAAGCGACGTGGATCGTGCCCTGATTCAATAACGCGATCAACAGTCTTAAATAGCGTTGCGCCATCACGGGCTGCGAGCGCGTCGATTGCATCATCTAAAAGTGCGCCATCGGTAAATCCAAGAAGTTGAATTGCAATTTCATAACTGACCCCGTCAGGGCCCGCACCTGCCAATAATTGCCCCAAAACGCTTAAGGCATCACGCACAGATCCACCGCTAGCACGGACAACAAGTGGGATCACACCTTTTGCCACTTTAACACCTTCTTGTGAGCATATCTTTTCAAGATGCTCCCCAAGGATTCCAGGTGGAACTAAACGAAATGGATAGTGGTGAGTACGTGAGCGAATTGTTGAAATCAACTTCTCTGGCTCAGTTGTTGCAAAAATAAAGATGACATGTGGAGGTGGCTCTTCAACAACTTTGAGAAGTGCGTTCGCTGCTCCTGGCCCAAGTTGATGAGCTTCGTCAATAATATAAATCTTGTACTTACTTTGAACTGGTGCAAAGAATGCTTTATCGCGAAGATCGCGCGCATCATCAACTAAACCGTGTGTTGCTGCATCAAGTTCAATAACATCAAGTGATCCCGGGCCGTTTGCGACCAAGTCTTTACATGATTGACACTCGCCGCATGGATTCGGTGTTGGGCCTTTTTCACAATTAAGTGAGCGCGCCATAATTCGAGCACTCGATGTCTTTCCGCAACCACGAGGTCCGCTAAATAAATATGCGTGATGTGTGCGACCAGATTCAAGCGCATTTGATAAAGGAACCGTGACATGTTCTTGCCCAATGACATCTGCAAATACTGAAGGGCGATACTTGCGATATAGCGCTAGTGACATCGTCTCCCCTACTCGTCTCTGCTGATCGTGGTCTGGCGGTTGATTCTAAAGATTAAAGGGACCCTCCGCGCACCCATCAGAGCACGCCTACCCTTGCTGTATTCCTACCCT
>CAZNUC010000012.1:0-29571 GCA_964576165.1 uncultured Candidatus Planktophila sp. | reverse complement strand
GGCAGAGCCGGGGGATTTACAGTCCCCTCCCATTGGCCGCTCGGGCAACCCGCCATGTGTAAAACATGAGGAAAATTACTTTTCCTAGCCGTGTAGTGCTGGCGTATCGTAACAAAGAGGCGGGGTTGAGACCAATTCCCAATCTGGGCTCTCACCCGTAGAATCACGTAATGAGCGCAAATATCGACTGGGATTCAATCCATAACCTTGCTAAAGATGCAATGAAAAAAGCGTATGCCCCTTACTCCAAATTTCCGGTGGGTGTAGCAGCCCTCGTTGATGATGGTCGTTTGATTAGCGGTGCAAATGTTGAGAACGCTAGCTACGGACTTGGGTTGTGTGCAGAATGTTCACTCGTAAGTGCACTGACCATGTCCGGCGGTGGGCGTCTTGTTGCAATTGTCTGTGTTGATGCTAATGGAAACTTCTTGGCTCCATGCGGTCGCTGCCGTCAATTGATCTTTGAACACGGTGGCAACGAAGCACTTCTGATGACACCAGATGGTCCACAAAAAATGAGCGCAATGTTGCCATGGGCATTTGGACCAGAAGATCTCAAGTAAATGACCCTTCTTCTTAGTACCGATGTCATTGCCCGCGCCCCAAAAGTTTTACTGCACGATCACTTAGATGGGGGTCTGCGCCCGCAGACGATGATTGATCATGCGTTGGCCAGTGGATATACAAAGCTTCCGAGTTATGACCCAATTGAACTTGGTACATGGTTTGTGAACGCTTGTAGCTCTGGAACTCTTGAGCTATACCTAGAAACCTTTGAACATACGATCTCTGTGATGCAGACACGAGAAGAGATTATTCGTATCGCCCGAGAATGCGTTCTTGATTTAGCTGCAGATGGCGTTGTCTACGCAGAGGTTCGTGGTGCACCTGAACTCTTTACGCGTAAAGGTTTAACAATCGATGATGTCATCGAAGCAACTGTTGAAGGTCATCAGCAAGGAATGGCAGAGGCTAAGGCAGCTGGGCGAACAATTCGTGTTGAGGCTCTTTTATGTGCGCTGCGCCAAAACAACGTCAGCGATGAGGTTGCAACCAAGGTTGTGAAATATAAAGGCCGCGGCGTAGTTGGTTTTGATATTGCGGGTCCTGAAGCAGGATTTCCTCCAACAGATCACATCAAAGCATTTAATTACTTACGTGCCAATAGCGCTCACTTTACGATCCATGCGGGTGAGGCATTTGGCATTGAATCCATTGAACTTGCAGTGCGTAGTTGTTACGCCGAACGCATTGGCCACGGTATTAGATTGATTGACGATATTGATTTCTCTTCCGGAGTCCCTGTCTTGGGTTCACTGGCTCAGGAAATTCTTGATCGTCAAATCTGTCTCGAGATGGCACCGACATCTAATTTGCAGACAGGTGGAGCTGCCTCCTATGAGACCCATCAAATCGGAGTTATGAAGAGACTCGGATTTAACGTCACGATTAATACTGACAACCGTTTAATGAGTGCAACATCAATGATTCGTGAAATTACTGAGATCTCTCGTGGCTATAGCTGGACGATCGATGATCTCCATGATGTGGCACGCAATGGAATTATGAGCGCCTTTATCTCAGATGAAGAAAAACATGATATTTATAATAATCAGATTAAGCCTGTCTTCACCGAGTTAGGTGCCAAGTGATTGATTTCAAAAACGCTGACGTTATCGAGAACCCTTATCCAGCGTTAAAGGAATTGCGTTCGTTCGGTAAGCCGATCTGGCATGAAGAGCTGCAGATGTTCTTAGCGGCAAAACATCGCGATGCCAATGATGTGCTGCGAAATAAATCCCTCGGTCGCATCTTTGTGCCGAAGACACCAGAGACTGAGTGGTTCGAATTTAACTATCTTCATGCAGATTCAATTTTAGATAGTGAGCCACCCAAGCACACGCGTTTACGATCACTGGTTGCAAAGGCTTTCAATCGCCATCGCATTGAGGCGTTGCGTCCAGATATCCAACGCCTGACTCATCAACTACTTGATTCGATTGAAGCCAAAGGTGGCGAGTTCGACATCATCGCCGATTATGCAGAACCACTGCCGGTTAAAGTGATTGCGGCGCTGCTGGGCTTTCCCGATAGCGATGAGCACTTGCTCCGCCCATGGTCACAGTCAATTGTGAAGATGTATGAAGTGAACCCATCCCAGGCGCATAAAGATGAGGCTAAGAAGGCGGCGAAAGAGTTTGCTGATTATGTACACGGACTTATGCTGGAACGATTGAAGAATCCAACCGCAGATTTGATTACAGAGCTTGCTCAGGTAAGTGAATCAGGTGAAAAGCTTTCAACCCAAGAACTCATAGCAACATGCATCCTTCTTCTGAACGCAGGTCACGAAGCCAGTGTGAATGGCTTTGGAAATGGAATTGTTGCAGCCTTTAACCATCCTGATCAGTGGGAGCTGCTGCAAAACCAGCCGGATGCAATCGCAAATACAGCCATTGAAGAGTTCTTGCGCTTTGATGCTCCTCTGCACTTCTTTGATCGTACCGCGACTGCAGATACTGAAATTGGTGGTGTTGAGATTAAGCAAGGCCAGAAAATTGTTTCCCTCTTGGGTTCTGCCAACCGAGACGAAGATGTCTTTGAGAACAGTGATCGTATGGATCTCACACGTGATCCAAATCCGCATATTGGCTTTGGGGCGGGTATTCACTTCTGTCTGGGCGCACCACTTGCCCGACTGGAGATGTCAATCTCGCTCCCAGAACTCTTTAAGCGCTTTCCCGCACTTGAATTAACTACAACTCCCGTTCGTCGTCCGACGTTCTCTCTGCGAGGCTATGAAACTGTCATGGCGAAAGTGAAGTGAAAACCATGAAGAAGAACCTAATCCTTGATGTTGACACCGGAATCGATGATGCATTTGCACTCTTGTTTGCAGCGCGCCATCCTGAAATCAATCTCTTAGGAGTTACCTGTGTTGATGGAAATACCAATCTCAAGCAGGTAATCATCAACACACTCAAGGTTCTTGATGCAGCAGGTGCTGCAAATATTCCTGTTGCTAAAGGTGCTACTCGCCCACTTATTGAAGAGCCTCGCTATGCCGAATACATTCACGGTAGCGATGGGCTGGGCGACTTAGGAACACCCATGTCAACGCGTGCGCTAGATCCACGCCCGGCAGTCGAACTTATTCGTGACCTTATTGAAGGAACAGATGGCCTGGTGACTTTGGTTCCGCTGGGCCCACTTACAAATATCGCGCTTTTCTTACGTTCCTATCCAGAGACTGCTGCAAAACTAGAACGAATTGTCTTGATGGGTGGATCAGCTTCTTCCGGAAATGCAACACCTGCTGCAGAATTTAACATCTGGCATGATCCAGAAGCGGCAGCAATTGTTTTTAGCAGCGGCGTTCCGATCACAATGTATGGCCTTGATGTCTTTATGGAGCCACGAGTGAGTGCGGCACAAGCTGCTGCACTTATTGCTGAAGGTGCAGAGTGTTCAACATTTGCTGGGCGATTAATCGAGCACTTTATTAAGCAGGTTGGCCACGACGTAACACTCGGTGATTATGGCGCAGTTGCCACTGCGATTCGTCCAGAACTTTCAACCTACGATCACTTTAAAATCGTTGTGGATACCAGTTTCGGTCCAAGTCGCGGACAGACCTTATGTGATCGCCGTGAGTGGAAAGACGAAGAGCCAGAGTCAACTCATGCAAAGGCACCGCTAGTGCAGGTTGCAATGAAGGTTGATGTTCCAGCAATGATCTCGCTATGGCTAGAGACAATTTCTACTAAGCGTTAAACCCCGATTGGGTGCCAGACAGTTTTATTCTCCATAAAGGAGAGAACTCTCTGTGGGCTCTTCGCTTCTTTAAATCTAAAGATTCGCTTGAGGTTATCCGCCCCTGCAATCCGTAGATCTTTCTCTTGCGCAGTTGATAATCCGCTGACATCAATGCCATCGATATCCATGTGAGAGCCAGCCCAAGGAGCAAGTTCGCCGCAAGAGCCGGTAAGAATATTGACGACTCCCCCAGGAAGATCACTCGTACCAAGTGCTTCACTGAGCGTAATTGCACTTAATGGATACTTTTCGCTAGCAATCACGATCGCTGTATTTCCACCAGCGAGAACTGGAGCAAGTGATTGAACAAGTCCAAGAAGTGATGGCTTTGATGGAGCGAAGACTGTCACCACGCCAAGTGATTCAGGGATAGTGAAGTTATAGAACGAGCCAGAAACAGCATTAGTTGAGCCGTAAATTGAACCGATTTTGTCACACCAACCTGAGTACCAGACCCAGAGATCGATCGCTTCTTCCACCTGCTTCTTAGCCGCAGATGGTGTCACTCCTTCGAGTGCAACAATCTCATCAACAAATTGCGCAGTACGACCTTCCATCATCTCAGCAATGCGATACAAAATTTGTCCGCGGTTAAATGCTGTTGCACCTGACCAACCAGCGTGAGCGCTACGCGCTGCAACAACTGCATCGCGAAGGTCTTTACGTGAAGCAAGGGTTGGATTAGCAATGAAGTTTCCCTTAGCATCTTTAACTTCATATGTGCGACCTGACTCGCTTCGTGGGAAGGCTCCCCCGATAAAGAGTTTGTAGGTCTTCTTGACATCAATGCGAGAATTTGAATTCGACATTACTTTGCTCCCTTCAAATATGCAGCAAGTCCATGACGTCCACCTTCACGGCCCCAGCCAGATTCTTTATAACCACCAAATGGGCTTGCTGGATCAAATTTATTAAAGGTATTTGCCCAGATGACTCCAGCTTTGAGATGCTTGGCAGTCCACAAGATTCGAGATCCCTTATCTGTCCAAACGCCGGCTGACAATCCATATGGTGTGTTGTTGGCTTTTTCGATCGCTTCTTGTGGAGTTCTAAATGAAATCACTGAGAGAACTGGACCAAAGATCTCTTCGCGTGCGATGCGGTGTGCTTGTGTAACGCCAGTGAAAAATGTTGGTGGATACCAGAATCCTTTTGCAGGGATTGTGCATGCGGCAGAGAAACGCTCAGCGCCTTCAGTATCGCCAGAGAGTGCGAGTTCGGTAATTTTCTCAAGCTGCTCACGCGAGTTGATGGCACCAAGATCAGTGTTCTTATCTAGCGGATCACCTAGACGAATCTGTGACATACGGCGCTTGAGTTTTTCAAGTAACTCATCCTGAATATTCTCTTGCACAAGAAGTCGTGATCCGGCACAGCAGACATGACCTTGATTAAAGAAGATGCCGTTGATGATTCCTTCGACAGTTTCATCAATAGGGGCATCTTCAAAGACGATATTTGCGCCCTTGCCGCCTAGTTCAAGGGTTAAACCCTTGCCTGTGCCAGCAACTGAGCGTGCAATCAATTTACCGACATCGGTAGAGCCGGTAAATGCGATCTTGTTAATTCCTGGATGGTTAACAATCGCTGCTCCCGTTGCACCATCTCCAGTGACGATATTTACAACACCTGCTGGAAGTTCTGCCTGCTGACAAACTTGAGCAAATAAAAGTGCAGTCAACGGTGTTGTCTCTGCTGGCTTTAAAACGACGGTATTTCCTGTTGCAAGTGCTGGTGCAACTTTCCAAGCAAGCATCAAGAGTGGGAAGTTCCAAGGAATGATCTGTCCAACAACTCCGTAAGGTTTTGGATTTTCACCAACTCCTGCATGCTCTAACTTATCTGCCCATCCTGCGTGATAGAAAAAATGTGCAGCCGATAACGGGATATCGATATCTCGAGTTTCACGAATTGGTTTTCCGTTATCCATAGTTTCAAGAACAGCAAATTCACGTGCGCGCTCTTGCATGATGCGTGCAATGCGATAGAGATATTTACCGCGCTCTGATGGCGCCATCTTCGACCAGACCTTAAGGCCATCTTGAGCGGCTTTAACTGCCTTATCAATATCGCTCTTCTCTGCATATGCGATCTTTGCTAATACTTCTTCAGTTGCAGGGTTTATTGTTGTAAAGGTCTTACCTGACTTTGGTGCGACAAACTTGCCGCCGATAAAAAGTTTGTAGACTGGGTCAATGGTGACAATCGCCTTTGATTCTGGCGCACTGGAGTATTCAAATGTCATCGTCTATTCCTTTGCCTAATCTAACGTCACATAATTTGGTCCGCCGTAATGGCCGGAGACGAGCTTCTGTCTTTGCATCAGTAGATCATTGAGTAGAGCGCTGGCACCGATTCGAAATAGCCCTGGGTTGAGCCACTCATCTCCTGCTGTCTCCTTTACAAGAACTAATTGTTTAATAGCATCCTTCGTTGTTCTAATTCCACCTGCAGGTTTTACGCCAATTCGCACACCTGTCATTTCATAGAAATCGCGTACCGCCTCAAGCATGACGAGTACGACTGGTGCAGTTGCAGCAGGTGCGACCTTGCCGGTACTTGTCTTAATGAAGTCTGCCCCCGCGGCCATTGCCAGAAAGCTTGCCTTTCGAACATTGTCATAGGTGACGAGTTCGCCAGTCTCAAGAATGACCTTCAAATGAGCCTTGTCTCCGCATAAGGATTTAATGTAAACGATTTCACTATAAACCTTTTCAAGATCTCCTGAAAGGAATGCGCCGCGATCGATGACCATATCGATCTCCGTGGCTCCATCTGCGATCGCATCTTTTGTATCGCGCTCTTTGACCTCAAGGGATGCTCGCCCTGAAGGGAATGCTGTTGAGACGGCAGCAACGGGAATGTCAGCGCCCCCGCTTTCATCTAAATGTTTGCGGGCAGTGGCGACCATATCGTTGTAAACACAAATTGCACCGACATGAGGAACAGATGAATCAGTTGGATCTGGACGAATCGCTTTATTACAGATCGCTTTTACTTTTCCATCAGTATCAGCACCTTCAAGAGTTGTTAAATCGATCATGCTAATTGCCATATCGATTGCCCATTTTTTACTTGCAGTCTTAATGCTTCGAGTTGCTAACATCGCAGCGCGTGCATCTGCACCAACTTGGTCAACTGGCGATAAGGTCTTTAAGAATCCCTTGATCGATGCAAGTGAGCCATCAGTGAGATCGGCAGCTGTTGTTACCATAGCTCTATCTTAACCGTGAGTGGCACTTACTGAGAAGGGTATTTGTGATTAAAGTAGTCCTATGAAGCCAACACCGATAGTTCTCGACTGCGATCCAGGCCACGATGATGCACTTGCCATGATTTTAGCTGCCCATAACCCAGCAATTAATCTCTTGGCGATAACAACCGTCTCTGGAAATGGAATTATCGCTAAGGTGACGCAGAACGCACTTTCTATCTGCGCACTCGCAAAGATAAACGTTCCCGTCGCCGAAGGCGCAGGAAACGCAATTCTTGGATATATCGAAGCGGCTACAGATATTCATGGTGAGACCGCACTTGATGGTGCGCCACTTCCAGCTCCAACTTTTGAACTTGAAAAGATTTCTGGCGTTGATCTCATCGCAAAAGTTGTTCGCGAGCATCCCGAAAAAGTGACTCTCGTTGCAACAGGTCCTCTGACAAATATTGCTCTCTTTCTCAAGCTCTACCCAGAACTTCGCAGCAACGTTACTGAGATTGTCTTTATGGGGGGTAGCGCTTCACGCGGAAACCGCACACCGTATGCCGAATTCAATATCTGGATGGATCCAGAGGCAGCTGACGTTGTAATGAAATCAGGAATCCCGCTGACAATGTGTGGTCTTGATGTCACTCACCAGGCTCTTGTAACCAAGCCTATCTTTGCCAAACTGGAAGCGATGGGAACTGATCTTTCAAAGACTGTAATCGGGCTCTTAAAGTTCTTCGCCTCAACCTATAACGATGTCTTTGAAATGCCAGATCCACCACTGCATGATCCAGTTGCTATCGCGCTCTTAATTGATCGCTCTGTCGTAAAGACTCGTCGTTGCAACGTAGAGATCGAACTTAACGGAAAATTTACTCGTGGTGCAACTGTGGTTGATATCTATGACCGCAGCGGCTTTACACCAAATGTTGATGTTGCACTCGAACTCGACTTTGATAAGTTCTGGTCGATGATGCTTGATGCTGTTGAGAAAGCTGGCAAGGTTTAATCTACGGCGCGACCATGTGCCTTATCGAAGGCGATAATTTCGCGAAGTGCATCAATAGATGTGTTGAGCAGAATATCTAGCGGTGGCATTGGTTCTTTTGCATGCACCATCATGACTCCACCGGCACGAACTCGCAGCATTGAGGCGATAACAAAGAGCGCTGATGCCTCCATCTCAGAACAGATCGCCCCACCAATCTCCCACGCTTTCCAACGGTTGAGCAGTTCTGAGGCAACACCCATTCTTTCTGGTTCATGTTGACCATAGAAAGAATCTTTTGATTGCGTAATTCCGATGCGATAACGAGCCTTGTTCTTCTCGGCTGCGCGTTTGATCGCCATAACAAGGTCAATATCTGCAATCGCAGGAAATTCGATCGGCATGTAATGCTTTGAAGTTCCTTCATCTCTAATGGCAGCAGAGATGATGGCTAGCTCACCTGAGACGCTATCTGGCTGAATATGGCCAGAGGTACCTACACGAATAAATGTGTCGGCACCTACGCGTACAAGTTCTTCAAGTGCAATTGCCGCAGAAGGGCAGCCAATTCCAGTCGATGTTACTGAGACTTTAACTCCATCAAGATATCCCGTGTATGTGTTGTATTCACGATTAGTTGCAACGTGTACTGGGTTATCGAAGAGAGCAGCTATTGGTTCACATCGTCCAGGATCACCAGGCAAGAGGACATATTTACCGACATCGCCTTTCTTTAATTGAATGTGATACTGCTTCTCGTCGTTAAGCATTCTGATCTCCCTTGATTAATTCACGCAACGCTAAAACCGCTGTTTCGATCAATGGTTCGAGCGATCCAAGTTCGCCTTCTCCATGCATCACCATGATGCCACCCGCACGCACTCGTAACATAGAGGCAACGACAAAGAGAGTAGATGCCTCCATCTCAGAACAGATTGCCCCACCAATCTCCCACGCTTTCCAGCGATCGAGTAAGCGCTGTGTCACACCTGAGTGTTCAGGTTCCACTTCTCCATAGAAAGAATCCTTGGACTGTGAAATTCCAACACGATGGGCCAATCCTTTATCAGTTGCAGCCTTGCGCAAAGCCTGCACGACTTCATAGTGCGCAACAGCTGGAAAATCTGCTGGCATGTAATGAAGTGAGGTTCCCTCATCACGTATTGCTCCGCTGACGATTGCTAATTCGCCAGACTTTGTCCCTGGCTGGATTGAACCTGAAGTACCCACGCGAATAAATGTCTTCGCGCCGACCCGCACCAGCTCTTCCATGGCGATCGCCGAAGATGGGCAACCTATACCTGTTGAAGTCACTGAAACTTTTACGCCATCTAAATAACCGGTATAGGTCACGTATTCACGGTTAGTTGCGATGTGTTTAGCATCATCGAAGTGTCGTGCGATTACTTCAGCACGACCAGGATCTCCTGGCAATAGAACGTACTCGCCTACATCGCCCTCTTTAAGGTGAATATGGTGCTGGAGTTGGCTCATATGGTCTTAACCCTTTCAATAAAGAAATCCATAAATCCTTCAACATTTACTTCCATCGCAACCTTGGCATTAGGTTGATTTCCTGTGGCGCTAAAGTGATCAGCTGAAATCTTGGCGGATGTAAATTCGCCATGGAGTTCAATATCAACGTAATAATCTCGAAATGTGACGAGCTCAGGCTTTACTAAGATCGCGGCAGCCAAAGGATCATTAATCGCGCACCCTTGAATACCTTGATACTCAGCGTGAAATTCCATGTAGAAAGCGGTAGATCGATCAATAAAGTTTCGAATATCTTCGCGCGCACCCTGAAGTCGTGCAACATGATCCTTGGTGAAAATGCATTGATAGGTCACATCAAGAGGAACAATGGTCAGATCAATTCCAGAGCGCAGAAGAATGTCAAAACTTTCGGGATCGCAGAAAACATTATATTCAGATGATGGTGTGGCATTTCCAGGGTAGTGAATTGTTCCTGCCATTGACACAACGTTCCTAATTTTTTTGCGAAGGCTGGGTTCTTTAAGGAGTGCGAGAGCGAGATTGGTAACGGGACCGATACATAAGATTGTGATTTCTCCAGGGTTGGCGTTCACAATCTCGATAATGAGATTTGCTGCGTTATTGGTAACCACCGTGGTGGTTGGTGAAGGTAGTACGGCATGGCCCAAGCCTGTATCGCCGTGCGTCTCTTCTGCAACGCTGAGCGCCTTAACAAGAGGTTGATCAGCGCCCATTGCTACTGGAATCTCCTGCATTCCAAGAAGTTCTACCAACTTAAGAGCGTTAGTTGTGCACTTTTCTACACTTGTGTTGCCGTGTGTAACGGTGATCGCTTGAAGTTCAATTTCAGGCATTGCCTTAAGGAGAATAAAGGCTAGAGCGTCATCGATTCCAGGGTCGGTATCAAGAATTACCTTCATCTCTTGCCACCTCCTTTTTATGAAAACTTAAACCAAAGCAGGAAATAACAGTAGCAAGGGCAGTTGCCGCCGTCATGAAATAAAAGCCGCTCCACCCATCAAATCTTTCGACAATCAAGCCAGCTAAGGTGCTTCCAATTGTGATTCCAATAGAAAGTGCAGCACTGACAAAGGCAAAAGCTTCATTGAGGCGACTAAGTGGTACTAGTTCCTTCATATAAGAGTTGGCAGAGATAAGCGCTGGACCAATTGCAATACCGGAGATGATGATCCAGAAAACGATCGTATCCAGATCCTGAAAGAAGAGAATTCCTGATGTGCACAGGGTCATCACCGCTAACGAGACTGTATACCTGATTGAGCTTGCGATTTTCCAATGGATAAATCCGTAAATCAACCCAGAAATAATGCTTCCAATTGGATATAAACCAACCCAAAGCCCACCTTCACTCACTCGTCCCGCTTCTTTTGCAACGGCAATGATGACAATAAAGTTAGAGCCAAATAGAAGTCCGAGTGCGATAAGTGAGATCAAAAGTGATTTCACATATGGAATCGCCAAAATTCCTCTGGTGTGATCATCGTGAACTTTGGCAAAGCCACCATGATCTGTGCTTGTGATAGCAAGACCCACAGCGCCGATTACAAGAAAAACGAGTCCCGCTAATAGCGGTGAGCGGGATCCATAAAACGAAAGTAAAAATCCAGCAAGTGCGGGTCCTATAACAAATGCAGTTTCATCAAACACTGATTCAAGGGAGAGTGCAGAGCCAAGCTCTTTCTGATTATCAATTGTTCTGCTCCAGCGGGTTCTTGTGTAACTACTAAGGTTTGGAAAAGTTGCACCACAAACCGCGGCAAGCAATAGCAGCCCTACCGTCGAGTGATCAATAAAGTAGAGAAGGCCCAAGGTTGCCACTGCATTAATCGCGGTGACTGGTAGCAAAACAGAACGAGTGCCAAATTGATCAGCTAACTTTCCGATGCGTGGACTGACAATCGCTCCCGACATGGTGTAGAAAGCTGAAGTTATTCCAGCTAGGGCAAAAGAATCTCGGACATCTGAGACCAGAAATACGATTGCCACTGTGTTCATCGCCATCGGAACTCGGCCAAGTGCACCAAATCCAATTGTTGATAGAGCGTGTGGCTTGCGCATTATTGACGCGTAAGAGCCAGCCAAGACTTCCTCAGTTTCTCTTTATTTCTCTGAATTTAAAAATAGATTAGAAAATTAGGAATCTATTTCTTGCTGCCACTTGAGCAGAATTTCAAACGCTTTGTCGAAACTATCGACAACATATCCTACATCTTCAACACATCCACGTACAAAAAGGTTGATGCCCTTACCGTCAATCATGTTGCGATCTCTTATGACGCGGGTATCTGTGACGAGACCGATAATCCCTTTCTTAGTTTTGTCATGGCGCATCTCAGACCAGAAAATTCCGATCTCAGTTGCTGTTCCATCATCGACCATTGGCCCATCCAAGAGGGCCAAAACAACATTTGCACCTAGGACTTCTTTAGCATCGGTGTCGAAGATGAACTTGGTTGTGATGGGATCTGGAAGAGCAATCTCGTGGGGGACGAAGACCTCCATGCCAGCATTGCGCATACGCTTTGCACATTGATCAATATATGAACGCTCATAAGGTGTAAAAAGTGGACCGGCAAAGTAAATTTTCATTTTTAGTACATCACAGTCTTAGTTAGATGATGGGGCCAATGTGTTGCGTGATACGTCTTCCAGAACCTGAAATCAACCTGAGGCTGAAGCAAGGGTTCCATTCCTTGGCGTCGTTTATTGATCTCTTCTGTGAGCTTCGCAATTACAAAAATTGAGCTTGCACGCAATTCAATCTCTGCATCACTATCGCGCTTAACTTCTGTGAGTGAATTGATCTGCTTCTCTAATTCAGGGGCATATTCGAAAATCCCCATGACGCGCAATCCGACAGGCACGATGTAATCTGCAAAAGCGCTAAGTTTTTCAGCATCTTCCAACTTCCATGCCCCGCGTGGAGAAAGCGCTAAGTGCATTCCCCAGATTCCTAGTTGGGCCAACTTATAGATGTGTATATCGGTGCCGTGGTAGTTACTGACATCGCGGAAACGAGGGAATTCAATTGTTAGGCGCTCGAGTAATCCGTCTCCGTCGGCATAGAGCTTAGGTGCACATGAGCGAACAAAGCGTGAATAGCGGCCTTGATACTTCTCAACGAGAACTCGACCTACTTCATTAAAGAGTGTGACTCGTTCATCAAGCATCGGCATCTCAATTGTTCCGGAAAAGACAGACTCAAGATCTTTCCGCGTTACCTTAGCTAGATACTCTCCACTAAAGAATGGAATCCCTGAGTGGATTGCGCGGTGTAGGCAGGCGAGCATCGCCTCAGAGTCACACCAACGCTTACCCATATAGTCTGTTTCAAACTTCACGCCAGTCGTAAAGTCTGTGAAGGCGAAGTTCATTGTGTTCACAACCAAAGTGAAATCCATGATTACGTCAGGGTCGTTACCAAAGTCAAAGAGCATCGAGCCATCAGGCTTTGCAAACTCTTCGTAGGCCATCCAGTCTGCAACTTCCGAAATCTTCTCAGTGTTAATCTTTACAAGAGAGGCGCTGCGTACTACCTGACTTACCGTAGAAAGCACAGGCGTATCCCAATGAACAATTGTCATGATCGTCCTTTACTCCGTGCCGCGGCGATAAGGCATGCCGGCCATTGCGGGCGGCGTCAGTCTTTGAGCCAAGAAGGTAAGAACTATCAGCGTTGCAAAATTTGGAAAGACGGTAACAAACTCTTGTGGAATGAGATCCACACGCTGATTGACCCATAATCCAAAGGCGGCGATACCCAATGAGATTGCCGCAAACTTCCAGCGACGTGAAATTGAGTAGTAGATTCCCAAAATTCCCGCAACTATTCCTGCCACCATCACGAGTGACATCACCGATTCACTTTGACGTACTCGTAGAGCATCGGTAAAGCCAAAGAGCATTGAACCGGCAAAAACTCCACCTGGTCTCCAGTTTCCAAAAATTACAGTTGCAAGTCCGATAAAGCCTCGACCCGCTGTCTGCCCTTCACGATAAACAGAAGATGCCACGAGAGCAAGGTAAGCACCACCGAGAGAGGCCATCATTCCCGAAACCGAAATCGCGATATAGCGAATTCGATATACATTAATTCCCAGCGACTCTGCCGCCATTGGGTTCTCACCGGAAAATCTCATCCGTAGCCCAAACTTACTACGCCAGAGAATCCATGAGCTAATCGGAACAAGAAGAAGTAGCGCCACAGTTACAAGAGAGAGATCTTTTGTAAAGCCGTGCAATACCCCTGCAAGGTTTGAGATAAAGAAGATGTTCTGAGCATCTATCTTTTCAAGAAGTGGAGCGATGATTGGAATAGTAAAGGTCGGAAACGAATCAACTGGCGGTGACACGGTTCGGTCTCCACCTACTGGAGGAAAGAAGACTCCAGAGAGATAGCGTGCTCCACCGGCTGCAATGAGGTTAATTGCAAGGCCAGAGACTGCTTGGTCAATACCAATTTTTACGGTGAGAATTGCGTGGAAGAAGCCAGAGGCTAATCCGAAAATTGCGGCAGCTGCAAAACCAACAAGCGGTCCATGTAGATATCCAAACCATGCCGCCGTCCACGTACCGACGATCATCATTCCTTCAAGACCGATGTTGATAACACCTACTCGCTCAGCCCACAAGCCACCAAGCCCGGCCATTAACAACGGAATTGCGAAGCGTAAAGTCGCACCCGATGTGCCCGGTGAAGTGATATCTGTCGCGCCCGTTACCCACTCAACGAGTGAGATGATGAAGAAGAGACCTGCAATCGCTATTGTGATGCGGGCTGGTGATGTGAAGAACTTCTTTGCCTTGCTCTTCTTCTTCTCAGGAGTTTTAGTAGTCATTACTGTGATTCCTTTTGGCTAGAGGCTTCCGCATTGACTTTTCCTACGGCTCGCTGTTGCTGTCGTAGATTGATCCGTGCGACCACTTCATATGCAACAACGATGGAGAGAACGATCGTTCCCTGCATCACGATGACAATCTCTGGTGGAACTCCTTCGAATTCAAGTACAGGTGCGGTGCGCTCCAAGAATGACCAGAGGAAGGCAGCGAAAAAAATCCCTACAGGATGGTTTCGCCCTAGTAGCGCAAGAGCCAATCCCGTAAATGCATAGCCAGCAGGAAATGCCATGCTGTATGAATGTGTATCAGAGAGCAGGGTTCCGATTCCAACAAGACCAGCGATTGCACCAGATAGAACGGTTGTAATAAAGATCATTCCTGGTGCGTTGACGCCACTTGATCGAGCCGCCCTAAAAGATAATCCAGTAGCGCGAAGGTTAAAACCAAAGACTGTCTTATTGAGCAGTATCCAGTAAGCGATACCTACTGCGATTGCAACAAAGAGGAATGAATAAATCTCCCCGTCGAAGGCCTTTATGGTTGGCATTTGACCGCTGAGAGGAATCTGATTGGTTTGTAGATTCTGTGAACCCTCAGGCAGTGTTCCGAGCAGATCTTCGCTGAGCAAGAATGCGATGATCGCTGCGGCAATAAAGTTGAGCATAATGTTGCTAATAACTTCAGATACCCCACGACGAACTTTAAGGTATCCCGCAATTGCTGCCCACAATCCACCTGCAAGCATTGCGGTGATAATGATGAGGGTCACATGCAGAATCGGAGGAAGGTTTACCGCCGCTCCAACAACTGCGCCAAAGAATGCACCCATTCGATACTGACCGTCGATACCAATATTAAAGAGCAACATTTTAAATCCGATGGCTGCAGCGACTCCAGCCATGTAATAAGCGATTGTCTGGTTGAGTTCGGAGACAAGGTTTCGTGGCTGGAAACCGTAAGAGATCATCTCTGAAAAAATGTCTATCGGATTAACGCCGCGGATTGTCAAAATAATATAGACAAAAACTAATGAGCTTAAGATTGCCGCTACTGGAGCGAGTGTGCCCCAAAAAATTCTGCTCTTTGTCATGCGCTGATTGCTCCAGTCATCGCTAGGCCTAGATCTTCAGCAGTTGTTGTTGCAGGGTTAAGAATTGAAACAATAATTCCGCTATAGATCACCGCTATCCGATCAGAGAGTGAAAAGAGCTCTTCCAGATCTGCTGAGATCAAGAGAACTCCAGCACCTCGGGTGCGCGCTTTCATCAGCTGCTCCCAAATAATTGCTTGAGCACCAACATCAACACCACGAGTTGGTTGGGCGGCGATGATTAAGTGCGGATCACTGCTGAGTTCGCGTCCCACAATAAATTTTTGTTGATTTCCACCTGATAGAGCACTTGCCAAGACATTGACTCCGGGGGTACGAACATCGAACTCTTCAACTACTCGTCTGGAGTCTTCTGCCGCTGAACCTTTATTTACCCACATACCGTTAGCCATCGGCTCTGAAAATTGGTGGCCGAGAATGCGGTTCTCCCACAACGGTGCTGACATGAGAAGACCATCTCGTTGGCGATCTTGTGGAATATATCCGACGCCAGCATTTCTAATTTCACGAGTAGGTGTAGTCGCTGCATTAAGACCAAGAACTTCAACGGTTCCAGCCGATGATGTCTCCAGACCCATAATGAGTTCAATAAGTTCGCTCTGACCGTTTCCTTCAACTCCGGCGAGGCCAAGTATTTCGCCACCATGTAGATCTAGATTGACTCCCCGAAGAATCTCTCTTCCATCTGCACGTGAATAAGAAGCACCTTTTATAGTCAAAATACTTTTGCTACTGATGTTTTGTATCCCAGCTTTTGGCTTAGGTAGTTCGCCACCGACCATTAACTCTGCGAGTTCTTTCTTATTTGTATCGTGTGGCTTACGGGAAGCAACAGTTGTTCCCTGGCGCATGATCGTAATGTCATCAGCGATTGAGAGAACCTCATCTAATTTATGAGAGATAAACAAGACTGTGAGCCCTTTATTTACAAGTTCACGCAAATTTGTAAAGAGTTCTGAAACTTCTTGGGGAACCAATACTGCTGTTGGCTCATCGAGGATCAGAATCTTTGCGCCACGGAAAAGCACCTTTGCAATTTCAACTCTTTGACGTTCGCCAACACCGAGATTAGAGATTGATTCATCAGGATCAATATCTAGCTGATAGGTCTCTGCGATTTCAAGCAACTTCTTTCGCGCCTCATCAAATTTAATAACAAATCCAAATCGAGAAGGCTCGCTTCCTAAAATGACATTTTCGAGCACCGTTGCGTTATCCGCTAACTTAAAGTGCTGGTGGACCATTCCAATACCAAGTGCGATCGCATCTTGTGGGGATTTAAGTGAAACTTCTTTATCGAAAACTTTAATGACACCTGCATCTGGGCGAACTAGGCCATAAAGGATTTTCATCAGCGTGGATTTTCCTGCGCCATTTTCACCAATAATTGCGTGAATCGAGCCTTCACGAACATGGAGCGAGACTCCCTGATTAGCAATAACGCCAGGATACTTCTTCTCTACTCCATCGACTTCGAGAATATTTGCCACGTATGACTTCTTTCTATTGTTTAAGTGCGAAGTGCGCCGCCATGTCAGCGGCGCACTTCACATTACTTAATTGATTTATGCCTTTGGATCAGTTGGAACTACAACTTCACCTGAAGCGATCTTTGCTGCGAACTCTTCGATCTGTGCAGTGAGGTCATCGATGTATCCACCTGTTGTGGTGTATCCAACTCCGCCTTCAGCAAATCCCCAGGTCTTAACTCCTGCGGTATCTACGCCTGCAAGTGCATCCTTAACGAATGCTGCAACACCTACGTCAACGCGCTTAAGCATTGATGTAAGGATTGTTGTTACGTAATCAGCATGTGCTGGGTAAGTCGCTTCGTCAGCATCTACGCCGATTGACCACTTTCCGAGCTCAGATGCTGCCTTGTGCATACCAGTTCCGGTTCCACCAGCTGCTGCGTAAACAACATCTGCGCCGTTCTCGTACATACCCTTAGCAGCTTCGTATCCCTTTGCAGGATCGTTAAATCCTGAGAAGTCTGGGAAGTTACTGATGTAAGTTGACTGAACCTTGATATCTGCGTTTACAGCCTTTGCACCGGCGATGAAGCCAGCCTCAAACTTTGCGATCAACGGTGTATTTACTCCACCGATGAATCCGACATTGTTTGTCTTGCTCTTCAAAGCTGCTGCAACACCGACGAGGTATGAGCCTTCTTCTTCTTTAAAGACAATGCTGTGGACGTTTGGTGCAGTTACAGATGAATCATCAACGATTCCCCATGTTGTGTCAGGGAATTCTGGAGCAACTTTTGCAAGTGCTGCAGCGTATGTGAATCCAACAACCACGATTGGGTTTGCACCCTTTTGTGCCATCAGACGAAGACGCTCAGCGCGCTGATCATCTGTTGCTGTTGGGTTGTCTTGTGACTCAATGAGTTCAAGTCCTTCATTTGCTGCGAGTAGTGGTTCTACTCCGATATATGCAAGCTGGTTAAACCCTGGAACATCGCGTCCACCTAGGCTATAGGCGATTCCAATTGTTCCTGTGAGGTTTTCAGATGCCTCTTCACTATCGCTACCGCAACCGGTAACAACTGTGGCGGTTAGGGTTGCAGCAAGCGCAATTACTCCCCAGCGGCCTAGAAGTTTCTTCTGCATTCGGTATTTCTCCTTTTGTTTATTTGAGTGATCACTCGTTTACTCAACGGTCTACCTTGTTGAAAGTGATCGTCTGCATCTCCCGAGGAGGTGCACACGATCCTCTCTCAACAAGTTGTACATCGACCATTGAATGCTCAGGTTGGGTGCTAGCCCCGTTTGTTAGCTGCTTAATCATCAACTCCATTGCCAGTGCACCTTGTAGGCGCGCATCTCGTGCGATCACCGTCAGTGGAGGGCTCATCAATTCAGCAAAATCAAGATCATCAAATCCAATAATTGAAATCTGGCTTGGTACCGTTACCCCGCGATCGCGCAGGGCATGAAGTGCGCCAATGGTCATCAAATTATTGGCGGTAAAGACTGCCGTCGGCGCATCCTCTCGCTCGAGAAGCGCGCACATTGCTGCGTATCCACCCTCTTCGCTGAAATCAGATTCAATGAAATATTGGCAAGGCAAGCCAGACTCTTTAAGAGCGGCTTTAAAGCCATCTGCTCGCTTCTTTCCGGGGGTCGTACTTAGCGGACCGCTAATCATTGCAATTTTTTTATGTCCCAGGGCAATCAAGTGGTTCGTGGCGATCGTCGCGCCCTTTGCGTTATCGGTCAAGGCGGTGCTGAACTTTTCACCATCTTGAGTGACTCGATCTACAAAGACGATTGGTAATCCAAACTGGCTAAAAAATGATGGTCCCTCTTCATCTTCAGTCAGCGGCGCCATAATGACCCCATCAACACGACCAAATAGTTGAGCAAGGGCTTTCTCTTCCCGGTGACGCGAATCTCCAGTATTTACCAGCAAGATCATTCGATCTTCTCCAACAGCGCCTTCTGCACCTTCGACAATCGATGCAAAAAATGGGTTGGTGATATCTGGAACAACTATGGCGATGATTCCGGTGCGACCTGATTTAAGATTTCGTGCAGCCGCACTCGGGCGATAATTCAACTCAATGATTGCTTGACGAATTTTTTCTTCGTTACGGACTGTGAATCCACTGAGGTGGCGAGAGATCGTTGCAACTGAAACTCCGACATGTTTGGCGACGTCGGTTATTGTTACAGTTGACAACGCCGGCCTCCTTGTCGGTGTGAAAAATCGTTACTGATAACGATTGCAGATAACCTATCTCGTGGAGTACATTGCCGTCTAGAGCGTTCAGCTTTTATTTCTACGTGTCGCGGGGAGTAATAAATGTCGAAGCAGCCATATGTTGTTGTCGTTGGCAGCACAATGATTGACATGGTTGCTTATACAAAAAAAGTTCCCAATGCTGGCGAAACCGTAGTTGGTGATTCATTTGCACTGGGTTTTGGTGGCAAAGGTGCCAACCAAGCAGTAATGGCAAGACGTCTTGGTGCAACCGTCTCGATGATTAATACTTTAGGCAACGATGTATTCGGAGACACTACTCTCTCTAATTTCCAAGAGCAAGGTATAGATGTAACTTTCGTGTCACGGACTGCCGGCGCTAGTGGCGTTGCTCCGATTTGGGTAGAACCCGACGGAAGTAACCGAATTATCTGCGTTCCAGGTGCCAATAACGCTATGACTCCCGCAGAGGCTAAATCTGCACTTGAGACTTTGAAGGAGTACTCGGTTGTCATCGGTCAACTTGAGATCCCACAGGAAGTGACAACCCAAGCCTTTGCAACAGCGCGATCATTTGGTGCACGCACTGTTTTAAATCCTGCACCTTTTGCTGCGATATCTCCTGAACTTATCTCCTTAAGTGATTGGATTATTCCTAACGAGAGTGAATTCGCCGGTATGCATCCTGAAGGTCTTGAACCTACGAGTGATGAAATTATTCTTCAACTAGCAGCAACGTTAAAGACGCGCCTTGCTGTCACTCTTGGAGATCAAGGTGCAGCCTTTACAACTCTTGATGGTCGAATCGAACGTGTGAGTGCTCCAAGGGTCACAGCAATCGACACCACAGGTGCAGGAGATGCCTTTGTTGGTGCGTTTTCGGTAGGCCTAGCACTAGGAATGGACGAGAGGAGAGCAATCGCCTTGGGATGCGCTTGTGCATCAGATAGTGTCACTAGACTTGGAACTCAATCTTCATATCCAACACCGACAATGGCCGAGGCGATTCTTCATTCGATTGGCTAGCTTTACCAAAGAAAGCAGAGGGTCCACCTGTGGCAGATTCCAGTTTCGATGTAGTGTCAAAGATCGATCGTATGGAGCTCGATAACGCGATCAATCAAGCAATTCGTGAGATTGATACTCGATTTGATTTCAAAAATACTGGCGCTAAGATTGAAATGGCTGGAGAGAAGATAAATATTGAAGCAGATACCGAAGAGCGCGCAAAGGCAACACTTGATGTTGTAAAAGATAAGATGATCAAACGAGGAGTTTCGCTCAAACATATCGATCCAAGTGAGCCACAACTATCTGGAAAGATCTACAAAATCTCTTGCCCTCTCAAAGAAGGTATCTCTACAGAAAATGCCAAGAAGATTGCAAAATTTCTCCGTGATGAGGGTCCAAAATCTATTAAAAGCCAGATTCAGGGCGATGAGTTGAGAGTAACAAGTAAGAGCAAAGATGATCTTCAAGATGCAATCGCGATGATTAAAGATGGCAAATGGGACTTTGCTGTTCAATTTGTGAACTTTAGATAGCAATGAGAGAAGAGAAGGCAAAGGTACGAAGCCTCGGCCTAGTCTTTGGAGTGAGCGCTTATACGCTGTGGGGTCTCTTTCCAATTTATTGGCCACTGCTAGATCCTGCAAGTCCTCTTGAGATTGTCTCCCATCGCGCTGTATGGACTTTAGTTTTCTGTTTCATTATTTTATGGCTGACCAAAACTCTTAAATCAACTTTGACTCTTTTGAAACGACCAAAGATTGTGGCAGGACTTTTCTTAGGTTCGATACTGATCTCAATCAATTGGATTATCTATATCTATGCCGCAACTTCTGGTCATGTCGTTGAAGCTTCTCTTGGTTATTACATCAACCCCATTGTTGTAATTGCTACCGGTGTACTTATCCTCAAAGAGAAGATGAGGCCGCTTCAATGGCTATCTGTTGGAGTGGCAACTCTTGGAGTTGCTGTTCTGACCCTGGATTACGGTCGTCTGCCATGGATTGCTTTGGGCCTTGCATTCTCGTGGGGTGGCTACGGTTTAGTAAAGAAACAATTAGGTCTTGGGGCACTCGAAGGGTTATCAATCGAGACACTTATTTCAAGTGGTGCCTACCTGGCCTACTTAATCTGGCTTGGAAATCAGGGCGAGGGCCAATTTGGGATCTCGTGGAAAATTACTCTTCTCTTCATCGGTGGAGGCGCAGTCACTGCCATTCCACTCTTACTCTTTAACGGTGCGACTAACAGATTGCCGCTTACCCTCATCGGTCTTTTGCAGTACATCACACCGACTATTCAATTTTCGATTGGTGTCTGGTATTTCAATGAAGATATGCCTGCTGCGCGTTGGATTGGCTTTGTTATTATTTGGATCGCACTCGTTGCTCTTGCTCTTGATTTAGTTAAGTCAGGAAGAACGATCGATCACAGCATCACATAGTGAAAAGAGTGCGCTGGTTGCATCATTGAGCGGTAGAGGCCCCAAAAGTGTTCGTGCTTCATTAGCAATAGTTAAAATCTGCTCGCGAGACTCTTCCAACGCTGGGTGTTGGCGGAGCTGATCTAGCACCTGATCCACAACATCCTGATCAGCAATTGGTCCCTTAAGTAGCTCCTGTAGTTCCCGATCTTGCGCACGGGAAGAACTCATGACATTGAGTGTCACCAAAGTTGGTACACCCTCCTTGAGATCAGTGCCCGGTGTCTTACCAGAATCATGTGATTGGCTTGCGATATCGATGACATCATCAACTAATTGAAATGTGATACCAATCTTTTCGCCGAAGGCAGCAAGTGCGTTGGTTTGCTCGCGAGGTGCGCCTGCAAGCATTGCGCCAAATTTAGCGCTAGCTGCAATGAGTGATCCAGTTTTATCTGCAACGACTCCTAAATAGTGTTGTAGCGGATCTGCTCCATCTACCGGTCCTTGTGTCTCCATAATCTGCCCGATCACTAAACGCTCAAACGTCTGCGCCTGAAGATGAACCGCGGCTGGACCTAAATCTGCCAACATATCTGAGGTGCGCGCGAAGAGATAATCACCGGTCAAGATCGCAACCGTATTTCCCCATCGATTATTCGCACTTTCAACTCCGCGACGTAACGGTGCCTCATCCATTACATCATCGTGATACAGGGTTGCTACATGTGTTAATTCACAGACCACCGCTGCCTCAATAATTCCGTGCGCCGATGGATCTCCGTAATGCGATGTAATCAAAGTAAGTAGAGGGCGAAGACGCTTTCCCCCTGCCTCAACTAAATGGCGTGAGGTTTCAATAACGAGCGGGTATTTACCCTCGATCTGTAGTCGGAGAAGAGCCTCCACCTCAGCCATTCGCTTCGCAAGATCCGCTTCAAGCGCTGGTGAAAGATCTGGGATACCGAAAGATGCCATTAGCGAAGGAAGAAAGCAGTTTGAGTAATGTAATCAAGAACTGGCGCTGGAAAAACTCCAAGTACCAATGTGATGATCAGAGAAGTGACGATAGTGATCCGTGTATAGATCGATGGAATTACAACACTTGTTCCATCTTCAACAGGATCTTTAAAGAACATGAGAACAACTATGCGGATATAGAAAAATGCGGCGATCGCTGATGAGAGAACGCCGGTAATCAGAATCGCTGTATTTCCACTCTCGTAGGCGGCTGAGAAGATTGAGAACTTTCCAACGAATCCGCTGGTCAGTGGAATTCCCGCAAAGGTAAGTAGAAGAAAAGCAAAGGATGTCGCAATCCACGGTGATCGTTTTCCAAGTCCAGCCCAGCGATTGAGATCACTTACCTCACCTGATGAATCAGAGACGAGTGAGACGATGGCAAAGGCTCCGACAGTTGCAACGCCATATGCAAAGAGATAGAAAATTGTGGCATCAAGACCTGATTTATTGAGTGCAATTATTCCTGAAAGCAAGAATCCTGCATGTGCAATTGAAGAGTAGGCGAGCATTCTCTTTACATCACGCTGGGATATAGCAACAAGTGAACCGAAGACCATTGTGACAAGAGCGACTGCAGTAAGCATTGGACGCCACTGCCATACATCGCCGGCGAAGGCGACATAGAAAATGCGGAGCATTGCACCAAAGGCTGCAACCTTAGTTGCTGCCGCCATAAATGCGGTCACTGCCGTTGGTGACCCTTGGTAAACATCTGGTGCCCATGAGTGGAATGGAACAGCGCTGACTTTAAAGAGCAAGCCCACGCTCACAAAGGAGATACCGATCAATAGGAATACATCGTTGGCCGATCCGCCCGTAATCGCGGCGGCAATACCTGAAAAGGTAATTGAATCTGAATATCCATATAAATAAGCGATTCCGAATAGGAAGAATGCAGATGAAAATGCGCCTAGAAGAAAGTACTTAAGCGCTGCTTCTTGTGAAGCCAAGCGACGACGTCGCGCAAGACCGGCCATGAGATAGAGCGGCAAGGAGAGAACTTCCAAAGCGACAAAGAGTGTGATGAGATCGGATGAGACTGTGAAGAGAAGCATTCCCGCGATGGCAAATAGCGTCAGTGGGTAAATCTCAGTCACTCGAATGTTGGCAGCCTGTGCCTGTCGCTCTTCATCAGATCCTGGAGCGGCAGTTGGCGCTGCTGCGAACTTATCGCTATCTGCCAAGAGCAGAATTGCAATGAGGGCAATAATCAGAATGCTCATTTGCAGAAGATAGCCAGCACCGTCAAAGGTCACTGAATTCATCGCGGCTTTATTTGAATACGTTCCGCGAGTACGAATCAGCACTAGCAACGCAACAATTAAAGTAAAGACTGCGAGTATAAGCTGAGATGAACTGCGTGATCGTTGTGGAGCAAATGCCTCGATCAGAACACCGATGAGTGCACCTGCAAGTACGACCAAAATTGGTGCCAACATTGCATAGTTAAGAACTGGAGTAATAAATGTACTCACTTACTTTCCTCCGTTCATCGTTGGTGCAGGATCGCTATACCCCTGTTGTTGCACAATGTGTGCAGCCGCTGGATTAATAATCTTGAGAAGTGGCGATGGATAGAAACCAAGGAAGACGATAATTGCGATAACCGGAGCAATTGCAATTTTTTCGCGCAGATTAAGATCTTTGAGGTTCTCATTACCTGGAGTTGTTGTGCCATGGAGAGCACGTTGAACTGGAATCAAAATATAAAGTGCGGCGAGAACGATTCCAAATGTCGCGAGGATTGCAGCCACTGGATACCTTGTGTAGGTACCGACCAAGACAAGAAATTCACTGACAAAGCTTGAAAGTCCCGGCAGCGCCAGACCTGATAATCCAGCGATAAAGAAAGACCATGCCATGATCGGAGTGATCCGTTGTAGGCCACCAAAGTCCGAAATTGTTGATGAACCACGGCGAAGAATCATCCAGCCAGCCACCAAGAAGAGCGCTGCGGTGGAGAAGCCGTGATTGAACATATACAGGGTTGCACCAGCTTGTGACTGCGTGGTCATTGCAAAGATTCCAAGTGTGATGAATCCAAAGTGTGAAATCGATGTGTATGCAATCAGGCGCTTAATATCTTTTGCACCGATCGCCAGAAATGCTCCGTAGAGAATTGAAATCAACGAGAGAACGATGATGAGTGGAGTAAATGTCTTGCTCGCATCAGGGAAAATCTCAAGGCAGAAACGGATCATTCCATAGGTTCCTACCTTGTCGAGAATTCCAAGGAGCAGAATTGATGTTCCGGCAGAACCACTCTTGGCCGCATCTGGAAGCCAGGTATGAAACGGCCACAACGGTGCTTTGATCGCAAAGGCGATAAAGAATCCTAAGAAGAGAAGATTTTGGGTTGATGCACTCATGCCTGTGTGAAGCTCAGATAGTTTTGTGATGTCGAAGGTGACTTCACCGTTCTGTCCAGAAATAACGAAGAGTCCAATAATTGAGGCGAGCATGAGCAGGCCACCAAAGAGGCTGTACAGCAGGAATTTCACCGCGGCTGCGGCGCGTTCTCCGCTGCCGTATCCACCAATCAGGAAGTAGATCGGAATAAGCATCGCTTCGAAGAAGACATAAAAGAGGAAGAGATCTGTCGCTGCAAATACACCGATGACCATTGTTTCAAGAACAAGGATCAAGATATAGAAAGTCTTGACGCTAAATCGTCCACCTTCAGATTCATTCCAACCACCAAGAATCACAATTGGGGCAAGAATTACTGACATCAAGATAAGTATGAGTGCGATGCCGTCAACGCCAAGAGCCCAGTTGATTCCAAATGATGAGATCCATGAATAGCTCTGGCGAAATTGCAGTTCAGTATTATCAACGTTAAAGTTCAAAGCTTTGACGATCGTTGCTGCGGCCACAATTATTGTGGTGGCTAACGCCACTTGCTTAACCAGACGCTCTTGCGCCGAAGGAAGAATTGCAATTAACCCAGCTCCAACGAGCGGCAATAACATAATGATTGTCAGAGTCATTATTGAGTCACCACCCAAATTCCAGCGAGAAGGACGAGCGCTCCGAGAAGAATCAAGGCGGCGTATGAACGCACATACCCTGACTGGGTGCGTCGAAGAGTAGCGCCTGATCCAACTGTCATTGCGCCGATGCCTCGAACTGCTCCATCAACCACCTTCTCATCGATTGCAACAATTCCTTCTGTGAGGGCTTGTCCAGGTCGCATAAAGAGAGCCTCGTTAACTACATCTTGACCAAGATCATTACGAGCAAGACGAGTTGCCAGTGACACATCTGTTGGTGCGACTGAATCAACGCTCTTAAATTGATACTTCATTAGCGCTGCTGTAACACCGATAATTACCGCTGTGATTGCAAGAACTGTGACGACGCTATGTGGCATGAGCTCGTCGTACTCGCCCTTCTTTGCAAATAATGGAGAGAGCCAATGAACAAGAGCTTCACCTTGTGTAAATAAGTATCCAGCCGTGACTGAACCGATAGCCAATAGCGCCATAGGCAGCCACATAAGCGCTGGCGACTCATGAGGATGAACTCCATCATCCCAACGCGGCTTACCTGAAAATGTAAGGACCATGACACGAGTCATGTAAAACGCCGTAATTACAGCGCCAAGGAGAGTCACGCTTCCAAGAATTATTCCTTGAGCACCGCCTGAATTAAATGCAGTCGCAATAATTTCATCTTTCGAGTAGAAACCTGCGAAAGGTGGAACGCCAATGATTGCTAGGTATCCAAGTCCGAAGGTGGCAAATGTAATTGGCATCATTTTGCGAAGGCCACCATATTTGCGCATATTTACTTCATCATTCATGCCATGCATCACTGAACCTGCACCGAGGAACATTCCGGCTTTGAAGAAACCGTGTGTAAGAAGGTGCATGATTGCAAAGGCATATCCTGCAGGCCCAAGTCCGGCTGCAACAATCATGTATCCGATCTGCGACATAGTAGATGCAGCAAGTGCTTTCTTAATGTCATCTTTTGCCATACCGATAATCGCACCAAAGATCAGAGTGATCGCACCGACGATAACAACTAAGAGTTGCGCAGTTGGCGCAGCATCAAAGACAAAGTTAGAGCGCACGATGAGATAGACACCGGCCGTCACCATTGTTGCGGCGTGAATGAGCGCAGATACAGGGGTAGGTCCCGCCATCGCATCGCCAAGCCATGCTTGCAGCGGGAACTGTGCCGATTTTCCAGCAGCAGCAACTAATAACATAATTCCCATCGCCGTAAGAGTTGGAGTGCCAACGCGGTCAACGGCTTCTTTCACACCATCAAATGAGACGGTGCCCATAGTTGCAAAGGCGATCATGATTGCAATCGTCAGACCCATATCACCAACACGGTTCATAACAAATGCCTTCTTTGAGGCAGTTGCATATGCCGGCTTCTGATTCCAGAAACCAATAAGGAGGTATGAGGCAAGGCCCACGCCTTCCCAACCGACATAAAGGTTGAGATATGAATTTCCAAGTACCAGAAGCAACATCGAAGCGACAAAGAGGTTGAGGTAGGCAAAGAAACGTCGACGATTTTCATCGTGAGACATGTAAGAGATGGAGTAAATATGAATCAGAGTTCCCACTCCGCTAATGAGTAGAACAAAGCAGATAGAGAGTTGATCGAGAAGAAGTGCTGCATCAACCTTAAAGTCACCGGCTTCGATCCAGGTAAAGAGAGTTTGAGTGATTGGACGCTCTTCTTCAGAACGATTAGTCATTGCAAAGAAGTGAAGAAGGCCGAGAACAAATGAACCAGCTGACATCGCTGTGGCAAATAGGTGGCCCCACTTATCAGCCTTGCGACCCATCAGCAGTAGAAGCACCGCGCCGAATAGGGGCAGACCGATGAGGTAAACGAGCGAGCTTGAAGTAACCATCGTTATCGCTTCAACAAACTTGCATCATCAATTGATGCCGAACGACGGGAGCGATAGATCGCAACAATAATTGCAAGGCCAACAACAACTTCGCATGCAGCAACAACCATTGTAAAGAATGCGATTACCTGGCCATTGAGATTGCCATTCATGCGAGAGAAGGTCACAAGAGTGAGATTTCCTGCATTAAGCATCAATTCAATGCACATGAAAACGACAATTGCATTGCGACGGATGACCACTCCCACTGCTCCGATTGTAAAGAGAAGGGCTGCGAGGTAGAGGTAGTTATATGGATCCACTTACTTCTCCTCTTTGATGGTTGGGTCAACGACATCGAGTTGAAACGGTGCAGATTCAATAACGTCCCCACGCGCCTTGAGCGTTGCAGAGATAGATGTTGGTGCAGGAGTTCCATCTGGAAGAAGTGCTGGAACATCAACGGCGTTATGCAGAGCGTAGACACCTGGGCCAGGAAGGCCGGCGGCATCGCTGAGTGAGCCGGTACGAAAGCGAGCGATCGCCTGTTCGCGCTGACTTGGTCGACGATTGGTTCGTTGATGATGAGCTAGGACCATTGCACCGAGTGCGGCTGTAATGAGTAGCGCTGAAATTACTTCAAATGGCAGTACATAATCTGAGAAGAGCAACATCGCAATTCCTTCTACGTTGCCGTCAGAATTTGCGATCTCAAGGCCGATAGCAGTGCGCCCAAGTGTTGCGCGAGCAATCAGAGCGATCATGAGTCCACCAAAGCCAAGAGCTGCTGCGATGGCAATCCATCTCAAGCCTTTAATCGTCTCGGTGAGAGAATCTGATGAATCAACACCAACGAGCATCAAGATAAATAGGAAGAGCATCATTACCGCGCCTGTGTAAACAACAATCTGCACAACGCCGAGGAATACAGCACCTTGTGCGATGAAGAAGATCGCTAACGTGACCATAACCAAGGCAAGCAAAATTGCTGAGTGAACAGCCTTTTTAACAACAAGCATTCCAAGTGCTGCAATCACTGAAAGTGGAGCAAGTGCCCAGAACATAATCGTTTCTGGTGTTGCAATTTCTAACATTACTGAGACTTCCCTTCTTGGGAAGGATGCGCACTTGTAACAGCCCCATTGTAATAATCTTTATCAGTCGTTCCTGGATACATTGGATGAGGTGGTTGCAGCATTCCTGCACGCAATGGAGCGAGTAAATCCTCTTTTTCAAATATCAACTTCTCGCGTGAACTATCTGCGAGTTCATATTCATTTGTCATTGTGAGTGCACGTGTTGGACATGCCTCAATGCATAGACCACAGAAAACACAGCGAAGATAATTGATTTGATAGACCTTGCCGTATCGCTCCCCTGGTGACATCTGGTTATCGGGGGTGTTATCAGCGCCTTCAACAAAGATCGCATCTGCTGGGCATGCCCATGCACATAATTCACAGCCGATGCACTTTTCAAGACCATCTGGATGGCGATTGAGTTGGTGGCGACCATGGAAACGCTCTTCTGTTGGTGCCTTCACATCTGGATATGCAACGGTGAGGTTCTTCTTGAACATTGATTGGAATGTGACCCAAAATCCCTTTGCTTGCTGACTCAGTGGGGCTGGTCCAGGCTGATTTACCTCAACGAATGAGACATCATCAACGTTCTGGGCGGCGCCACTTTTCTTTGGCTCGATTGAATTACTCACGATCGCCCCCTGTCTGTGCTGAAACGTTGATTGAGGAAACTCCAGGAAGTGAAGGAACTGGGAAATCAGGAGCTTTGCCTTGCGCCATAGGTTCTTCTGACTTCTTTTTGCTCCGTTCAAAGAGTGAAGTGATAGCAAAACCAATAAGAACTAATCCGAGCACGAATGCAATGAGGACGGTACGAGATGCACCTTCTTGTTGAATAACGCGAAGTGTCGAAACAGTCAAGATCCAGATTAGTGAGGCGGGAATCAAAACCTTCCAGCCAAACTTCATAAATTGGTCGTAGCGAAGTCTCGGTAGAGATGCACGGAGCCACATAAAGATAAAGAAAAAGATATTTACCTTAAGGAAGAACC
>CAZNUC010000011.1:19136-30131 GCA_964576165.1 uncultured Candidatus Planktophila sp. | reverse complement strand
AGATTGTTGGAGAAGCGATGAGCATGCCAATGATTTCGATCCCCGAAGCGTTAGAGCGCTATGCACGAGGAGAGTTCCTCATTGTCGTAGATGATCTTGATCGCGAAAATGAAGGAGATCTCATGCTCCTGGCAGAGCAGGCAACCGCAGAAAAAGTTGCGTTTATGGTCAGATATACAACTGGAATTCTCTGTGTTGCTCTCACACAATCACGAGCACGTGAGCTAGCACTTCCATTAATGGTTGAAAATAATGAAGATAAACGCAGAACTGCATTTACTGTTGCAGTTGATTACGCACCTGGAATTACAACAGGGGTCAGTGCAACAGAGCGCGCTCGAACAATTAAGGCATTAAGTGAATCGACCACAACACCTCGAGATCTGATCAGACCGGGCCACATATATCCACTAGTGGCACATCAGGAAGTTCTGCGTGGTCGCCAAGGCCACACTGAGGCAGGAATTGCACTGTCACAACTCAGTGGCACTTCAGAGCACACACTTCTTTCTGAAATTGTGAATTTAGATGGGTCAATGGCGCGCGGTGCAAGCCTTGAAGCATTTGCGACCGAACATCAGATTCCAATGATTGCTATTGCAGATTTGGCTCTTTATTACAGTGAGAATTTCACAGCGGTTGAACCAGCCCCTTTTGATTTAGAGTGGGTAGATCTTCCTATCGATGGCCAGATGTGGAAGATTGCAACACATTCGGCCCTGCGCCAACGCGAGCATGTAATTCTTGCACTCAATCCTGAGATCAAATCAAAGCCAACCTACATTCGTATTCACTCAGAGTGCTTTACCGGTGACGTACTTGGTTCACAGCGATGTGATTGTGGAGATCAACTCGAACTCGCGAAGCAAGCAATCATCGAACAGGGCTCGGGTTATGTTATCTACTTACGCAATCATGAAGGTCGTGGGATTGGCTTATCAGAGAAGTTAAAGGCTTATCGTTTACAGGATGAAGGCCTTGATACCGTTGATGCCAATCTTGCGCTAGGTCACCAAGTGGATTCTCGCGAGTGGAGCGATGCAATTGAAATTATCAAAGGGCTCGGATTAAACGATGTTACGGTCATGACAAATAATCCTGAGAAGATTGCTGCGCTTGTAAACGCTGGAATTGCAACAACAGTGAAGAGCCTTGATATCCAGGCGAATGAATTTAATCAAAAGTATCTTGATACGAAGGCGACTAAACTTGGTCACCAAAGGCTAGGGAGATAGAAATGTCAGGAAATGCCCCAAAGATTGTGCTGCCACAACTGCCACAGGCTCGAGTTGCGATCATCTCTTCAAGTTGGCACCTTGATATCTGTCATGATCTCGTTGCCGGCGCAAAGCGCGCATTGCAGGGCGCTGGAATTACAGATGTGAGAACTACATACGTACCTGGCTCATTTGAAATTCCACTCGCCGCACAGTTTGCCTTTGAAGAAGGATATGACGCAGTTGTTGCCCTAGGGCTCGTTCTTGAAGGTCAGACACCGCACTTTGATTATGTCTGCCAAGGTGTAACCCAGGGAATTCTTGATGTGTCGTTGAAATTTAGCCGACCAATTGGCTTCGGAGTTTTGATGTGTAACACGCTTGAGCAAGCAATCGCGCGAAGTGGGCGACCTGATAGCACGGAAGATAAAGGATTTGATAGTGCGGTTGCAGCGATCAAGCTCTTAGAGCTCAATAAGGACTAGTATTAGCCGAAATTCGTGGAGGTTATATTTCGATGAGCTTGTCTAAAGATGCTAATTGGTGGCGTCAGGCCGCGGTGTATCAGATCTATCCACGTAGCTTTAAAGACTCAAATGGCGATGGAATCGGCGATCTCAAAGGAATTACCTCAGAAGTAAAATATTTAAAATCACTCTCACTTGATGCTGTGTGGTTAAGCCCCTTTTACCCATCGGCTTTGGCAGATGGTGGATACGATGTTGATGATTATCGAAATGTGGATCCTAAACTCGGAACGCTCGATGACTTCGATGAAATGCTGACAGCCCTTCACAACGTTGGAATTCGCGTCTTCGTGGATATTGTTCCAAATCACTCTTCTAATCGTCATCAGTGGTTTATCGATGCTCTCAACTCTGATCCCGGATCACCAGAGCGCGCACGTTATATTTTTAGAGATGGAAAAGGTAAGAATGGTGAACTTCCACCATCAGATTGGCCTTCACACTTTGCACCTTCTGCTTGGACTCGGATTACTGAAAAAGATGGAAAACTCGGTCAGTGGTACTGCCACCTCTTTGCTCCAGAACAACCAGATCTGAATTGGGATAACCCTGAGGTAGAAGCTGATTTCATTAAGACTCTGCGTTTCTGGGCAGATCGTGGAGTTGATGGCTTCCGCGTTGATGTTGCTCATGCGATGAAGAAAGATCTCTCTGAACCACTTCGTAGTCAACCAACGCTCGGGTACGAAAATCCACAACTTGATGGCAAGGGCGTTTTATTTGATCGAACAGAGCTATTTGAAGTCTATAAAGAGTGGCGCAAGGTCTTTAATGAGTATGACCCACCACGAGTAGCAGTTGCTGAAGCCAATGTGCCTATTGAAAGAATGCCGCTCTATGCAAGCGAGAAAACGCTTGGCCAAGCATTTAACTTCGCATTTCTTGATGCCAAATTTGATCCAGTTGATTACAAAGATACTGTGCAGAAGTCACTTGAAATTGCAGACAAAAATCGCTCTTCATCGACATGGGTGCTCTCTAATCACGACAAAATTCGCCATGCCACTCGATATGGATTGCATCCAGTCGTCAATGAAAAGAAGTGGCTCTTAGCCGATGGGCTCACACATCCACTCGATCGCGAAGTTGGCACACGTGCAGCTCTTGCGGCAACAATGTTTATTCTCGCACTTCCTGGGTGCACATATATGTATCAAGGAGAAGAGTTAGGTCTTCATGAAGTTACTGATATTCCACATGATCAAATTCAAGACCCAGCATATGCAGGAAATCTCTTTACTGAAAAAGGCAGAGACGGTTGTCGAGTTCCCCTACCGTGGACCGGATCTGGAACGTCCTACGGATTTGGATCAGGGGGATCACATCTTCCACAACCGGAGTGGTTTGCAACAGTCAACGTAGCCGCACAAGATGGCGTAGCCGGCACTCCACTTGAGATTTATCGCAAGGCACTGGCACTTCGTAAAGAATTGCAAAGTGAAGAGTTGTTGATGTGGCATGAAACAAAGAACAGGGAAGTACTTCACTTTTCTCGCCCTGGAGGATGGAATTGCATGATCAACTTCCGTGCACACTCTCATGCCTTTGCCGCTAAAGAGATACTGCATTCATCTGCCCCACTCGATGGCTTTGTGCTGCCTGCAGCAACAACCGTGTGGTTTCGAGTCAGCTAATGGCAGCACGAAATAGCGCGATCGTTACGGGCGCAAGCAGCGGTATCGGGGCTGCAACTGCGCGAGCCTTGGCTGATTCTGGATTTGATGTGATTGCATGCGCGCGAAGAGTTGATCGCCTTGAATCACTGGCAAAAGAAAATAGTGCGATTACAGCCCATCATCTAGATATTACTGATCAGGCAAGTGTGGACCAACTTGTTCTTAATTGCTCAGATCGCAATGTGAGAGTCCTGATCAACTGTGCAGGTGGAGCCTTTGATGCCTCTTCCGTTATTGATTCAGATCCAGAAATCTGGCGAAAAACATATGATCTCAATGTTGTTGGAACAGTCAGAATGGTCAAAGCCTTTGCGCCGCTGATGCAAGATCAGGGCCACATTGTGATTATCTCTTCGACGGCTGGACATGCTGCCTATGAAAATGGTGGAAGCTATGTTGCTGCTAAACATGCCGAGACAGCCCTTGCTCGCACTTTGCGCCTAGAACTCAATGGATTACCGATTCGAGTTACTGAAATAGCACCGGGGATGGTCAAGACAGAAGAGTTTGCAAAGGTGAGATTCAGCGGCGATGTCGCGCGTGCGGCAAAAGTGTATGAAGGTGTTGAATCGCCACTTACAGCAGAAGATGTGGCAGAAGCAATTAGATGGAGTGTGATGTTGCCAGAGCACTTCAATATTGATTCGATGGTGATACGACCTGTAGCGCAAGCAGCACAGCACAAAGTTCACCGCACGCTTTAATTTTTTTGTTACGAGATAACAACCCGATACTTGCTCAACGTTGGGTCTGTTGCATATGCAATGCGTACACCTGCATCTTTAGATTGCCTTAACCCAGTCACAATCTGATCTGTGAGAATTTCTCCTGGCGCAACAACTGCAACACCTGGGGGATAGGGGGCAATCAGATCAGCACTTATTCGACCGATTGCCTCACGTTCTGAAACCATTTCAGTTGTCGCAAAGTAAGCCTCACGCATTGATATTTTCACTTGTGGAACCACCGACCAACTGAGGGCGGTAGCACTAGGGCGAGAAGTTCCCTGTAGTCGCTGTGTAATCTCGATAACTATCTGCGCAAGTTGATCGAAAACTTCTGCAGAGTCAGCCAGTGTGGCAAGGAATACAACAGTGTCGCTATCTGCCATCTCGACTCGGATTCCATGCTCGCCCAGGGCATTTTCCAGATCAATTCCAGAGAAACCTAATTGGTTAGCACGAAGAACAACTTTTGTGGGATCAAATCTTCCTTGCGGAAAGTCAGAGGCGTTAAGAAAAATGGGGAGTGAAAACTCCTTCTGCACAATTTCTTTAAACCGGGCTACATTTTTTAGCAACTCATTTAAGAGGTGTGTCCCTTGAGTTTGCAAGAGTGCACGCACAGCATCAATAGAGGCAAGAGGTGCACCTGCAGGAGAAGTTGTATGCGTAGTTTCAAAACTTTGTTCGAGTCGATCGGCGCTTAAGAATCTTGTCTGCGCGAGGAGAAGTGCTGAGGCGCTATATCCAGGTAACGCTTTGTGAACACTTGTTACCAGTGCATCAGCACCCATCTGCAGCGCATGTGCTGGCAAGTCTGGGTGAAAACCAAAGTGGGCACCCCATGCCGCATCGATGATTACAGGAATTGATTCTGCATGTGCTGCAGTAACTAGTGATCGAATATCAGAGAGCGTTCCAAGATAACCGGGTTCGGTAAGCAAAAGTGCAATTGGTTTTTGCGGAAGTACTCGCTCAAATTCAGAAAGTGGTATTCCAGTCGGAACACCTGTTACAGAATCAATCTCAGGTGTGAGCCACAATGGTTCAAGACCGGCAAGCACCAGTGCACTCAATACCGATCGATGTGCGGTACGACTAAGTGCAACTTTGTCGCCAGGTTTTCCAAGGGCCAGAATGACCGCCTGATTGGCATGTGTTGAACCGCCGGTTGAGAAACGAGCAAAGTCAGCCCCCCAAAACTCGGCAGCGAGCCCTTCAGCTTTTATTAGAACTTTATTTGTTAACTTAATTTCATCTAAGCCACCATAGAGTGGAATATCGAGGTCTACGAGTGAACCAAGTCCTGCATCTAAGCGAGCCGCTTTCTGTTTATGACCTGGGATCGTAAATGGCAGGTGGTTGGTTTCAAAGTATGTGAGATAGGCATCCAAAAGAGGCGCAATGTTTCGAAGATCACCTGTACTCATACCGCCAAGCCTAACTTCTCGGCCTGCCTGATTTATCCAAGGCTCTATGATTAATCCATGACTTCAAGCCTTCAAGCACAGGGTCCTCTCCCGCAATCGCGCCATATTGTTACTGCGATTCCAGGTCCCAAATCTGCCGAGGCCATTGCACGTCGTAAAGAAGCCGTATCAGCAGGACTTGGTATGGCCTTTCCAGCGGTTATCACTCGAGCAGATGGTGCCATCATGGAAGATCTCGATGGCAACCGCATTATTGATCTTGGTTCAGGTATCGGTGTTGTCACTGTAGGAAACTCACACCCTCGCGTTGTATCGCGTGTACAAGAAGCAGTCAAAGCATTTACGCACACAAACTTTACGACGGCGCCTTACCTTGGATATATAGAAGTATGTGAAGCTCTCAATGAGTTAACTCCTGGAAAATTTAAGAAGAAATCCATTCTGCAGAACTCTGGCGCAGAGGCTGTTGAGAATGCAATCAAGATCGCCCGCCACTACACAAAGCGCCAAGCAATTGTTGTCTTTGAGCATGCTTATCACGGTCGCACCAACCTCACGATGGCACTGACTGCAAAAAACATGCCATACAAAGAAGGCTTTGGCCCATTTGCTAATGAGATTTATCGCATGCCAATGCCATATGCATATCGCTGGAACGGTGATGCTTCGACTATGGCGGCAGATGCGCTTGAAGATGTAATGCATAAGATTGAGAAAGAAATTGGCGCAGATAATGTTGCTGCAATCATTATTGAACCAATCCAAGGCGAAGGTGGATTTATTGTTCCGCCAAAAGGTTTCTTACCTGGCTTAAGTAAGTACGCAACTCAACATGGAATCGTCTTTATCGCGGACGAAGTTCAAACTGGTTTTGCTCGCACAGGAAATTACTTTGCTGTCGAAGATGAGGGTGTTGAGCCGGACATGATTGTGACCGCAAAAGGAATTGCCGGCGGGCTTCCACTAGCAGCGGTAACCGCGCGTGCAGAAATTATGGATTCTTCCCATGTTGGTGGACTTGGTGGAACCTATGGTGGAAATCCAATTGCATGTGCGGCAGCACTCGGTGCCATGGAAGCAATCCGTGAGGAAAAACTTGTCGAACGTGCACGTGAAATTGGTGAAATCCTTCACTCCGCATTAACTGCAATGGCTGCAAAGCATCCAGTCATCGGTGATGTACGTGGACGTGGTGCTATGCAGGCTATCGAAATTGTGATGGCCGGAAGTAAAGAACCGAATCCCGCTGCAATGGCCAGCGTGATCAAGTATTGCCAACAGCAAGGCGTTCTCATCTTGACCGCTGGGACCTACGGCAATGTGATTCGCTTCTTGCCTCCTCTAGTGATTAGCGACGAGCTACTTAAAGAGGCGCTCGCCATTCTTGATCAAGCATTTGCAGCCCTTTAAATCACCCCCGTATCACCCCTAAATCGCTCACCCTGCCCTTTCCTCACCCCCTGATTTAGGTCACCCTTAGGTGTGGCTAAGGCAAAGAGCGTGGGTGATAGCTCTGGTTCATTAATCCTTGAAGGGGTGACCCTTTCTAGAACCCTGCCACCTCTGCTCCCAGCCAATTTCTTATCTCGATCTGCCCTCGTTGATTCATTCACTTTTGAAGCACCGGGAACCACGTTGATAGTCGGGCCTATTGGATACGGAAAAACTTCACTAGCAACAGAGATTGCTCAACGAAATTCCGGACGTACATTTTGGTACACGATGGTTGATGAGGATTCACCAGCACGATTTAACTCACATGTTATTCAGTCAGTAAGAAATGTGATTCCAGATTTTGCACCTTGGTTTCACAATCAAATTCAGATTGAGCCGATGGAATTAATTGTGAAGTTTAGTAACGAACTGACAACTCACAAAGGGGACTACATCTTTATCGTCGATAACCGTCGCACAAAGGATGCGCAAGATTTTGCGGTGGCAGCGCAGCTGATTAGATCTCTACCGCGTAACTTACATCTCGTTCATATCCGTAGAAACACTCCGGACTCTCCTGTTGGTGAACTGGCACCCATGGGTAACTTTCAAACAATTGGACCCTCAGACCTCAGATTTACCTCAAATGAAGTTCAACAAATTCTGGCAATTAATGGATTGTCAGCAGAATCTGATGAGACAAATGAGATTATGGAGAGTGCTCAAGGTTGGCCAGCGGCAGTACAACTGATTGCCCGAGGGTTAACTAAAGGAGCACAATTTGAAGCCTCCGCTGAAGAAATTTCTACTTCGATAGAACCGCTCAGGCTCATCGTTGAAGAAGTTGTGCGTGGATTGACAGATGGAGAGAAAAAGCAATTAGTACGGCTCTCTGCTGTCACTGAATTTACTAGTGAGTTGGCGCAGAAAATTTTGGGAAAGGATTTCTCTCAGCATCAGATCGATTCGTGGGCAATTGAAGGTTCTCTGCTTTCGAAAAGTTCATCGGATGAGCCACGATACAAACTCCATAACCTCATTAGAGAAGTGCTTTATTCAGATCTCACAAAAAATAAAATTTTGTTGCAGAGTGTCCATCATTCGGTCTCTGAATACTACGAAACTATTCTAAATCCAACACTTGCTATGGAGCATGCATTTTTTTCTCAAGATTTTCAACGCTTCGAACAACTCTTCCGTAGTGGCGCTCGAACTTATTCGTTAACTGGTCGAGGAAGAGAATTACTTCGCTGGGCACGATATGCAGGTGATGAATCACTTGAGGGCCAAATTAAGCGACAGACTGTAGAAGTCGCAGGACATTTGGCAAATTTAGATTATTCCCTGGTCGAAGCACTTCTAGATTCCATGCGATTGCAGTCGCGTGGGACTCAACTCGAGCACTTTATTGACCGATACGCTTCACTCATTGAAATAGCGGTTGATTTCACTTTTGCTCGTTTTGAGAATCTGGTTTTTAATGTCGAAAAGGCAGTGAAAAATGATGAGTTGGCGCGCGATACTGATCATACGGATGAGCTTTATGCCTTAAGAAGACTTGCAAACTATCACTTTCTCATTGATGATCTTGAAGCGCTAGAGGAGGTAAATCGTAAAGCTAGAGACCTCGTGGCAGAAAATTTCAGCCAAGTTGGACATATACATCAATTAGCAATTAGCGCAATGACTACATTTTTGCAGGGCTATTACATAAATGCCCAGAGTTCAGCAAAAATGGCAATTTCGCTCTCAGAAAAGATGGGATTAGCTTCTTACCACTATCCCCTTGACGTTCTATACGTCAATGCTCGATGTCTTTACGAGTTTGCCCAACACGAAAAAGCGTTGAAGGAATTTGAGCTGTTATCTGAAAAGGCAGAGCTGTATCAACAATGGACATGGCATTTGTTCGCTCTCTCCTATATTGCCAGCGATAATGCGATTAGAGGCAATATTGAAATAGCCCTTGATTCAACCAGGCGGTGCCGGGAAAAAATTGCACTCATTGAAGCCGATAATAATCTAGCCTCAATAGTCGATAGATCAGAGTTATTTGTCAGATTGATGGCTAAAGATGTTGATCGAATGAAAATTCTTGTCACCACAGCGTTACCTGGACGTCTTGTTGAAAATGCACGATTGCATATCTTGGATCTTGAAGATAAACCTTGGAAGGACGAAAATTTATCACCTATGCCAGAGAGAAATCCACGGGAGAAGCTCTACAAGCTCATCACTGATGCGCACTTAGCAATCAATGAGCCTGAAATCTGTAATGCAATTGTTAAAGAAGCCTTGAAATTAGGATCAGAGGTGGGCGCAAAGGAAACTTTCTTACGAGAGTCCCTTCTCTTACCAAGCTATATAAGGATTTCAGTTGAGTCTCCAACTTTTTACAACGAAGAGATAGCTAGGGGAGCCATGGATAGAATGCAAGAACTCAATAAGCCAAGTTCACAATTGCCAGAGCTAACAAAGCGTGAGATCGAAATCGTGAGGCACCTTGATTCAGGTAAACCCATCACATCAATCGGTGCCACGCTTCACATCTCACACAATACGATGAAGACGCACCTAAAAAATATTTATCGCAAACTTGCCGTCGAGGGTCGCAACCAGGCTGTCGAAAAGGCGAAATCTCTTGGCTTGATCTAATTGGTCGAGTGGTCTCGAGTCATGGTGTAATTACTTCATGGCTGATGAACTCAATAAAGTTGAGAAACTTGGTCCTGGATTTAATCGTCTCTTTGGTGCAAGTGCTATCAGTAATCTCGCCGACGGCTTACTTGCCGTCGCAGCACCCCTCTTAGCAATCACTCTCACAAAAAGCCCTGTTCTCATCTCCATACTTAGCGCACTTGTCATGCTGCCATGGCTTCTCTTTGCGATTCCCATCGGGCTTATTGTTGATCGAGTCGACAAGAGGCTCCTCGTCACATTTACTAACGTGCTTCGCTTTGTGATCGCCGGACTCTTAGCCCTTGCCATATCGACTGATTTTGTAACTATTTACTGGCTATTTCTGGCCGCATTCCTGATTGGAATATGCGAGGTGGCAAGTGATACCGCAGCGCAATCACTGATCCCAGTGATTTTGGAGAAGAAACACTTCGAACGCGCAAATTCGCGTCTTAATATCGCAGAGACTGTGATCCAAAACTTTATTGGTGGGCCGTTAAGCGGATTTCTATACGCGACAGCGGTAGTTCTCCCCTTTATCTTCAATAGCGCGGGCTTTCTGATTGCAGCTATTTTCGTCTTTCTTATTCCCGCCCATCTCATCAAGGACGCAAATGGCGAGGCGCAAGAGACTGCTGAAAAGAAAGGCTTTGTTGGCGACATTAAGTTTGGACTCAAGTATTTGTGGAACGATCTTGATCTACGTGGGCTTGTCACAATCACTACATCGCTAGGTTTCTTCTACTCACTCTCGATGTCAACGATGATTCTCTTTATCACAGAAGTTTTAGGACTGCAGGCTAAATATTTTGGAGTCTTAATGGCCGGTGCTGGATCGGGTGCAATCATTGGCGCACTTGTTACCCCTAAAATCTCTAAAAAATTTGGCCGCGGGAAAGTTCTGGCTTTTGCCATTTTCATGTCATCCATTACCGTCTTGATGCAAGCGGTATCACCTAACTATTGGGTCTTTGGTGTCATTGGATTTGTCTCCTCATTTTTTATCACCAACTGGAATATTCTCTTGATGTCGTGCTACCAAGTTCTTATTCCGAAAGAGCTCTATGGTCGCATCCACGGTGCAAGGCGCACATTTGTCTGGGGCGTAATGCCTCTGGGTGCATTCCTTGGTGGAGTCATCGCTCAAGGGGGATTACGTCTACCGTTACTAGTAGGTGGTTGCGCCACTACGTTCATTTCATTAGCATCGATAGGGTTTGTTAATCGCATCGGTGAGAAAACAAGCCAAGGAGATCACGATGAAATCCTCCACGACCAAAAGTAACTCCACGACCAAAAGTAACTCCACG
>CAZNUC010000011.1:0-19036 GCA_964576165.1 uncultured Candidatus Planktophila sp. | reverse complement strand
CCAAAAGTAAATTGGGTGCTTCGTATTGGAAGCTCTGGAGCGCAACCGGTATTTCAAATCTTGGCGATGGAATAGTCGCAGTTGCATATCCTTGGCTGGCATCGGCGGTCACGCGCTCACCGCTACTAATTGCCTTATCTGTCGTAGTTTCACGATTGCCGTGGCTAATTTTTACACTCCATGCCGGTGTGCTAACAGATCGCTTTAACCGAAAACGCATTATTGTCGCGATGGATATCTGCAGAGGTTTATTGACCTTGGTAGTCGGTGCCTTCGTTTACCTCGAGCGCGAAAGTCTGCCCGCCCTCAACGAATTGTCGTCAATCACGAATCTTGAAACGAATTACACCCTGTATTCCGTCATTTTGATTACCGCATTCCTCTTCGGATTAGCAGAGGTGCTGCGCGATAACACCGCCCAGACCTTGATGCCAGCGATTGTTGAAGAGAAGGATTTAGAAAAGGCCAATGGTCGCATGTGGTCGGCCGAATCTTTGACGAATTCATTTATCGGCCCCCCACTTGGAAGCCTCATTATCTCGGTAGCAATTTTTCTTCCGTTCTTTGTTGATGCTGCAACCTTTTTTGTCGCAGCGGCTCTGATCGTAACTATGAAACCCACAGTGAAAAGTTTTAAGCCAGAGCAGAAGAGTGGGCCGATGAATTTTCGCGCTGAGATTAAAGAGGGATTCACCTGGTTGTGGCGCCACAAACTTTTAAGACCGATGGCAATTATTTTGGGCTTGCTCAATGGAATTGCCGGAATATCTGGAGCAATTTTTATTCTCTTTGCCCAAGAAGTTCTCAAGACATCTGTTTTCATCTTTGCAATTCTTGGTACAGCGGCAGCAGTCGGGGGAATTCTTGGCGGTCTTCTTGGACCTAAAGTGTCAGAGAAGATTGGTAGAGGTCGATCGCTAGCACTGGCACTCTTTGTTATGCCTTTGATGACTCTGCTCGTTGGATTCTCTTCACTGTGGTATCTGGCATGGATCTTTATCGCCATCGAAACATTTACAGCGGTCTTATGGAATGTTGTCACTGTTTCGCTACGCCAGTCTTTGATTCCATCTCACCTGCTTGGTCGAGTCAATAGCGTCTATCGATTCTTTGCGTGGGGGACGATTCCAATCGGCACCTTGCTTGGCGGTGCGCTTGTGGCAATTCTGCAATCTAGTCTCGGTCGCGAGATGGCCTTTAGATCGGTCTACTTCATCGGGGCAACCCTGGGCTTTGGACTTTTTCTCTACGCAATTCGCGTTCTCACCACAGAGAAGATCGACGCTGCTCGGGCGTCAGTTTCCCACTCATAAATCACCCTCACCAGGAGATTTTCACGGGTAATCCTGCGTGAATTGTGCCCTAATCGTTACCTGCGGCAATTGCCTTATTCATGCACCTACGGCAGACTTTCCCCACCCATAGATGGCTGTGAGGCAGGTCGACTCTTCACAACCATCTTACTTACCCCTCTAGGAGGAAAAATGAAGTTAAACCGCCTCGCGAGCGTAGCAATTGCTACCGCCGCAACGGCTGGTCTTGCTGTAGGTCTGCTTAGCCCAGCTAATGCAGCCCCTAAGACCACAGTTTCAATCGTACAAAGTAACGCTTTGACTGGTATCAACCCAAGCGTTTCAAATATGAACCTCACATTCAATACAGATGTTGCCTACCTTTCAGGCATGGGTTTCACTTACTACAACAACAAGGCAACCTTGGTTGATAACACAGCCTTCGGTACCTACAAGGTAGTAAGCCAGAAGCCTTACAAGGTTCAGTACACAGTGAACAAGGGTCGTGTTTGGTCAGATGGAACACCTATCAACGGTATCGATCTACTTCTTACACACGTCACTGCTGCTGGAACATACTCACAGATTGCAGGGCTTGGAGATCCAGCCGATGCAGATGTGACACCAGCATTTGATTCACTTGGTTACGGTGGACTCTACGAGCAGCATGTAGTCGGTCTTCCAATCTTGTCAAAGGATAAGATGTCAATCACTGTTGAATACGGAACAAAGGTGCCAGATTGGCGTCTCCTTTCACCGGGAGTATTCCCAGTTCACACTCTTGTGCTGATGGCTGAAGGAAAGACAGAGCTTGGAACGCTTGCTGAGAACAATGCAGCTAAAGAGCGTTTCTACAAGGCTTTTGATACCTACAACACTGCAAGCCTGAAGAAGATGGGTGCAATCTGGTCAAAGGATTACAACATCAACAAGGTAGATGAATCAACAAATCCTCTACTTCTTGTTGGTAATGGTCCATTTATGATCAAGTCTGCTGTTCCTAACGGCGCAGTAACAATGGTTCGTAACCCTAAGTACAACTCAGGACCTAAGGTCAAAGCGCTACAGCGCGTTGTCTTCAAGGTTATTGGTGATGGAACTGCAGCAGCACAGGCGCTTAAGAATGGTGAGATCGATGTTTACGCCGGTCAGCCAACAGCGGATGCGGTTGCTCAACTTAAGGCAATGGCACCAGCGGTTAAGGTTATCGGTGGCGATCAGGCTGTTTATGAGCACCTTGATCTTCGCGTAGGCCCTGCTTACGGAACTCAAGCTCCATACAACGGTCCATTCGCTGGAATGTCACAGAAGGCAAAGGATCTACGTACAGCCTTCCTTCTTGCATACCCACGCGAAGAGATCATTGCAAAGATCATCAAGCCAATCAACCCAACATCACAGTTGATGAACTCATTGATGGTCTTTAACTCAGAGCCAGCCTACAAGGGCATTATCGCCAAGTCAGGTGTCTCTAAGTACACAGAAGGTACACAAGCATCACGTACCGCAGCTGCACTTGCTTTGGTAAAGAAGCACTTCCCAGATGCTGCTGCAGGAAGCGGATCAGTAAAGATCAAGCTTCTCTTCGGTCAGCCAAGCAACTCCCGTCGTGTCTCACAGGCAGCACTTGCCAAGGCAGAATGGGCAAAGGCAGGCTTTGATGTCGATGTAACTCCTACAGCTGGTTGGTCTTCATTCCTTGAAGATCCAAAGTATGACGCTGCATTCTTTGCATGGGTAAAGAGCGCTGCATTCCAGTCAGGAAACGTTGGAACATATGAGACCCAAGCAAACTTGCAGGGTTACTCAAATGCAACAATCGATAAGATCTACAAGGAGCTTGGTGCAACACCTATGACACCTGCTCAGATTGCAGATCGTTTCCTCAAGGTTGATCAGGAGCTCATGAAGGATGCGGTAACGCTTCCTGTCTTCCAGCATCCATCAGCTAACGGCGTTAATGCTAAGTTGCAGGGCGTCGCACCATCACCATTCTCTCCAAACCTAGTTTGGAATATATGGGATTGGTCATTCACCGACTAATTCTCATTTATGAGTTTTTAGTTGTGAATTAGTAGTAAAGAGAGTGGTATCTAGAGCGATCTAGATACCACTCTCTTCTTACCTATCAGATACAATTCCGAGGGTCATAGCGGCCAGGACGTAAAGATTTCTTATTTCAGTCCTTTAGAAAGGCGTGGGTGAAAGAGTGTTCGCTTACATTTCAAGACGCCTTGGCGTTCTCTTTGTCATCCTCTTCGGTTCAAGTTTTATTCTCTACAACCTTGCCGCGATTTCAGGAGATGTGCTCGAAGAGCTGAGATTAAGCCGCGAACCTAACGCCCAGCAGCAGATCATCGCCCTTACGCGCGACCTTAAATTAGATGTACCACCGCCACTGCGCTACTTCCTTTGGTTGCGCGGCATTCTTGGAATCTTTATCGGAAACCCCGACTTTGGTCTGACCCGCACGCAGCAACCAGTTATTGAGCAAATTCTCCTTGCTCTACCAGCAACAATTCGACTTGTTACCGCTGCAACGATTATCGCGATTCTCCTTGGAATTACTATCGGAATCGTCACCGCCTTGCGTCAGTATTCACGCTTTGACTATGCGATGACATTCATCTCATTCCTTCTCTTCTCACTTCCAATCTTCTGGGTTGCCGTTCTTCTTAAAGAGTACCTAGCAATTCAATTCAACAACTTCCTCGGTGAGCCCACAATTGCTCTGCCATGGCTGATCGGGCTTAGCGTCGCAAGTGGCGTCTTCTGGTCTGCGATTATTAGTGGTACCCGAGCCCGAGTCCTTCAAATATTTGGTGGCGCTTTCGTACTTAACTTTGCCTTCCTCTGGTTCTTAAGTGTGACTGAGTGGTTTGCAAATCCATCTATTGGGCCTGTTGGAATTGCACTTCTTTCTGTTGGTGTCGCATTCGGAGTTACTCAGCTCTCTACCGGAATTTCAAATAAGGCTGCCCTCAAATCCTCTCTATCTATGGCAGCGATCGCAGTTGCCCTGTATTACCCAGTGCAATGGCTCTTTGAACAAGATGGAAAGATGATCATCTATCCATTAATGATTATTACCCTCTTTGTCGTTGCTGGTGTAGTCCCGCTCAAGTTTACTAAAATTGATCGCGGCCCAATTATTAGAACTTCTATGATTTCAGCCTTCATCATGGGGCTATTACTTGTCATTGATCAATTGATGCAGACGTGGAAGCCGTACATGGAATCTGATGCGGTCTATTTCCGCCCGATTCCAACTGTCGGTCAGGTCAACGCTCTTTTAGAGCCAGGTGATTTCTGGATGAGCTTGCTCGATGCCCTGGTACATATGTTCTTGCCAACTCTTGCACTACTTTTGATTTCATTTGCTGGTTACGTTCGCTTCTCACGTGGAACACTTCTTGAAGTTCTGAATCAAGATTACATTCGTACCGCCAGAGCCAAGGGACTTACCGAGCGAACCGTGATCATGCGCCATGCTTTCCGAAACACGATGATCCCGCTGACAACAATTATGGTTGTGGATTTTGCCTCCATTATTGGTGGCGCAATCATTACCGAACGAATCTTCGGTTGGATCGGTATGGGTACGCTCTTTAATCAAGCGATTACCACATACGATCTTAATTTGCTCATGGGAGTCTTCCTCCTGACAGGTTTCTTGGCAGTTACTGCAAACCTTGTGGCAGACCTTCTCTACTCAGCTTTAGATCCACGAATTCGCGCCGGCTCGGGAGGTAAGTAATGGCTTTTCGTAAAGATAAGGCTTCTGCCGACTTAGAACTTTCAGGCGAGCAGGCAATCTTTAATAAAGAAACTGAAGGACTCAGTCAGGGTCAGATTGTATTCCGTCGCTTCGTACGACATAAGGCGGCAATGACCTCTGTATTTGTGCTCGCTTCACTTGTCATCATTGTTTTCACAGCTCTGGGTAACAAAATTGGTCCTTGGACCATCCCTGGCTGGTGGAAATATGGATACGAAGATCTACTTGAACTTCGCATGGAGGGTTGCCCTGAAGGAATTGTTGGCTGTCCGACCCTAGATGTAGTCCCATCCTTTATCGATGGGACCGGGGTTGGTCTTGGTATGCATCCATTTGGCCAAGACGATATTGGTCATGATTATTTCGCAATGGTTATGCGTGGTGCCCAGCGCTCACTTTACGTAGCATTTGTTATCGGTGTACTTGCTGGCGCAATTGGAATAACCGTTGGTGCAATTGCAGGGTACTTCCGCGGTTGGGTTGATTCAGTCTTGATGCGTATCACCGACTTCATCATCACCATTCCATCAATCATCATTGGCTCTGTCGTTGGTTATCACTTCGGAAACCTTGGTGTGGGCTTCCTCGCCTTCTATCTGGGACTCTTTGCATGGACTGGCCTCTCGCGACTTGTACGTGGCGAATTCTTGAAGTTACGAGAGCTTGAATTTGTTGATGCTGCCCGTGTTGCCGGTGCGAGCAATCGCCGAATCATCTTTAAGCACATTCTTCCGAATGCTGTGGGCGTCATTATCGTCTCGATCACTCTTCTTATGTCAGGTGCGATCTTGCTTGAAACCGCGCTCTCATTCTTGGGCTTTGGTGTTGTTGCACCAGATGTATCACTGGGCTCGCTCATTAGCCAGTTCCAAGATTCGTTCACCACGCGCCCATGGTTATTCTGGTGGCCTGGTCTGCTGATTATTACTATCGCGCTCTGCATTAACTTTATTGGTGATGGTTTGCGCGACGCCTTTGATCCACGTCAACGTCGCCGCTTGACTAAGAAAGATAAAGCCAACGCAAAAGTTCAGGCAAGAAATGCAGCGGCAAATGTCTAACGTACTTATAACTCGCGATCTACTTTCAGAGAAAAGTCAAAACAATGGCGGCAGAGAAAAGCGCCACGAGAGTAAAGAGTCCGTTTCGATTAAAGTCAGAACTGTACGTAGCACTAACGGTGTGATTCTTAGCGAAGGCATCGAGGCGAATTCGGGCAAGAGCTACAGCTACTCCAGAGTGGCTACGCGGAGATTCACCAGCGCGCATATTGTTAACGTCGGGGATGTTCAACCCCTTGATTTCAGTGGGGTGGACAGTTCTGCTGTGATATCTGCCTGGAGCTTGAGCCGCCCACGCGTAGATCTTTTCGCCACCGACAGTGATATACATCGAGAATTTGGCGCTGATCTCTTGAACTTGATCCCAACCGACAGTGATTTGGCGAAGTGGATTAGTGATTGTGATGCCTTCATCAAAGATGGTCACTTTGGGGCGGATAAAACCCAGGTGGAAGAGGTAGCAGAAGAGCAGCGACCAACTCAAGGTTGTGATAAAGCTACTCAAGGTTTCCACGAAGAAACTTTGTGCACTCAGACCAGCAGAGAGAAAATAGATGGAGCCAGCGAAGAAGTAACTACTTCTAGGGCGGTAGATCTCCGGATTAGTCATACCAGTAGTCTCTCACGAAAGGTTATGCGATGAGCGAGCCAGTACTAAAAGTTAAAGACTTCACAGTTGAGTTTTGGGTAGACGGAACTTGGTATCCAGCTGCCGTCAAGATGAATTTCGAAGTAAACCCAGGGCAGGTACTTGCCATCGTTGGTGAATCAGGTTCAGGTAAATCAACGACAGCGATGGGCCTCATGAGTCTTCTTGCAACCAATGCACGCATGGATGGAAGCGTTAAAGTTAAGGGCCAGGAGATGCTGGGCGCCAAAGGAACAACTCTTCGTAAGTTCCGCGGAAAAGAAGTTGCTTATATTTTCCAGGAGCCGATGACTGCCCTCAATCCTGTCTACACAATCGGTTTCCAGATTATTGAAACTCTGCGTACTCACTTTGATATGGGTCCTAAAGAGGCACGTGCACGCGCTCTTGAACTCATTACTATGGTGGAAATTCCAGATCCTGCCATCTCGATCGATAAATATCCTCACCAGTTATCAGGCGGACAGCGCCAACGTGCGATGATCGCACAAGCACTTGCCTGCGACCCAGGGCTCTTGGTTGCAGATGAGCCAACAACAGCACTTGATGTAACAGTTCAGGCTGAAGTTTTGGATTTGATGCGTAACCTTAAAGATAGGCTCAACTCAGCGATTCTTCTGATCACCCACGATATGGGTGTTGTCGCCGATATGGCAGATGAGATTCTTGTAATGAAAGATGGCCTCACCGTTGAGCATGGATCAGCCGATCAGATCTTTAATCGCCCAGCGCATCCATACACTCAGCAACTTTTAGCCGCTGTTCCAAAACTTGGTACAACCGCGCGACGAGCACTTCCTTACAATGAGAATGCAAAACCTGCACCAGTTCTCAAGTTAGAAAATGTCACCGTTTCCTACCCAAAGCGTGGACGCATCCCTGAATTTGTGGCGGCAAAGAACGTCAGCCTTGAAATCTATCCCGGTGAAATACTTGGCCTCGTCGGTGAATCAGGTTCTGGAAAGACCACGATTGGTCGCGCCGCAATTGGTTTGATTCCCATCAAAGATGGCACACTTGAGATTGTTGGCAAAGATATAAGCCGCGCGAAATCCAAGGAACTTTCAAAAATTCGTCGCCATACAGGCATTGTCTTTCAAGATCCTGCATCATCACTTAATCCTCGTCTTCCAATCGGTGAATCAATTGGTGAGCCGTTGTACTTGGCAGGAGAGGCTAAGGGCGAGGCACTTGCCCACCGCGTTGAAGATCTACTTGATCAAGTGGAACTGCCACGTAGTTACCGCAACCGCTATCCACATGAACTCTCAGGTGGTCAGCGCCAGCGCGTAGGAATTGCTCGAGCACTTGCACTCGCGCCAGATCTTTTGATCGCCGATGAACCTACATCAGCACTTGATGTATCTGTTCAGGCGCGTTTTTTAGATCTCTTGCAAGAACTTCAGGGCAAGCTCAACTTCGCATGTCTCTTCATCTCACACGATTTAGCTGTCGTTGACATCTTGGCTCACCGAATTGCTGTGATGCAAAATGGTGAACTCGTTGAAGTGGGCGATCGCGATCAGATCTTGCAGCATCCAAAGAGTGAGTACACACGTCGCCTGATTGCAGCAGTTCCGGTGCCAGATCCTGCCGAACAGCGCATTCGCCGCGAAGCTCGCCTGGCGGCTAAGTAGTTAATTTCTAACCGAGCTAAATTCCTACCCAGCTAATCAATTGTGTGCCTGTCCAGATAGGTGCTTATAGCGTCCCATAAATTCAGCCTTCATCTCTGGATAATCTCCAGCAATAAGTGCTGCTCGCATCTGATCCACGAGGCGGACGATAAATCGTTCGTTATGAATTGTGGCAAGAGTTGCAGCATTGATCTCTTTACCTCTAAATAAGTGATGCACATAAGCCTTGGTGTAATGCGTGCAGGTATAGCAATCGCACTCTGCATCAATGGGTTCAAAGGCTCTGCGGTTGGCGGCGTTAGATAAGTTGTAGCGTCCCTCCATCGTGTAGACCGCTGATGTGCGGGCGATGCGTGATGCCAGAACGCAGTCAAAAGTATCGATGCCGTTATCGACGCCGACGAAAAGGTCCTCGGGAGCTCCGATGCCGAGCAAGTGTCGTGGCTTTTCGACGGGCAATATCTCATTAATCCAGGTTAGAATTGTTCCCAGCGTTTTCTTATCGAGTGCGCCCCCTAATCCGAAACCATCAAATGCGATGGGATTCTCGGGATCATTGGATCGAAGGGCTGACATATCTGTAGCAGCCTTTTTACGCAGATCTTCGTACTGTGCGCCTTGAATTACCCCATAAAGGGCCTGATACGGCTTCTCAGAGCGTTCTAAGGTCAATTTCTGGTGCTCATCCAGACAACGAATTCCCCACGCCCGTGTGCGTTCTAGCGCCTTCTCTTGGTATTTACGGGTGTTATGCAAGGTGGTGCACTCATCAAAGGCGAAGATGATGTCAGCCCCGATCTGATGCTGCACGCGCATTGAAATCTCGGGGGTAAAGCGGTGCATGCTTCCATCGATATGGGATTTAAAGGTGACACCATCATCATCGACATGGGCTAGGCGTTCTTTATTTCCTGCCACGACCTCATCGGATCTAAAGGTCTGGGCATCCATTGCCAACACCTTCTTAAAGCCGACACCGAGTGAGAGGACTTGAAAGCCTCCGCTATCGGTAAAGGTGGGACCGGGCCAATTCATAAAGCGCGAGAGACCGCCGGCTTCATCGATGATGTCAGAGCCGGGTTGCAAGTAGAGGTGATAGGCATTGGAGAGAAGTGCCTGGGCACCGAGTTCTTTCATCGTCTCGGGCAACACTGCTTTTACAGTTGCCTTGGTGCCCACTGGAATAAATGCAGGTGTTGCAACATCGCCATGAGGTGTTGAAATTGACCCAGCCCGGGCTAAAGAATTTTCTAGTCCGTGGGTAATCTCAAAAGAAAAACCGTTACCAGATGGCAACGCGTTGATCCTCATCTAACCAAAGCGCATCGCTTTTTGTGATGCCGAAGGTTGTATAGAAGGCAGGGATATTGCGAACGATCTGGTTGCAACGAAATTCTGCCGGTGAGTGTGGATCGGTTGCGATGCGGCGACGCATCTCTTCTGGTCGCACTTTTCCGCGCCAGGCTTGCGCCCATGCCAGAAAGAGGCGTTGATAGCCATTCATGCCATCAATAACTGGAGACTCTTTTCCATCGAGTGCGATTTCATATGCTTTGAGAGCAATCGATAGTCCGCCAAGATCGCCAATATTTTCGCCCACAGTAAGTGCGCCATTGACTGTGATGTCTGGGGTCTCTTCAGGAACAAGGGCGTTGTACTGTGCGATCAAAACATTGGCCCGCTTTTCGAATTCGGCGCGATCGATATCAACCCACCAATCGACCATGTTTCCATCGCCATCGAATTTAGATCCTTGATCATCAAAACCGTGGCCGATCTCGTGGCCGATCACTGCGCCAATGGCACCGTAATTTGCAGCATCATCGACATCAAGGCCGAAGAACGGTGGCTGCAAGATTGCTGCCGGAAACACAATCTCATTGCCGAGCGGGTTGTAATAAGCGTTAACTGTCTGTGGCGTCATATGCCATTCGTCGCGATCTACTGGCTTACCGATCTTGGCGAGGGCAAAGTCGCGTTCGAATTTTGTTACTCGAGCGAGGTTTCCAAAGAGATCATCTGCGGTGATTTCAAGGGCAGAATAATCACGCCACTTATCTGGGTATCCAATCTTGGGACGGAATTTTTCCAGCTTTGCAATCGCCTTGGTCTTTGTTTCCTGGCTCATCCATGTGAGGTCATTGATACTGCGTCGGTATGCCTCGATGAGGTTTGCAACAAGGCCTTCCATGCGCGCTTTGGCGGCTGGTGGGAAATGGCGCTCGACATAGATCTTGCCGATGGCTTCCCCGAGACTGCCCTCCACAAGTGCGACACCGCGCTTCCAACGTTCGCGCAACTGAGGGGTGCCAGACAAGGTAGTTCCATAGAAGGCAAAATTCTGATCGACAATCTCAGAGCTCAAATACGATGCGCTGCCAGAGATCACATGCCAAGAAAGCCAGGACTTCCAGGATGACTTCATTGCGTCATCGCTATCAAAGGCAGCGACAAGTGGCGAGATTCCTTCGAAAAATGAAGGCTGGCCAATAACTACCTGATCAAAGGCGACTGCTGGAACTTCACCTGCTTTAATCCAGAGCGGCCAATTGAGAGCAGGGGAGAGCTCTTGTAATTGCGCCCCGGTCATCTTGTTATAGGTAAGGCTGGCATCGCGGTTTCGAACTTGATCCCAGTGAAGGGCGGCGATTTTAGTCTCGAGTTCAAAGACTTCGCGAGCCTTGGTCGCACCATCTGCAATTCCAAGTAAGGTAAACATTTTCTCAACATGTTCCACAAAAGCAACACGGATGTTTTCATACTGTTCTTCCTTGTAGTAACTCTCATCAGGAAGTGAGAGCCCGCCCTGGTGGATGTACAAAATATTTGCAGAAGAATCCATCATGTCGGGATAGATGGCGCTGTCGGTGATGCCGCTAGTACCGCGGGCCTCAAGCCATGACATGGTCGAGATGAAATCATCTAAGGAATTAATGGCATCAACCTTTGCTAGATCAGATGCAATTGGTGTTCCGCCCAATTTTTCGATATGTGCCTCGTCCATAAATGATGCGTACAAGTCGGTGATCTTCTGCGCCTCTGGGCTGCCAGATGCGCTCTCAATGATGGCGCGGACCTGCGCCTCAGCCTCATTGCGCAAAACCATGAAAGCGCCATCAGTTGCGCGATCTTCTGGGATGACACTCTCCTTGAGCCACTTACCGTTGAAGTGGCGGAAGAGGTCATCTTCTAATCGCACGGTTGGGTCGATAAATGAGGTGTCGATTCCGCTCTTGAGCTCTGACATGATCGGTAGTTCTCCCTGAATCTAAGTAGTTGAAAATTCAACTGCAGGCCTATCATTGGCCTATGGCACGAGAAAACGCTACCCCACCTCGTTGGTTAAACCCAACAGAGATGGCTGCTTGGCGCAGATACATTGTTGCAAGTCGCCGCCTGCTGGAGGCACTCGATGCCGACTTAGCAGATCACGAACTTTCAATGCCTGACTATGAGATTTTGGCGCAACTGAGCGATGCTCCCGACCGCAGAATGCGGATGAGCGAATTGGCCGATGTGGCGATGCTCTCGCGCTCGCGGTTATCTCATCGAATGAAGGTGATGGAGAAGGCCGGGTGGGTCCGCCGCGAAGCTTGCCCTGTAGATAAGCGAGGTTTCTTTGCTGTGATGACCCCTAAGGGATGGAAGGCAATTGAAGCAGCGGCCCCAGATCATGTCGACAGTGTTCGTCAGAGGTTTGTAGATTTGTTAAGTAAAGATGATCAAAAAGTTCTGGCAGAAATCTTTTCCCGCGTTGAGAAAGAACTTCGAAAAAATCCAATGGATTAAATAAAAAACCCCCGACCATAAGGTCGGGGGTTTTTTATAAGTAATAAATTACTTTGCTGCTGCCTTCTTGCGACGGCGCTTCTTTGGAGCTGCAACTGGTGCAGCCTTCTTGCGGCGCTTCTTTGGAGCAGCTGCTTTAGCTGCTGCCTTCTTGCGACGCTTTGGAGCTGCCTTCTTAGCTGCTGCCTTCTTGCGACGCTTTGGAGCTGCCTTCTTAGCTGCTGCCTTCTTGCGACGCTTCTTTGGAGCTGCTGCCTTTACGGCAGCCTTCTTGCGGCGCTTCTTTGGAGCTGCTGGTGCAGCTGCCTTCTTGCGGCGCTTCTTTGGAGCAGTTTTCTTTGCTGCGGCCACGTTAATCTCCTATCGGAATGGTTCGGATCCGTCACCCAAACCTGTTGCGTAGATAAGTGTGGCGGAAATGCGGAAATTTCGCCAGTACATATCGTGAAAAAAGAGAGCGCGTGTCGCAGATTTATTTTTCCCATTTCATATGCATATTTGGAAAAAATCGAAAATATTTTAAAAAAATTACTTACGGATTGCTAATTTCGGGCGAATCACTGCGTTCGGCCCGTCTTTTTCGCTCTGCAACAGCAAATTCATCGGTCTGAACATCATATTTTCGCAATTTGGGGAAGAAAATTGCCAAAATTCCGACACCAATCAGGCAAGCAATGCCCCCAGAAGTTACCGAAATGGTCAATGTAGTAGCCGATGCCATTGATGCTGCTCGAAGCTGCCCGAGCAGCGGACCAATTGTGTAGGAGAGTAATTCGATACCCGCCAGGCGTCCCCGAAGATGGTCTGGGATTGTCTGGTTCCAAATCGCACTTCGAAATAAAACGCTGACCATGTCTGCAGCCCCGGCGGCGGCGAGGAAGAAGAGGACGAGTGCGAGATAGTCGGTGGCACCGGCCAGAGCAATCGATGCACCCCACCCGGCGGCGGCCCACATAAATGCGCGACCATGAAAACGATAGGTGCGAGTCCAGCCACTTGTTAGAGTAACAGCGAGTGCACCAATAGTTCCGGCCGAATAAAAGAGTCCGAGGGCCCACGGTGCATTTACCTGATCGACCCAAAATGGGAAAAGTGCGATTGGCATTGCCAGAAACATTGCAGCTAAATCGATGATGTACGTTCCCTTTAAATCTTGGCGACTTCTGGCATAGGCGACACCCTCCCATAACGCTGCCAGAGATGGCTTTTCGGCCTCATGTGAAGGTGGCACCTTTCTTACACGGAGTAAAAGCAAAAGCGAAATTACATATGTACCGATATCAACTGCATAGGCTAATGAAACTCCTGAAGTTGCAATTAACAATCCGCCAATTGTTGGTCCGACGATAACTCCGAATTGTCGGCGAATACTCATGAGGGCAACTGCGCTAGGAATGTCGTCATGACCAACTACTCGCGGCAAGATTGCATCAGCGCTTGGTCCATGAAGACCATTGACCGCGGCAAATAAGGCACCGACGATATAGATCACGTAGAGGTTGGGCTCTGATGAAAGGGCGTTGAGTAACAAGATTAGAGAGAGAATTCCAGCCGCGGCTTCAGTCAGCCAGATCATCTTCTTTCGATCAACGGCATCGGCTAAGACCCCACCATAGAGACCAAAGACAATGAGGGGAATTAATTCGACGAGGCCACTGATGCCCACCGCTAGGTAAGAGTTGGTGATCTCTTTGACCTGGAAGGGGATGGCGACATAGGTGATCATCGAACCGAAATTTGAGATCAGACCTGAACTCCACAAGTAGCGAAAATCTCGATATTTTTTAAGTGGCGTGAGGTCAATCGCCAACTTTCTCATCTGGCAAGGGTATCTGTGCTCGTTGCAAACGGTCTACCCATGGTTGGGGCAATCTGGTTGGGGCAATCTGGTTGAGGCAATCTGGTGATGGTACTTAGTGAAAAGTTTGATCTTCGGTGGGGAAAGATCCACTGCGAACATCGTCAGCGAATTCGCGGGCAGCGCCCAGAATCTCTCCACGCAAATTGCGATAGGCCTTAGCCAATTTTGGGGCGTTCTTTGTCAGTCCTACAAGGTCAGTCCAGACTAGGACTTGGGCATCACAATCAACGCCAGCGCCAATGCCCACTGTCGGAATAGACAGGGCTGCCGTGATTTTTGCTGCCAACTCCGCAGGTACTAGTTCAAGGACAATGGCAAAAGCACCTGCTTTTTCCAGAGCGAGCGCCGCAGCAAGGATTACATCGCCATCTGCGCGACCTTGGACTCTGTAGCCACCGAGTTGATGAAGTGATTGCGGAGTTAATCCCAAATGGCCCATCACAGGAATTCCTGACGACGTTAATTTTTCAACAGTTGCTAAGTGCGCGCCTTCTATCTTCACGGCCATCGCGCCAGCTTCTTTAAAAAAGCGCAAGGATGTTTCAAGGGCTTGCTCTGGAGAGATCTCATAACTTCCGAATGGCAGATCAGCCACCACCATGGCGCGAGAAGAGCCGCGGACGACTGCGCGAGTGAGAGGGATTAACTCATCGACTGTTACAGGGATCGTGTTCTCTTCACCGAGGAAATTGCTTCCGGCAGAATCTCCAACTAGGAGGACTGGAATGTCGGCCTCATCAAAAATTGCTGCCGTCATCTGTTCATAGGATGTGAGCATCGCCCACTTTTCTCCAGCGACCTTGGCCGCTTTGAGATCAACGATAGTGACTCTGCGATGGCGCGATCCGCCATAAAGGGATGTAGACATAAATGTTTCTCCTTGCCTCAAGGCTTGCGGCGCAAGTCCCTGGGTTTCCCGTCTGGGTGTTCCCGCTTGGGTACAGTTAAAAGGGTAGTGCAAGTAGGCTTATCTTATGAAGTCCGCGGGTACGGCCACTCATCGCCTGCGTATCGCCCTGGCTCAGATCAATCCCACAGTCGGTGATCTCGCTGGAAACAGTACAGAGGTGCTCCGTGCGGTCTCGGCGGCATCGCAATCGGGTGCGCATCTGATCGTCTTTCCCGAAATGTTTCTCACTGGATACCCAATTGAAGACCTCGCACTTCGCGCCTCATTCCGTCGCGCAAGTAAAGCTGCCATTACCGATCTTGCTGCAGCCATTGCAGACCAAGGCAATGGTGATCTCGTTGCCATCGTTGGCTATCTCGATGAGGCCGCAACGGGTGGGCCACAAAATGTCGCTGCAGTAATTCATGGCGGTGAGGTCAAAGCTCGTTATATAAAAACTCACCTACCTAACTTTGGTGTTTTTGATGAGTACCGAAATTTTGTTCCAGGAGATGCGACCCTGGTGGTTCGAATTCATGGAGTTGATGTTGGAGTTTTAATCTGCCAAGACATCTGGCATGACGATGGCATCATTACAGAATTAGCCAAGCGCTCGCCTGGACTTGTCGTGGTTCCAAATGGTTCACCTTATGAACGCAATAAAGATGATGTGCGGTTGGCACTGGTTGAAAAAGAGTCACGTCGCATGGGTGCGCCATTTATCTACGTCAATATGATCGGTGGCCAAGATGATCTGGTCTTTGATGGCGATTCCATGGTGGTTGACGGGCAGGGCCAACTCATCGCTCGCAGTCCACAATGTGAAGATGGTCTGATGTTGGTGGATCTCGATCTTGTTGGTGGCTCTAGTAATCCCGATGTGATTATTAGCGAGGATGTGATTGAGCAGAGCACTCCATTGGTGGCCGCAATTGCAGAGCGCACATCTATGGAAGAAGAGATCTGGAAAGCCCTTGTGATGGGCCTTCGGGACTATGTCGAAAAGAATGGTTTCAAGAGCGTGATTCTGGGACTTTCCGGTGGAATTGATTCCGCCCTTGTCGCAGCGATTGCAGTCGATGCTCTGGGTGCAGATCGAGTCCACGGTGTTGCTCTGCCAAGTGCCTACTCATCAGATCATTCACTTGCAGATGCCACAGAGATTGCGGCAAACACTGGCCTTCACCTTCGAGTCATTCCAATCGCACCAATGGTTGATGCCTTTACTAGCAATGTTATTTTGACAGGGCTGGCAGAGGAAAATGTTCAAGCTCGCGTACGCGGAACAACGTTGATGGGAATCTCCAATCAGGAAGGTCATCTCGTTCTTGCCACTGGAAACAAGTCAGAGCTGGCAGTGGGATATTCAACGCTGTATGGCGATGCGGTTGGTGGCTATGCTCCGATCAAAGATATTTACAAGACCGATGTCTGGGCCCTTGCTAGATGGCGTAATGCGCAAGCAAAGGAAGATGGTGAGGTTGCACCGATCCCGGTTCGCTCGATTGAAAAAGAGCCGAGTGCTGAGCTTCGCCCTGATCAGAAAGATTCGGATTCACTTCCTGATTACTTACTTCTCGATAAAGTCCTCACAGAATATGTAGACAATGATCGTGGCTATGACGAACTTGTTGCTGCCGGCTTTGATCGTGCGCTAGTTGCCCGCGTCATTGGGCTAGTTGATGGGGCCGAATACAAGCGGCGCCAGTATCCACCTGGTACCAAAATCTCATCCCGCGCCTTTGGAAAAGATCGCCGTCTACCGATGACTACACGCTGGCGCGAGGGTAAATAGCCTTACTTTTTGTAACACAGCCGTAATTTTAATTTGGCAGTATGTCGCCATGGCCGAGCAGATAAGTAAGCAACAAGAGTTCGTTCTTCGCACCATCGAAGAGCGCAATATTCGCTTTATCCGATTGTGGTTCAGCGATGTATTAGGGACGTTGAAATCCGTTGCAATCGCTCCGGCTGAACTCGAGAACGCATTCGATGAGGGTATTGGCTTTGATGGATCTGCTATCGAAGGATTTGCTCGACATACCGAATCAGATATGTTGGCAAAGCCAGACCCTGCAACCTTTTCAATTTTGCCATGGCGCACAGAAGCACCAGGGGCAGCCCGTATGTTCTGTGACATCACGATGCCTGATGGTTCACCATCACACTCTGATCCGCGCAATGTATTACGTCGCACATTAGATAAGGCGGCCAAGATGGGATACACCTGTTACACCCATCCTGAGATCGAGTTCTTCCTCTTTAAATCACAGCCAGAAAAAGGCGTCGCACCTGTTCCAGTTGATCAAGGTGGCTATTTTGATCATACGCCGGCAGTGGTCGGCCACGACTTTAGACGTCAAGCGATTACTTTATTGGAGGCGATGGGAATCTCCGTTGAGTTTTCTCATCACGAAGGTGCACCCGGTCAACAAGAGATTGATCTTCGCTATGCCGATGCCTTAAGCACTGCAGATAACATCATGACATTTCGCCATGTCATAAAAGAGGTTGCACTCGAGCAAGGTTTCTACGCCTCATTTATGCCAAAGCCCTTCACCGATCATCCAGGCAGTGGAATGCATACACACGTCTCACTCTTTGAAGGCGAGAGCAATGCTTTCTACGATGCCTCAGCAGAATTTCATCTTTCAAAGGTCGGCCGCTCTTTTATTGCCGGTATCTTGAAACATGCAGCAGAGATGACTGCGATCACCAATCAATGGGTCAACTCGTATAAGCGTTTGCAAGGTGGGGGAGAAGCGCCATCTCTGATTAACTGGGGACGCAGTGATCGTGGGGCTCTCGTTCGTATCCCGATGTATAAACCAAATAAAGAGAACTCCACCCGAATTGAATTTCGCTCACCAGATTCTGCATGTAATCCATATCTTGCCTATGCCGTCATGTTGGCAGCGGGCTTAAAGGGAATCGAAGAGGGCTATGTTTTAGAGGAGACCAAGGAAGCTGTTGCTCTGCCTGCCAATCTTCATGAAGCAATTGTGGCCATGGAGGGCAGTGAACTTATCCGACAGACCCTAGGTGAACATGTCTTTGAATTTGTTCTGCGGAATAAGCGCGCTGAGTGGCAGGACTATCGTCGCCAAGTAAGTGCTTACGAACTCGATCGGTATTTGCCCGTTCTCTAAGGCCTTGCGTGCTATTTTTTCACTATGGCTAAAGAGATCACATCGACCAAGCTTCGTCGCATCAATATTGGCGCAGGAGTACTCCACCTAGTCCAGATGATTGCAGTGCTTGCACTGGCAACTGACTTCACATTGCCGGTTACAGCTCGATACATGTCGGGTCCGCCAGGGACAACATATGGGGATCTTGTGGTGCTCTACAACGCCCCTCTTGGTATTGGCGTTGCTATCTTCCTAGGGCTTTCATCTTTAGCCCACTTTATTGTTGTCAGCCCACAATTCTTCCCGCGCTATATCGCAGGCCTTGCCGCCCATCGCAACTTCTTCCGTTGGGTTGAATATTCGATCAGCTCTTCAGTGATGATTGTCTTGATCGCACAGGTCACCGGCATCTCAGATATCACCGCTCTTATTGCCATCTTTGGCGTCAATGCATCAATGATTTTATTTGGCTGGCTGCAAGAAAAGTATGAAGAGCCAGGCAACGGCGGCTGGATTCCATTTATCTTTGGATGCATCACCGGAATCGTTCCATGGCTAGCACTGGCTTTCTATGTCTTTGCAATTGGCGGAGAGGGCGAGAACAAGGCACCAACATTTGTGTACTTCATCGTGCTTACCATCTTCATCTTCTTCAACTCATTTGCCCTAGTGCAATGGCTGCAATATAAGAAGGTCGGAAAGTGGTCAGATTATCTTCGCGGAGAACGTACCTACATCACACTTTCTCTCGTTGCTAAATCTGCCCTTGCCTGGCAGATCTTCGCCAATACCTTGATTCCGGTCTAATACTGACCTTGAAGATTGAATTGCATAGGGTTACTCTTACCCTATGCAACAACGTGGACTCCTTCTTCGCAGCCGCTGCGAGGCCAATTAACCGGTCTCCTCGCCGCGGGGTTTGGTGTTGCCGGTAAACCACAACGGCCCC
>CAZNUC010000010.1:27837-31693 GCA_964576165.1 uncultured Candidatus Planktophila sp. | reverse complement strand
GTGACCATGACAATGCTTTCCACACCCATGGGGGTGAACGGTCTCGACTTTGGTTGTTGAGATAGGGGAAGCGGGCCGAGGAAGCCAGGATGATCTCGTTAACCAATAACCTGTGCAAAAAATAATCGTCAGTACAACTGCCGATGATCTCACCCTTGCTGCCTAAGCAAGCTCTGTGATCCGTTAGCCCAGACTCGCCTTCGATCTGGGACCTAGCGCCGCTAGAGGGCTCTTCCAGATAACGGCGTTGCGAACGTTGTCGGAGAACATTTTCGCAAATGAGTTTGTCGAATACTCGTGTGTAAGAGATTCGGAACTGAGAAAACGATAAACACACTACGCCCGTAGAAGCCCTATTTTAATTCCGAAGGACCCGGGTTCGATTCCCGGCACCTCCACCATGCTCTGACGCTTGCTCAGTGTTCTGAATCAGAGTTCTGAAGCACCATGCTCTAACGATTAGTCAGAGTTCTGAAGCACCAGGAGTACCTGGTGTTCCTCTCCGATTGAACTTTCCAATTTGATATTCGAGTTTGATTGCAATCACATTGAGAATCACACCCGAGATAATCATCAGAGATGCGATAAAGCGAATTCCACTAAAGAGCACGAGGAATCCCATCACGGTTCCGATAATCGCCAAGAGCGTGATCAAAGCGCGCCGTGCATACCAGAGAGCCGGAACCTTGAGTGTGGCTTTCCAGATCGGATTAATTGTAAGAATAATTCCGATGGGACCACTGAGCATAACGATAGCCAAAATGATTGAAACTAATAAGGCCAGAGATTCCATATCAGCATTTTACTCCTAAATTCTCAGGGCACTATGAGGGGAGATATTCCCACTCTTCGGCAATGGCGGCAAAGAGATACATGTCGACCTGGCGACCATCATCGCGCGAGATCTTCTTCTTAAGCAATCCCTCGCGCTCATACCCTGCTGAGGTAAGCAACCTGGCAGAGGCAACATTATCTACATCCACCATGGCTTCGATTCTCTTAAAACCAATCGTGGCAAAGCCGTAATCGGTAAGCATGCGCACTGCCGTTGTTGCGATTGACTTTCCGCGCATAGATTTACTCATCCAGTAACCGATCTCCCCGACGCTGTTTTTTACACTCAGAGAATGAAAAGAGATAGTTCCTGCAAACTGGCGATCATTACCGTTTCCATATTCAATAACAAGTGGAAGTTCTCGCTGAGTTCGAAGTGATGCATCAACTCGTTGTACATAATCAAGAGCATGTGCCATTGAGTAGTCAGAGCTAATTGCGGTGAATTTAGGAATCAGGGGATCTTGGCATCCATCAAAGATGGCTTGGGTGTCATCAAGATGTGGTTTTCGAAGTGTGATGAGTCCACGAGTAAGTGTGGGTACTTCCGTGGGCCACCAAATCATTTGTGGCGCTACTAGCCGATAAGTTCTGCGCTGCGCGCCTTGCTTGGATCATGGTTACAAGAGAGATTTGAATCTAGAGCGGCGCATGCATCACAGAGAAGAATTAGTTGGTGACATGAGGCAGTGTTGCAATTCCTGAATTGGTTGGTGGCCGCCTCACACTTTTCACACCTGCCAATGACTTTTGTGTGGTCTGAGAAATCCATCTTCATTCGTGAATCAAAGATATAGAGAGAGCCTTCCCAGAGACCGTCATCACCAAAAGCGTTGCCATATTTAACGATTCCGCCATCTATTTGATAGACCTCTTTAAAGCCATTTTTAACCATCACGGCAGAGAGAATTTCGCAACGTATTCCACCAGTGCAGTAAGTAACGACTGGCTTATCCTTGATGTGATCGTACTTTCCGCTTTCAATCTCTTCGATAAAGTCACGTGATGTTGTCACATCAGGGATGATCGCATCTTTAAACTTACCAATTTGCGCCTCAAATGCGTTACGGCCATCGAAGAAGACAACTTCATCGCCACGTTCTTGAACGAGTTTTTCGAGTTGATCTGGGCGTATGTGCTTCCCGCCGCCAACTACGCCGTTCTCATCTACCTCAATTGCATCAGGATCACCGAAGGCTACAAGTTCAGATTTCACTTTAACGGAGAGACGAGGGAAATCATTTCCCGTTCCTTCAGACCACTTAAAACCAATCTTCTTAAAGCCAGGATAGCTACGAGTCTGGCGCACATACTTTTTAAGTGCTGCCATCTCACCGCCTAGCGTTCCATTGATTCCATGCTTGGAAATGAGAATGCGACCGGTTAATCCAAGAGTTGTGCAGAGCTGTTTCTGCCAAAGAAGCATCGCATCTGGATCGCTAATCGGCGTGAAGCCGTAATAGAGAATCACCTTGTTGAGCTTTGGCGCGTGCTTGTTCACAGCGCAATTCTAACGCCGTACGGGAAGGGTTAACTACCTTCAAGAATTGAGCGCACAGGAGTTTGGTAGATCTTTCCGAGGGGCGAAGTCCAGGTGCAGGAACCATCGGCCCGAGATTCGATCTTCCAACCACCGTGAGTTTTCAATTGATGATGACGTCGACAGAGCGCGCCGAGATTATCTAGTGAGGTCGTTCCACCATCCTCCCAACTTTGCGCATGATCTAAATCAGAGAGAGCGGCCGAACGCCTACATCCTGGGAAACGACATGTTCTATCTCGCGCAATGAGAAAATCAATAAGACCTTGTGGAGGTTCATATGTCTGCCTTCCATAATCTAAAAGCACGCCAGTCTGTGGATCTGTGATAAATCTTCGCCACTTCCCATCACTTGCAAGTGCGCGAGCAACTGATGCAGGTATTGCACCATATCCAGCTAATTGGCCAGGATTTTCACTTAATCCAAGCAACGTTGGAAGATCTATCGTCACATTAATTGTGATTGGCCGTCTATGGAGTGCAACATCTTCAAGTTTTGAGGCTAGTGCAAATCCAGCAATCGCTGTCAAAGCATCGGCACGTTTCATATCAGCGCTACGTGAATCTTTTGCAGCTGTGCGAGAACTTGCAGAAGATGAATCCGCGCGATCGCTACGAACAATAAATGCCTCAATGGCTTTCATTACTGTTTGAGCATCCTCTGCAGGCAAAATTGCGACCACAGTCGACATTCCATCGATATCGTTATAGCAAGAGACACGACGAGAATCTCGCGCCCTCTCAACAACTTCCTCAAATGTCTCCGGAGCAAACTTTGCGATAGCAGTACGAACCTGCTGCGCAACTTGCGATGGGGTGTGAAACTCCGCATATGAAATGGCTCGCTCTTCAATGGAAAAAACTGCAAATTCACTTAATCCATCGCGTATTGCCGAAGCCGTCTCTTTCGCAATTACTGTAGCGTGGGCAGGACTGATCTCACCTGTTGCAAGGGCTGAACATGTTTGGGGAAGATGATTGACCAAGGTTCGCGCCACATCGATGCGCATCTGTGCCGTTCCTGCAGATAATCGCAAAGCACTCGACACATCTTCGCGTTCAGATTCATCAACACCGCCAAAGGGTCCATCCGCAATTGTTGCTTCGATTCCAGCAACTGCAACAATCGCACGTTGCATGGCGGCCTGTAACCAACTGGTTTGACGCTCTAACGCCGCTAAGTAATCAACGCGAGCAGCCGGGATAAGTGTGTGCGGATCAATTGCAATTAATCCTGTGAGTGTGGCAATCCCCGGAGCGGCAGCGAGAAGCACGGCAACATCGTCTTCCTGAGAAGTAGTGATTGTGGCTGCTTGGTTCATGTGGTGATAGTGCTGGTGAACGCTGACAAGCACGTGAGAAAAAGATGAGTTATCCCCAGATTGGGATTGTGAAGGCGAGAATCGTGCGAAATCAACTCTATGGAAGTCTTTAGCGATCCCCAGATTCCTGCATATCAGTTGGTGCACCATGCACATCGAG
>CAZNUC010000010.1:0-27737 GCA_964576165.1 uncultured Candidatus Planktophila sp. | reverse complement strand
CACCCGCACCAGCAGAGCCACCCTGAAGTTTGTCGGTGCGATGAAGTGGCGCTTTTGGCTTGGCATCTTCCTTATAGAGAGCTGGAATAGAGCCAAGCAAACCCTTCTGGAAATCTTCAAAAGCCTGCAGTACCTCGCGCTTTGTATTCATTACAAAGGGCCCCATCCACGCAACTGGCTCTTTAATTGGTGCGCCGCCCAGGATAAATACTTCAAGATTTGGTGAACGAGACTCTTGTTGCTCTGCAGCCTTGATAACAATTTCATCGCCATCGCCAAATACTGCAAGTTGGCCCATATGAATCGGTTGTGATTGTGCACCAACAAATCCATGTCCCGCCATTGAATAAACAAGAGCGTTGTAATCGCGTCGCCATGGAAGTCGCAACTCTGCGCCCGGTGCCACAGTTGCGTGAATTAATGTAATTGGCGTTTGAGTTGATCCAGGACCAACATGTCCATCAACTTCGCCCGCAATGATTCGAATAAGTGCGCCACCATCACTAGTTGTCAGAAGTGCAACATCTTTCGCACGCACATCTTGATAAGCAGGAGGAGACCACTTCTTTGCTGCTGGAAGATTTACCCATAATTGAAAACCATGGAACAAACCACCGCTCATTACTAAACTCTCAGGAGGTGTTTCAATGTGAAGAATTCCGCCACCAGCAGTCATCCACTGAGTGTCGCCATCTGCAATTCGTCCGCCACCACCATTTGAATCTTGGTGATCAAAAATTCCATCAATAATGTAGGTAACAGTTTCAAAACCACGATGTGGGTGCCACGGAGTTCCCTTTGGTTCACCGGGTGCATACTCAACTTCACCCATTTGATCTAAGTGAATAAATGGATCGAGCTCTGCTAAATCAACGCCAGCAAATGCGCGGCGCACCGGAAATCCTTCACCTTCAAAACCTTGTGGCGCAGTAGTGATGCTCTTTACGCGACGAGGTTGCGCCCCTGCTGTTGTTGAGATGCGGGGAAGTACGGTGACATCGGAAACGGTTACTGCTGGCATTGTGGCTCCTTCGCTATGGTCTGAGAGTAATTGAACTTTCAACTACCTGCAACCTGAAACACCGTCGCATGTAAGCGTGTGCAGAGAACCGAGCGGTGAAAGAAAAGGTAATAACTAAAGCGCTTTGAGCGCAGAAACAACCTTTGTGAGCGAAGCCTTTGCATCTCCAAAGAGCAACATTGTTTTTGGATCATAGAGAAGTTCATTCTCAATTCCGGCAAATCCTGGACGCATTGAACGCTTAAGGAAGATCACATTTGCTGCTTGTGAAACTTCCAAAATTGGCATTCCATAAATTGGACATCCTGGAGAGGTTTGAGCAGCGGGATTAACAACATCGTTTGCACCGATCACAATTGCAACATCTGTTTGACCAAATGTTGGATTCACTTCTTCCATTTCAACTAATTGATCGTAAGGAATATTGGCTTCAGCAAGAAGCACATTCATATGTCCTGGCATGCGACCTGCAACAGGGTGAATGCCATAGGCGACATCAATTCCCCTTGAAATCATTAAGTCAGCAAGTTCACGAACTGTGTGTTGCGCTTGTGCAACTGCCAAGCCAAATCCAGGAACAATAACTACACGGCGTGCATAATTAAGCAAGATTGCAACATCGTCTGGGGAACCACTTCGAACTGGACGATCTTCAACCGCGCCACTCGTGTCTTGTGGTTTAGCTGTAAATGCACCGAAGAGTGTTCCAAAGAGTGAACGACCCATTGCTTCTGCCATCATACGCGTCAGGATTGTTCCTGATGCACCAACGAGTGTTCCCGCAATAATGAGAAGTGTTGAGTTGAGAACATAACCACTTGCTGCAACAGTCAAACCAGTAAATGCGTTAAGAAGTGAGATAACAATTGGAACATCTGCGCCACCAACAGGGAGTACAAAGAGAATTCCGAATGCAAGTGAGAGCCCTGCAACAACGAGAAGTGGTGTTGTACCAAGTTCTATAACAACCCAAGCAGATGTGCCTAAAACAGCGGCCAAAGTGGCTGCGATAACAAAGCGACCGCCGGGAAAGACGACAGGTCGAGTAGTCATAAGTTCCTGCAATTTGAGGAAGGTGACAATCGAACCGCTGAAAGAGACGCAGCCGACAACAACGGTAAAGACTGTGAAGATAACTACAGCTGTCGTGGCCTTGTCTCCAAGGTTGAGATATTCAACAATTGCTACAAGTGCTGCAGCTCCACCACCGACACCATTAAAGAGTGCAACAAGTTGTGGCATCTGCGTCATTTGAACTCGGCGTGCAGCAGGAACTCCGACGATTGTTCCAACAGCAATCGCTCCGAGAATCCATCCTAAATTCTCGATTTCGCCGTGAAAGAAGACGACAACGGTTGCAATTCCCGCACCAAGTGCGCCGAGGAGATTTCCACGTCGAGCTGTTCGCGGATGTGAAAGTCCTTTAAGAGCCAGGATAAAAAGCACGCCGGCAGCAAGACCAATGAGGTCATAGACGAAATCGCTCATTTCTCTGCTCCCTTCTTGCCCTTAAACATTTCAAGCATGCGGTCGGTAACGACGAATCCACCGATCATGTTGATAGTTGCCAAGATAATTGCAGCAACAGAGAGTGATAACTCAAGAGTCGATGATGCGTGTGAGCAGACGATAATTGCTCCGACCAAGATCACGCCGTGGATCGCATTTGCACCCGACATCAGTGGAGTGTGTAGCGTTGATGAAACTTTAGAGACGACTTCAAATCCAACGAAGATTGAGAGTGTAAAGATTGAAATCACTGCAATGGCTGTGAGTTCCATTCTACTTACCTGCCTTTCGATCGACGCCAGCATGTGTGACTGCAGATCCATCGATAATCTCGTCATCGAAGTTGATATCAAATGCCAACTCACTTCCCTCAACAGAAGGCTTTGTAAGTAGCGTCAAAAGATTGACAACGTTGCGTGAATAGAGGCTTGATGCATGGAAGGAGAGCTGGCTCGGTACATCTTTACCACCCCAGATACGTACACCCTTTGCTGTCGTGATGATTTCACCAGGTTTTGATCCTTCAGCATTTCCGCCAGATTCAGCAGCAAGATCGACAATGACGGTTCCTTCTTGCATCGAATCAATCATCGCAGCTGTCATCAGACGCGGTGCTGTACGACCCGGAACCGCAGCAGTTGTAATGACTACGTGTGATTTTGCGATGTATGGAGTTAAGAGTTCGCGCTGTTTTGCCGCACGCTCTTCTGTCATCTCGCGCGCATAACCACCGGCTCCTTCGAGTGATTCAAGTTCTAACTCGATAAAGGTCGCGCCCATTGATTTCACTTCATCAGCAGAAGATGGACGAACATCGTAGGCACTCACGACTGCGCCAAGTCTGCGAGCGGTTGCAATTGCTTGCAATCCTGCAACTCCAGCACCCAGTACCAAAACTTGAGCAGGAGTAACTGTTCCAGCAGCGGTCATCAACATTGGAAAAAATCGTGGTGAGAGTTCTGCGCCAACAAGGGCTGCGCGATATCCCGCACAGAGGGCTTGTGATGTAAGGGCATCCATTGACTGAGCGCGCGAAATTCTGGGAACAAGTTCTAGTGAAAAGGCGGTAACTCCTGCCTTCACAGCTGCTTCAACACTCTCACGTTGGTTAACAATAGAAAGGAATGAAATTGTTATTGCACCCTTTTTCAGCGTTGCAATCTGAGCGGGGGTCAAGGCGGTAACCGAGAGAACAACATCTGCATTCTTGAGAACATCGCCAGAGACAATCTGCGCACCGGCTGCCTTGTATGCATCATCGTTTGCTTGTGCGCCAAGACCGGCACCTGATTCGATCGCGACATCAAGGCCGAGTCGGGTTAACTTATTTATGATGTCGGGAACAAGGGCTACTCGTAATTCGCCATCGCGAATCTCTCTTGGGACGGCTACTAACATGGGGTAAAGAGTACTTAGTTACCCTTAAGTTCTCCACGCGAAGCGTGATAAAGAATCGACTGAATCGTTGTTCTGCGGTGAAATGCTTGACGCCAGATGACCGAACGAGGCCCATCGATCACATCTGCCTCAACTTCTTCACCCCTGTGTGCAGGCAAACAATGCATAAAGATGGAATCGGGCGCTGCGAGGTTCATCAACTGAGTGTTGATTGCATATGGTGAGAGAGCCTTGATTTTTGCTGACCGCTCGGACTCTGGATCGCCCATAGACATCCAGACATCTGTATATAGAACGCTCGCATCACTCGATGCTGCCTCTGGATCATGAAGCACTTCAACGCGACCACCTGTCTTGGCTGCGATTGCTTGTGCACGTGCAATCACTTGCGAATCTGGAGACCACGATCCTTCGGGAGTTGCAGTAACAACATGTGCTCCCATTATCGCGCCCATGATCAACCATGCATGAGACATATTGTTTCCATCGCCCAGATAAACAAATTTTCTACCGGTTATATCACTTCCAAAATTCTCACGAATTGTTAACCAGTCGGCGAGCAATTGAGTTGGATGATCATCATCGGTGAGAGCGTTAATCACTGGAATAGTTGCATGCTCTCCGAGTTCATCAACATCAGATTGAGCAAAGGTGCGAACAATCATCGCAGAGCAATATCCACTGATTATCTTGGCGGTATCTGCAATTGTTTCACCACGCCCTAGTTGAAGGTCATCTCCGCGAAGAAAGATCGGAGTTGCGCCGAGGTGGGCGACTGCAGTCTCTGAAGCCAAGCGAGTACGAGTCGAGGGCTTAGTCATATAGATTGCAACACTTTTATTTGCTAGCGCATCGCGGGATCTCAGCGGATTAGAAGCAAATTCTGTTGCTGTTGCCAGAAGCATCTCAATATCATCGCGAGATAAATCTTGCGTGCGTAGTAAGTCCTTCATCGCGAAATTGTATCGGCAACCAGTATCCTTGGGTACATGGGTTTATTTTCACGTGGCAATCGAGGGCTTTCTCTCGAAGAAGACACCGACCTTCTTACGCGCCCAGAACTCGAAGATGATGAGGGCGGTCATGATCGATACGCGCATTACATCAAGAAAGAGAAAGTTGTTGAGTCGGCAGTAACGGGTAAGGCTGTCAGAGCCCTATGTGGCAAAAAGTGGGTCCCCACTCGCGATCCAGAGAAGTATCCAATCTGCCCTACATGTAAAGAAATTTACGATTCTCTTCCTCGTAAAAAAGAATCGGAATGAAGCGCAGATACTCGCTGAGAATATTTCTAGCGATCCTCCTTCTTGCTACCCCACTAGCTCATGTGGAGGTTGCACAAGCTGAAACTCCTCCGAGGAAAATTCTTACTGGATGGCTTCCTTACTATTCTATGAAAACATATCTACCAGCAGTTCTCGCAAATGCAGATTTGATTAAAGAAATTATGCCTTTCTGGTACACCCTTAGATACGATAGCAAGACAAAGAAACCTGTAGTAGTAGATGTGTATAAAACGGCCAATCCAAGCGTTCCAATTACTACACCACTGACAGCACTGCGAAATGCTGGCATGACAATTATTCCAACGATCACCGATGGCACAGACAAGATGATGTTAGCTAATTTGATTTCAAAACCTGTATCAAGAAAACAAGTTGTTGATGCAATTATGGCAACGGTTGCATCTCAAAATTATGATGGAATCGATCTTGATTTTGAAGGTTTCGCATTTATTGACTCACCATCCACGTGGAAAGCCACGGCACCAAACTGGGTTCTCTTTATCAAAGAACTGAGCGCCGCTCTTCGTGCGCAGAATAAACTCTTATCTGTCACCACACCTTACGCATTTAATCCTGCCGAGAAGCAGAAAGGTTATTTCGTTTATGCATGGGCAGATATAGCGCCCTTCATTGATCGCCTTCGAATTATGACCTATGACTACTCAACATCACGTCCAGGTCCGATTGGCCCAATAGCGTGGACAGAAAAAACTGTGAAGTATGCAATTTCGATAATGCCAGCATCAAAGGTTTACCTGGGACTTCCTGGTTATGGAAAAGATTGGGTAACAAAAGTCGAAGGAATATGTCCGGCAAATCTTGCAAAGGTGATTTCACCTTCTGCTAAAGCTGGAACTTTTCTCATGCGTGATGCGGCAAATATTGCTGCAACGTACGGTGCGGTACCTATTTATGATGAAAAGTTCAGCGAAGTTTCGTTTTCATATAAGCGCGAATACACAGGTCAGACAAGTAGCGGGCTTTCAACAACATGTACTGCAAGCAGAACTGCATGGCATCAGAATGCTCAGAGCTTTTCAGAGCGTGCAAAATTAGTAGCTAAATATCAACTTGGTGGCGCAGCGCAGTGGGTGATTGGCCAAGAAGAACCCCTAGCGATGGTGGCGATTCGCGAAGTCGCACGATCAATTGCTCCGGCCCAACTTCAATCAACGCTTGCATCTTCAAAGACAGAAATTTCCTATGGAAATCCAATTACCCTTTCTGGAAAAATCACATTGAAAGATAACTCTCCTGTCCCATCTCTACCGTTCTCAGTTGAAGGAACATATCCTGATGGTTCGGTGCGGGTTCTCACCACAGGTGTAACCGCAGTTGATGGTGGATATTCTCTTGCGATCCTCATTGGTAAATCTGTTGCTATTCGTGTTCTTACCGAAGCCTCATGGGAGCGTTCTGCATCTGCAACACCACCGATAACAGTGAAGGTCTCACGAAACCTCATCATCGACCCACCTACATCAGTCAGAGCGGGAACACCATTTACTATCTCTGGAGTCGTCCTTCCGCGAACGGCGGGTGTAACACTTACTCTCAGCACAGCATCAGCGAAAGCAATCGGCACTGCCGTCATTACCGATGATCAAGGCGCATTCACATTCGCAATCCCAGCACAAGCACGTGGTATCAACGCCTATCAGATTGGGATTGCTGGCGATGACCAGTGGCCACTTCTGAAGAGCGAAATATTCTCTATCATTATCAGGTGATGGTTAAAACCGCGACAAACATTGAAGAAGAGATCGCTGCGATTTTTTCGGGCAATACTCCGTGGGTCACCATTGTCTGGGATGATCCTGTAAATCTCATGACCTACGTGACCTATGTTCTGATGGAGTTATTTGGTTATTCGCGTGAGAAAGCGCATGAACTCATGATGAAAGTTCACACAGAAGGCAAAGCAGTAGTTTCAACAGGGACGAGAGAAGAGATGGAGCATGACGTAGCAAGGCTCCACGAATACGGCCTGTGGGCAACGCTTCAACGAGGCGATGAAGGTCTATGAGCATTGAAAAGGGCTTTAAGCGCCATGGTTCACATTCGTATGTGGCACATTTCGATGAGAGCGAGAAAGAGGTCTTGCTTAATCTGATTGAGCAATTGATTGAGCTGCTCGCAGAACGGGTCGATCACGAACATGAAGATCCACTTGCTGCAATGGTCGGAATCACATCGCACGATTCACTTCCAGATGATGAAGTTCTTCGCCGGTTACTTCCAAATGCATACGCTGATGAAGTTCAGTCAAGTGAGTTCAGGCGTTATACCGAATCAACTCTTCGCGGCAAGAAGCAGGCACATGCAATGTCTATGCGAATGCATTTAAAGAGTAGTGATGATGGAATCGTTGATCTTGACCATGACAATGCGAATGCATGGTTAGGTGCACTTAACGATATTCGCTTGGCACTTGGTGTGAGATTGAAAGTAGAGCAGAATTCTTTTGAGCAATTAGAGTTGTTGCCGCCCGACGATCCAATGCGCGGGGTATATGCCGTCTACACATGGCTAGGTTGGATGCAAGAATCTTTACTAGATGCACTGATGGATGAGTAAGGCGGTACTATTCCTTCGTGCTTGAGATTTCACAGAACTTTGTTGATGCAATCATCGCTCAGTCGCGAGCGGAATATCCAGATGAATGCTGCGGCGTAATCCTTGGTCCAACAGGTTCTGGCAAGGCAGCACGATTGAAGCCGATGATAAATGCAGCTCATAGCCCTACTTTTTATGAATTTGATTCAAAAGATTTACTCGCTCTTTATCGTGAGATCGATGACAATGATGAAGAAATTGTCGTGATCTACCATTCGCACACAGAGACCGAAGCCCGTCCTTCTCGGACCGATATCGCCTATGCCTCAGAACCCCTTGCGCATTACGTTCTCGTTTCTACACGCGAAGAGATTGCACCTGCAATAGAATTTCGGTCTTTCCGCATCATTGATGGCGATGTGACCGAGGAAGAAGTTTCGATTACCGTCTAGAGGATTTCTTCGTCATAATTACTCCATGACAATTGATGTTCGAATCCCAACAATTCTCCGCCCCTACACCAAGGACCAGAAGAGCGTTCAAGCAACTGGTTCCAGCTTGGGCGCACTCATTGCCGATCTCGATCTCAACTATGCAGGTCTCGGTGAAAGACTTCTCGAAGATGGCGCGCTTCGCCGTTTTATTAATATTTATATCAACGATGAAGATGTTCGCTTCCTTGGCGGTTTGGACTCCCCAATAAAAGATGGTGATTCGGTAACAATTCTGCCTGCAGTTGCTGGCGGTTAAATAGGTGGCTCGTTTTGATTCACTTGCAGATTCTGTAGGGCATACGCCCTTAATTGGTCTTCCACGTTTATCTCCATCACCAAACGTTCGACTCTGGGCGAAGATGGAAGATCGGAATCCAACTGGATCAATTAAGGATCGCGCCGCACTTTCAATGCTGGATGCAGCAGAAGCCAGTGGTCAACTCAAGCCAGGTTCGACAATTTTGGAACCGACAAGTGGCAATACGGGAATTTCTCTTGCGATGGCTGCAAAGGTTCGTGGATACCACCTGATTTGTGTGATGCCAGAGAACACGAGCCCAGAGCGTAGACAGTTATTGGAGATGTGGGGAGCGAAGATAATTTCTTCTCCAGCGGCTGGTGGATCTAATGAAGCAGTCAAAGTTGCCAAGGAATTAGCTTTAGCAAATCCTGAATGGGTATTTCTCTATCAATATGGAAATCCAGCAAATACTGCTGCTCATTACAATTCAACTGGTCCTGAAATTTTTGCAGACCTACCAACAATTACCCACTTTGTTGCAGGACTTGGAACAACCGGAACGTTGATGGGTGCAGGTCGATATCTACGCGAGCAGAACCCTGATATTCAAATCATTGCAGCAGAGCCACGTTATGGTGAATTGGTCTATGGACTTCGAAATATTGATGAAGGTTTTGTTCCTGAACTTTATGATGCATCAGTACTTACACGACGTTTTTCTGTTGGTGCAGAAGATTCCGTGCGCCGCGTTCGTGACCTTCTCGATATTGAAGGAATATTTGCAGGAATTTCTACTGGTGCGATTGTGCATGCAGCGATCGCAGTTGGTAACGAGGCACTTCGCGATGGCAAGAGCGCCGATATCGCCTTCATCGTCTGCGATGGAGGATGGAAATATCTCTCCACTGGCGTTTATGGATCCAACGTGGAACAAGCGACGGAGGGGTTAGACGGTACTCTTTGGGCATGAGTTCGGCGCCAATAGGTATCTTCGATTCTGGGGTCGGCGGTTTAACCGTCGCTCGCGCAATTCTTGATCAGCTACCCAATGAATCCACAATCTATATCGGTGATACCGCTCGTGGGCCGTATGGACCTCGCCCACTTGCAGAGGTACGAGATTTCTCATTAGAGACAATTGATTTTCTAGTTGAGCAAGGTGTGAAGGCAGTTGTCATTGCCTGTAACACCGCTAGCGCTGCAATGCTCCGCGATGCACGTGAGCGTTATTCAATTCCGGTGATAGAAGTTATTCAGCCAGCAGTACGTAGAGCAGTCGCGGCGACTCGTTCGGGGCGAGTTGGTGTAATTGGAACAGCAACAACTATTGAATCAAGAGCATACTTAGATGCATTCGCTGCAGCCCCTCATCTTGAAATTACAGACGTTGCATGTCCACGTTTTGTTGAGTTTGTCGAGCGCGGTGAGACATCAGGCACACAGATCACAGAAATCGCTCGAGAGTATCTACAACCGATCATCGATGCAGACGTTGATACTTTGGTTTTGGGATGTACCCATTACCCGCTTTTGACTGGTGTGATCTCTTACGTTGTTGGAAATGGAGTTTCACTGGTGTCTAGCGCTGAAGAAACCGCCAAAGATCTCTATAGGACTTTAGTTGAAAGCGATCAATTACGAGGCGCAGACGCCGGTCCCGCCGAGCATCGATTCTTAGCAACCGGTGATGCCAAGAGTTTTGAAGCCTTAGCACGTCGCTTCCTTGGCCCTGAAGTAACTCAAGTGAAGCACCAAGATCTTTAATTTACCCACCTTCAACGAATGAGGAAAAAATGACACGGATCGATGGACGTACCAACAGTGACCTGCGTGAAATCAAAATCACTCGCGGTTGGCTAGATCATGCTGAAGGATCTGTGCTTGTTGAATTTGGAAAAACTCGAGTTCTTTGTGTCGCATCATTTACTCCAGGAGTGCCACGATGGCTCAAGGATTCTGGCAAAGGTTGGGTCACATCAGAGTATTCAATGCTTCCACGTGCAACACATACACGCTCGGATCGCGAGTCAGTAAAAGGAAAACTTGGCGGGCGTACTCAAGAAATTTCAAGACTTATAGGACGCTCACTGCGCGGAATTATCGATGTTTCCCAACTCGGCGAAAATACCATTGTGATCGATTGTGATGTATTGCAAGCTGATGGTGGAACGCGAACTGCAGCAATCACTGGAGCATATGTTGCTCTTGCAGATGCAATCACATGGGCGCAGAAGCAAGGTCACATCAAGCCAACAGCAAAGCCGCTTGCAGATTCAGTTGCAGCGGTGAGTGTAGGAATCATTGATGGTGTTCCGATGCTCGATCTTTGCTACGAGGAAGATGTGAGAGCAGAGACTGATATGAATGTGGTGTGTAGTGGAGATGGACGTTTTATTGAAGTGCAAGGAACTGCAGAAGGTGCACCATTTGATAGAGCACTTCTTGACTCCTTACTTGACCTTGCGGTTGCAGGCTGTTCTGATCTCACTCGCCTTCAAAAAATTGCTCTAGAAAAGTAAAGTATTTAAGTGAAGCAACTTTTACTTGCGACGAGAAATAAGGGAAAGATTGAAGAGTTCCGTCGGATTCTTGAAGAGATTGCACCCGGTGAGATTGAACTAGTTGGCCTTGATCGATTTCCAGAGACACATGATGTTGAAGAGACAGGGAAGACTTTCCAAGAAAATGCACTCTTAAAGGCGACGCAAATGTGCCAAGCAACTGGTTTACCGGCAATTGCTGATGACAGCGGTCTCTGCGTTGATGCACTGGGCGGTGATCCTGGAATCTTTTCAGCGAGATGGGCTGGGAAGCATGGAGATGATGAGGCGAATCTCAATAAAGTCTTGGATCAGATGAAAGAGGTGAAAGATGGTGACAGATCCGCATATTTCATCTGTGCCGCAGCCCTCGTTCTTCCTGATGGCACTTCCTACTGCGAGGAAGGTCGCTTCTACGGAACCCTTTTGCATCACCCAGTGGGTGAGAACGGTTTTGGCTATGACCCAATTTTTCAGCCCGCTGGGCAAGTGATTTCGAGTGCACAGATGAGTGCAGTGGAGAAAGATGCGATGAGCCATCGCGGAAAAGCTCTCCGCGCAATCGCACCGCATGTAAGAAAAATGGTCGCAGGGCTAGGCTAAACTTAGGCTACCCAACACAAGGAGTTATCGTGGCCGTTAAGAAAAAGCCTGCTGTCAAAAAGACAGCCGCCAAGAAAAAGCCTGCTGTCAAAAAGACAGCCACTAAAAAAACTGTTGCTAAGAAGCGCACCGTCAAAAAAACTGTTGCTAAGAAATCTGTAGTTAAGAAGAGTGCGGTTAAGAAGACTGCAAAGAAAGCCGTAAAGAAATCTGCCGCTAAGAAGCGCTCGGCATCTGCCTCTTCAATTGTTATTCCACCGGTTCCTACTTCAGTGGGTGCAGGTCGCGTAGATGTAAGTTCTACACCTAAGTCTGTAGCGCGTAACACCGTAGCACCAGCACAGGCATCAAAGCCTAAGGAAGCGCCAAAGCAGGGTGCATCTGGAAAGGTACTTGTCGCAATTATTGTTGCAATTATCTTGCTGGCAGTAATCGTTGTTACTCGACCAGATAGTGACTCTGATGATGCTGCGCCAACACCGGTAGCATCTGCTACAGCTACTCCAACTGAAGAGGCAAGTGAAGAACCAGCAGTAGAGCCAACTGAAGAAGTGACTTCTGCGCCTGTTGAAAGCGTTGAGGGACCAGCAACAGTTGGAAATTGGAAAGATTCTGCCAAGAGCGTGATGTCAATTTCTTGGAAAACCCCAGAAGCATCTGCCGGACTTACAGGATATAAAGTTGAGATCCGTGTTAATCGTGGTGAATGGGTAGTTAAATCTGAAGTACCCGCAGATCAACTCTCAATAGATTTTTCAAAGACCAGTGCAACTGGTGAAACCTCATTTCGTGTTTCATCAATCTATTCAGATGGACAAGAAGCAGTCGGTAATACCTTTGGATTTAGCGGCGTCTTCGAATAAATAAGTTTCAGTAAAAAGCCCGCATCAGACAATGGTGCGGGTTTTTTATTTGAGCGCCTCATCTATTGCTAGAACATATGCACTCACACCGGTGGGCACTAAGTGAACGCCATCTGGCGCAAAGTATTCAGGATGATCTTGAGAGATTGAATTCCAGTCAACGACTCTCACATTGGAAAATTCTTGAGCGACTTCGTTTACCAACTGATTATTTGCATCTCTATATGGTCGGGGAACGGCCGTGTTTACTACGACTACTCGTGGGCTGACCTGGGCTAAGGCAAAAATCTCACGTACAGTCTCACGGTTGAGAAGATCGTTATTACCAAGGTTCATCACGATCGTTGCACCTGCCGCCTTTTCTACATCCTTTCTCATCTCTTCAAGGAGTTCTGGGGCTTGGCGACCAACTCGAGCATTAACAACAATAATTGGCTGAATCTCTGAGAGTGCGTTGCGAATTCCGAGAATCACAGAGTCTCCAGTCAACCAGATTGCCTGCGATGGGTTGATCAGTGCCGTCTCTGTTTCAGTGATTGAAGGTGCTGTTGTAAGAGATTCTTCCAATGTCTGTGCAACCCGGTTATTTGAAAGAATTGCATTGGTTGAGAGAATCGATAGTGAAAGCAGAGTCATAGATATGAATGAGATCAGAAGCGCTTTCTGCTTCTTTCGTACTGCAGCAGTTCGATACTTCATACCTTTAAACCAATATTCAACTGCGCCACTTCTTACTGGAAGCTCAACTAACTTGAGTGAAATATCTGCAAGAGCAAGAACAATGAGAATTCGAACAGCAATGAGAGCCCAATCTTCTCCCATAAGATCAACGCTCGGACGCGAGATCTGAAAAATAACCCAGTGCCAGAGATAAATTGCATAAGATCTTTCACCAATCCAGAGAAGTACTCGGTTCTGCAGGATTGGAGCAAATCTTGAGGCAGGGTGAACAATTGAAGTGATGATTGCAACACCAAATATTGCAGCGAGTGGAAATGCAATTTTATAAGCAGTAGGTGAGCTTTCATCAATGAGTAAAAATGTGGCAAGAATTCCAATAAAGCCAAAGACTCCAATAAAGTCAATGAAGTTCTGTGCTCTTACACTCACTTCGTTTTTAAAGTTCTGTGGGATCCAACTTACGGCAAGGGCTGAGCCTAGGAATAGACCAACACTGTGGGTATCTGTCCCAAAGTAAACATGGCTGACATCACTTGAGGCATCGAGTTGGAGTGAGACGTAAAAGAGCAGCGATGCGGAAGTGAGGGCGATCAAGAGAGCGGCAAATGGAATTACTTTCTTTCCAAAGCGCTTAAGCACTAGTAGCAGAATTATGGGCCAGATCAGATAGAACTGTGACTCAACAGCGAGTGACCACGTGTGCTGGAGAAGTGGAGGTCTACCAATCGCCTCAAAGTAGTCCTGCTCATTGGCAACTAGCCACCAATTGATAGTCCCAGAGATTGCGAAGGGGACATCGGTGAGAAATCGCTTTACTGAATCCTGTGCCCAGACGGAGATATAGAAAGCTGTCACAACAATCATGAAGATCATTGGCGGCAACAAGCGCCTTGCTCGTGCCTTATAAAAACCTCTGAGATCTAATCCACCACTTCGTTCAATTGAATCAAGAAGTAGTCGCGTGATTACGTAACCAGAGATCACAAAAAATAAATCAACACCTAAGAAGCCGCCAGGAATCCATGCGAACCCAAGGTGATAGAAAACTACCGCAGCAACTGCGACTGCTCGCAGTCCATCTATTGCTGGTATGTGTTGGATACCTCTAGTGGTAGCCATCTAAATTACTTACGCTTGACGGGAGATTTCTTTACACTCTTTTTGGAAGCGCTCTTCTTCTTTGGCGCTTCAAGTGCTGGTTTAGTTCTCTGACTCACAACCTTCTTTGGTACTTGTGGCAGTAGTCCGCCATCAGCTGTGAGATTTTCTGCGACTTTATTTTGTAAGTCCTTCAAACGTGAAAAAGCATTGTCAAGACTTGTACGACCTTGTGCAATTGCTGTTTCGGCGGCGTGTAGCGATTGTGTTTGAATTCTATGTAGTCGCTCTGCTTCAGAGATTACTTGCGATAACCATTGTCGGTATTCGATAACCTCGTTATGTGCCTCTGAGATAATTCGCTCACCTTCACGACGTGCAGCCAGCGCGAGAGAAGTCACTTCACGACGCTTCTCTTCAATAATTGCTTGAGCATCTGCATTTGCTTGCGAAATGATGTCTTGCGCTTCACTTTCAGCGACAGAGATGTATTTACGGCCTCGAGCTTCAGCCCCTGAAAGAAGGGCGCGCGCCTTGGTCTCAGCGGATTCAAGAGCTTCGCGCGCAGTCTTGCTCGCCTCACTTACTAGGCGTTCAGAAGATGAATATGCTTTCTGCTCACGTGCTTGCGCTGATTTGATCATCGTCATGGCAGTTTCAGTTGCCAAGATTTCAAATTCTTCTTTGCTCAGCGATGTGATGTCACGGCGAGAACGCAGATCTGCTAACTGAGCTTCTAATTCACGAATACGTTCGACTGAATTCTGTGTCGATGTTTCGGCCTCTTTGAAGCCTACCCAGTTGAGAAATGTGTTCTTTTCATTTGCCATGACCTTAGGTTAGGGCACGGCATGCAATCTCCAAAAGCCGGGCATGCAATCTCCAAAAGCCTGGCGAGCAATCTCCAAAAGCGTAGAGGGGTGAGGTTATTTCGGCTCTACTGGCCGCTGGTCAGGCCCGATAGATTGCAAAAGAGACGGCTAGATATTGTGAGATCCAGGCTGCAAGTACCAAGACATGGAAGAGCTCGTGGAAGCCAAAGTACTTTGCGTGTGCCCCAGGTTTCTTAAGCGCGTAGAAGATTGCTCCCACTGAATAGAGCAGGCCTCCCACCACGATAGGGATGAGAACCCAGAGCCCACCCTCTTTATAGAGTTGGGGCGTATAGAAAACGGCTACCCAGCCTAGGGCGAGATAGTTGATGACATAGAGCCAACGCGGAGCGCCGACCCAAAAGATGCGCATAGCGACACCGACAAGAGCACCGATCCATACAACGCTTAAACAGATGGTTCGATCGCGCCCTTCAAGGAGTGTCATTGCGAAAGGGGTATATGAGCCGGCAATCAAGAGATTGATATTGGCGTGATCCCAGCGTCGCCAGAACTTCTTTTTCGATGGTGACCAAGGCACGCGATGGTAGATTGCCGAGACGCTAAAGAGCGTGATGGCGGTGATGGAATAGAGTGCGACTGAGAATTTAAGTGATTCTTTGCTGAGAATAAATAAGACTAATGAGGCGATGATTACCGCCGGAGTTGCACCTAAGTGAAACCAGCCGCGCAGCTTTGGCGGCCCTGTAGCCGGCAGTGGTGTGGTCTCGCTGATCGCCATACTCGTAACAGTAGCGATCTTGAAGGCGATCTGGGCTGACCATTGATGACCAATTGGAGGCCAATTGGAGGCCAATCAGAGGTCGCAGAGGGGTGAATCGGGTGAGGGTTGAGCGTGAAATATAAAAAAAGTTTAGAAAATATTGAAAAATAGCACCCGATGTAGGTGCAATTTGCGCGCAACAGGTTCACAATCATTCCTATCGCTTATCGGTGAGGTTCCTCGAGGACGGCACCGGTTTCACGATTCCACCGGCCGCCCGGTCGATGGAGCTCAATAAGAGGCCCCACGGAGGATCTTTTACATGGCTACAGATATGGTTGCACTTAGTTCAACACAGTGGAATCTGGTTTATAACGTATTCTCGTTTGGACTAGTTTCTATGCTCGCATGCACTGTCTACACGCTTGTGTCACAGGCACGCGTTCTTCCTAAGTACCGCAATGCTCTCGTAATGTCATCGATGGTTACATTCATCGCTGGATACCATTATTGGAGAATTTTCAACTCATTCTCAGAAGCATCAACAGGAACATCAGTAAATATCTCAGGAGATCCAAAATCATTCAATGAGGCATATCGTTATGTTGACTGGCTATTGACTGTTCCACTACTACTCGTTGAGGTAGTTGCAGTTCTAGCACTTGCTGCAACAGTTTCAAAGTCACTGATCATGCGTCTTGTTCCAGCATCTGCTGCAATGATTGCACTTGGATACCCAGGTGAAATTGCAACAGAGCAAGGTGACCAGATTCTTTACGGTGTACTTTCAACACTTCCATTCATCTACATTCTCTACGTACTCTTCGTAGAGCTCACCAAATCCCTTGATCGTCAGCCAGCAGGAGTTGTAGCGAGCGTGAAGAATCTACGTCTTCTACTTCTTGCAACATGGGGCGTATATCCAATCGCGTACATGTTCAACATTTGGGGCGACGCTGGAGCTGATTCATTCGTGGCGATTCAGCTCGGATACACAATCGCGGACGTATTGGCGAAGTGCGTATTCGGTCTCACAATCCTCAAGATCGCTCGCATAAAGTCACACTCTGAAGGAATGGCTGCAGATCACTAAGTAACTGCAGTAAGTAGTAAGTAAGGGTGGGCGCGAAAGCGCTCACCCTTACTTTTTCTCACTTTTGAATATAAGATCCCGAAATGACTACACATCGCTCACCAATTTTCGCACTCTCTGATTCATACGTTGAAAAGTCGGCTCGCTTGAGCCCTATGGCCTCAACGTATTTAGGAATCACCGATCTCAATGATCAACTTGATGACTTTTCGATTGCAGGTCGCGCGGTAGAGGCAGACCTTACGCGCGCCACATTGGCCGAGCTTGCAGCGCTCGAGCCAATTGATGAGATCGACCGTGTTGCAAAATCTGTGATGCAAGAGCGTCTGACTTCAAGCCTTCAGCTACATGACTCATTTGAATCACACATCTCATTTAACGTACTTACATCACCTCCTGCTGACATCCGCCAAATCTTTGAAATGATGCCAAAGGAGAGCGCTGCAGATTTCGATAACATCGCAAAGCGCCTACTTGCAGTAGATAAGGCGCACCTGAGTTGGGTCTCAACAATTGATACCTTGGCAAAGAAGGGCAAGTCTGTTGCCCAACGCCAAATTGATGGAATTGCAAAGCAATTAGAGAGTTATGCCGATGGTGGATATGCCGCAATGGCAAAAACTTTTGATCCGGATGGAAAATATCCCGCAGTCCATGAAGCAGCGAAGTCTGCTGCAGCCTCATCGGCTGAGACTGCTAAGTATCTTCGCGGTACATATATGGCTCTTGCCACGCCACATGATGCAGTCGGTGCCGAGCGTTATGCCGTCTGGGCCCGTTATTACACCGGTGCAGATCTTGATTTACGAGCAACATATGAATGGGGACTTCAGGATCTTGCTCAGATTACTGAGCGTATGTGGAAAGTTGCTGCAAAGATCAAGCCTGATGCAAAGACTCTTCGAGAAGTTGCAGATTATCTAGATAATGCACCTGAATATAAAATTCATGGGAAAGAAGCCATTCTCAAGAAGTTACTTGACTTCACTCAGGCAGCAGTTGCCCAGCTAGATGGAACTCACTTCGATATTGATGAACGTATGAAATTCTGCGATGCGCGAATTGCTCCAGAAGGAAGTGCCTCCGCCCCGTATTACATGTCTCCTAGCGAAGATATGTCACGCCCCGGAACCACATGGCTCCCACTTCTCGGAAAAGATGAAGTCAGTTGGTGGCACCTTGCATCAACCTGGTATCACGAAGCAGTCCCAGGACACCACTTACAGGTTGCAACCTCTGTCCTTGAACGTGATCGCCTTTCACGTTTCCAGCGTTTTGGCGCGTGGATAAGTGGATACGGTGAAGGCTGGGCCCTCTATGCAGAACGCTTTATGGATGATCTTGGAGCATTTGATGAGCCAGGAATCGAAATGGGATTCCTATCGGCGCAAGCGCTACGTGCAACACGTATCGTCATTGATATTGGAATGCATTTGGGATACACCGATGAAAACGGTCGTGTGTGGGATGCAACTTCTGGTCGTGAAGCTCTCATGAATAGGGCGCTCCTTGATGAGCACCATGCAACGAGTGAAACCGATCGTTATCTTGGATGGCCGGGTCAGGCGATTTCTTACAAGGTCGGAGAGCGCGAATGGATTGCCGCTCGCGAAAATGCAAAGAAGCGTTTGGGTAGTGAATTCTCGCTCAAGCAATTCCATGCACATGCACTTCGAATTGGGCCGATGGGTCTTGATACCTTCGCGCAAGAGATTGCAATCTGGGACGGTAAGTAATGAATAACATGGTGCGCAATAACTACCGAATGGGTGGTTATCTTCTTCTTGCACTAGGCCTGATCAATTGGCAGTACCAAAATAACGATGCAGGGGTGGCAACACGTTCACTTCTGATTGTTCTGCCAGGGGTCGTGGTCATCGCCATGACTTTTATTAAGCCCCTTGATGCATTTATGGGTAGCAAAGTGGGAATGTTTCTGATTGCTGCGGTAGGTGCAATCCTTGTCGGAGTCTCATTCTTGAATTAAGCAGTGAACTTAACTCATAGTTCACCGCTCATTCACTATCAGGAGATACCTTAACGGCCATGATGACCTCTACTCAGCCAGATCAACACAAACCCAGCGTTCTCTTCGTCTGCGTTCACAATGCGGGTCGCTCACAAATGGCGGCTGGATTCATGTCCCACCTTGGGCAAGGGCGCGTGGAAGTTTTATCTGCAGGTTCTGCCCCCAAGGATTCGATTAATCCGATAGCAGTTGAGGCGATGGCAGAAATTGGAATCGATATTTCAAACAATTCGCCCAAGGTATTGACCAACGATGCAGTTGAACAATCTGATGCGGTGATCACAATGGGTTGTGGTGATGTCTGCCCGTTCTATCCTGGAAAGCGATATGAGGATTGGGTGCTCGATGATCCTGCGGGGCAGGGAATCGAAAGCGTTCGCGTGATCCGAGATGAAATCAAAGTCCGCGTTGAGACTCTTCTTGCCGAGTTACTAGGCTGATCGGATGAAGTTACGGGCACACCTTGCAGAATTTTTGGGTACAGGGCTAATCACAGCAACTGTAGTTGGCTCTGGAATCATGGCACAGAACCTGACAGATGATGTTCTCTTGCAATTATTTATCAATACCTTTGCAACTGTTCTGATCTTAGCTCTCGCAATTTGGCTCCTGGCACCTGTCAGCGGTGCCTACTTCAACCCAGCCGTTGTATTCATCGCTTTTCTTCGCAAGAAAGAATCTCTTCTCACAGTACTCACTTTTTCATTAATACAAATAGCCGGGGCGGCTGGGGGAGCGATCCTTGCCCACGCACTCTTTAGCCGTGCCTTGATTGAACCTTCAACAAATGTACGCGATGGTGGTGCTCTCTTTATTAGTGAAATTGTTGCAACCGCTGGGCTAATTGCCACAATCTTTATTGCAAGCAATCAAGGGCGTGGCCAACACGCCTTCTGGTTGGTACCAATGTGGATTGGTGGTGCTTATTTATTTACATCATCAACTAGTTTTGCTAATCCAGCGATCACTCTTGGTCGTTCACTTACGGACAGTTTCTCGGGAATTGCAATAGCGTCTGTGCCTCTCTTCATTGCTGCACAGTTCATCGGAGCGCTCATAGGGTATCTGATTGCAAATGCACTCGTGAAGCCAGTCAAATAGTAGATCTACTCACTTACTTCTAAATTCAATATCTTGCTTCTTCATCTCAGAGACAAGAATTCGAATCGCATTTGGGCCAATTCCATGTAACTCTTTCAGCGCACCCAATGATGCTTTACGAAGATCCGAGATTGTGTAGTAACCCTCATCAATGAGAGCACGTCGCGCAGGTGCGCTGATTCCAATAGCAAGCCATTCCTGATCAACTTCCGAGTAAGGATCGTGCTCAACTTTGCAACGAGTTGCTGCGGATTTACTCGCACTTTTTTCTGCACGTCGTGCAGCCGCGGCAGCCATCGCCTTTGATTGTAATTTCTTCACTTTTGCTCTGGATGGTTTTGCCATCATTCTCACCTACTCACATCTGATATCGGTTAAGCCGGTAAAGCTGGTGCGGGAGGCGGGACTTGAACCCGCACGTCCGAAGACACAGGTTCCTAAGACCTGCGTGTCTGCCATTTCACCACTCCCGCAAAAGAGTGCCTATCTTGGTGTTACTGACACAGGATTGTTATTTAAATTCTGTGGCTATTGCCCTAGGTTACGGGTAAGTTCGGCCATGTTACAAACCGGGTTACAAACCGGGTTACAAACCGGGTTACAAACCGGGTTACAAACCGGGTTATAAACCGATAGAAGTGCCGCACGCGAGATGATGGGAGAAGTTCATGTCAGTTACCCCTAGCCCAGCAGATAAATTCACCTTCGGACTCTGGACCGTTGGTTGGCAGGCACGTGATCCATTCGGAGATCCAACGCGAGGACCTTTAGACCCGGTTCGTACCGTCAATGAGTTAGCGGCCCGAGGCGCTTATGGCGTCACCTTCCATGATGATGATCTGATCCCTTTCGGTAGCAACGATTCAGATCGTCAGGCTCACATTGATCGCTTTAAGAAGGCTCTTGCAGATACTGGAATGAAAGTTCCAATGGCTACAACAAATCTCTTTTCACACCCTGTTTTTAAAGATGGCGCATTCACATCTAACGATCGTGATATTCGTCGTTACGCACTTCGCAAAGTGATGCGCAATATTGAACTTGCTGTAGAACTTGGAGCAGAGACATATGTATGTTGGGGCGGCCGTGAAGGTGCAGAATCTGATGGCGCTAAAGATGCATATGTAGCCCTCGATCGTTTCCGTGAAGCATTTAACGTACTCGGTGAATTTGTTACTGATAACGGATACAAAATTAAGTTTGCTATCGAGCCAAAGCCAAATGAACCGCGTGGCGATATCTTCTTGCCAACAATTGGACATGCGCTCGCATTCATCAACTCATTAGATAGACCAGAGTTAGTTGGTCTCAACCCTGAGGTTGGTCACGAGCAGATGGCCGGACTTAACTTCGTACACGGAATTGCGCAAGCCCTCTGGCATGGAAAGCTCTTCCATATCGATCTCAATGGACAACATGGTCCAAAGTACGACCAAGATCTTGTCTTCGGCCATGGCGATCTTAAGTCAGCATTCTTCCTTGTTGATTTACTTGAAAGCTATAAGTACGCAGGGCCTAAGCACTTTGATTACAAGCCATCACGCACTGAAAGCGATAAAGGTGTCTGGGAGTCAGCCACAGCAAATATGCGTACATATCTACTACTTAAAGAGCGTGCACTTGCATTCCGCAGTGACCCACGCGTAATTGCTGCAATGAAAGAATCAAACATTCCAGGATTAGCAGAACCAACTCTTGCTAAAGGCGAAACTTGGAAGTCCCTGACAGAGGCTGAGAACTTTGATCTTGATGCAGCTGGAGCACGCGGTTATCACTACGAAGCACTTGATCAATTAGCCCTTGAGCACCTCATGGGAGTTAAGGGCTAGAACCCTTTCTCATTATGCGCTTTACCAATGGTTTCTGGCTGATGAGGGAAGGTGTGCAAGCTTTCTACGGAAAGACTGCACACCGCATCGATGCCAGTGATCAAGGACTAACAATTTTTGCCCCAAGCAAAGTGATTGCAGACCGTGGAGATACGCTCAACATCCCGCTGATTACAACGCGCCTTCATTCACCAATGAAGAACATTATCGGCATGAAAGTTACACACCACGAAGGTGGAATCGATCGAGGTCCGCACTTTGAGTTAGCAAGCGATGGAAGCGCACTTACAATTTCACGTGAGGGATCTGTTTACTCTGCGACAAGTGGCGATCTCGTTGCTTCAATTTCAGAAGGAGAAACTTTTCTCCTTGATATCAGTGCTCAGGGAAAGCAACTGACCTCAGTTGGTGCCAAGGGAACTGCGTGGATGAATCACAACGGAGATCCCTTTATTAATATCCAACTCAATCTTGCAGTAGGAGAATTGGTCTACGGACTCGGTGAGCACTTCACACCTTTTGTGAAAAACGGCCAAGTAATTGATATCTGGAATGAAGATGGTGGCACAGCCTCAGAGCAGGCTTATAAAAATATTCCCTTCTACCTGACCAATCGAGGATATGGAGTATTCATCAATCACACCGGAAAGGTGAGCCTTGAGATCGGTACAGAAGTAGTCGATAAGGTGCAGATCAGCGTGCCTGGTGAAGAGTTAGAGATCTTCTTTATCTACGGCCCAACACCACGCGAGATCATCAAGGCTTATACAGATTTTCTCGGCAAACCAGCAAAAGTTCCAGAGTGGTCTTTCGGACTCTGGCTCTCTACATCCTTTACAACAAATTATGACGAGGCGACTGTGAATTCATTCCTCGATGGAATGGCGGAGCGAGAAATCCCAGTGAGTGCCTTCCACTTCGACTGTTTCTGGATGAAGGAATTTAGTTGGAGTGATTTCGAATGGGATAGCAATGTCTTTCCAGATCCTGCTGGATTGATTAAGCGTCTGCATGACAAGGGCTATCGCATCTGTGTATGGACCAATCCTTATATCGCTCAGATGTCATCGCTCTTTCATGAAGCGAAAGAGAATGGATATCTTCTTAAGCGCCTAGATGGAAGTGTGTGGCAGTGGGATTTATGGCAGCCAGGAATGGCAATTGTTGATTTTACAAACCCCGACGCGTGTAGCTGGTATCAATCTAAGTTACAGAAGCTGATTGATATCGGAGTTGATTCATTTAAAACGGATTTCGGCGAAAGAATTCCTACAGATGTCGCATATTTTGACGGTAGTGATCCGGTTCGAATGCATAACTTCTATCCATATCTCTACAATAAAACTGTCTTCGAACTTCTAGAACGCAAACAAAATAAAGAGACGGTTGTCTTCGCTCGATCAGCCACCGCAGGTTGTCAAAAGTTTCCCATTCATTGGGGTGGAGACAATGAATCCACCTTTGAATCAATGGCAGGAACTTTGCGTGGCGGCCTGAGTATGGCGTTGTCCGGCTTTGGTTACTGGAGTCATGACATCGGAGGATTTGAAGGAACTCCACATCCTGATGTATTCAAACGCTGGGTTGCCTTTGGACTGCTCTCATCTCACTCACGTTTACACGGAAGTGGTTCATATAGAGTGCCGTGGCTTATTGATGACGAGTCCAGTGCTGTCACGAAGTTCTTTACAGATTTAAAAATCTCGCTCATACCTTACATCCTGAAAATGTCTGAGATCGTTCACACTCAAGGTATTCCGATGATGCGTCCCATGATGATGGAATTTCCTGACGATCCCAATTGTCTCTACCTTGATCGTCAATACATGCTCGGCGATTCTCTTCTCGTTGCACCAATCTTCAACTTAGAAGGAACTGCAGACTTTTACTTGCCAGAGGGCAGATGGACATCGCTCATCACAGGTGAGCGTGTTGATGGCGGTACCTGGCGGAGCGAAAAACATGGATACACATCACTTCCACTCTATGTGCGCGAGAGTTCGCTTACGCAAAACGGGGCGGAATTGAACCCTCTGTTGACACGGTCATAGCCGACCATTGTGCTGCAACCGCCATGGCTTCAGCGTTTATCTTCTGATGTAGAGCCAGGTAATGAAGAAGTCCGGCTAAAAAAGCATCCCCTGCTCCGGTTGTATCAATAACGTCAACAGTCTGTGCAGGCTGAAAGTGCGAACCTTCAAGACCATACAAGGTTGCACCGCGCGATCCATCTGTAACCACAATATGTGCAAAACGAGAAAGTGCATTCTTTATCGAATAATCGCCCATGAAATCTTCTCTAGATCCAATGAGGTAATCAGCGCGCTTCACACCAGAATCTGTAAGTGCTGCCGATCCCACCACTGTAATCGCTCCAGCCTTCTGAGCAATCTCTAAATCCTTCACGAAATTGTTTCGCCAGATGACAAAAGTAACAATGTCACCTGTGTTAATTGGTAATCCTTCAATTGAGACCTGATCCAACTTGTCATCTGAAATCACAACAATGGTTCGTTCGCCCTTTTCATCAACAGGTATTGCCACATGCGAGACAGGGCCAGGAATTATTGGCGTGTAGAGCATTTCAATATCTGAGCTCTTCAGATGCTCATCGAGTTTATGACTGAGTTCATCATCTCCGAGACAACTAACGAATTTAACTGCCATACCCGTAGATGCCAGCGCAATTGCAACGTTGGCTCCGGTGCCACCAGGCCGTTCAATACTCTGACCATCGTGATATTTCACGCTATCCCATGCAACTGGACCAACAACCCACACAGCACAATGGCGCTTGCGATAGATAATCTCTAGTGCAATGTTGGATGATGAAATCTCACTCCACATCACCTGATTAATCCACGGAATCGAATAGAAGTCGTGACTTGTCGGAAAACGAAGTGAAACAAGAGCGCCCGAGAGCGCGCTTACGGTGTCGGTATCTCCACCCTGTCTACAGGCAGCCAGGTAGGCCTCTTCCACCGTCAACGACGAACGAGCAATTGCGATGACAGTCTTAAGAGTATGAAGCGGGTCTAGCGAAACCTGCAGAAGTGGATCGAAGTCGATTGAGAAGTAGTCGCCATAGCCAATAGCTTCTGCCTCAGCAACTGCAATAGCCAGAATATCGGCAGATGGTTTCTCAAGAAGTACTGCAAACAATTTTGAGGCTATAAGGGAAGTTGCGACAGCACGTTCATGTGAATGCGTTGCTCGGGCAATCTCTGTAACCCAATGACGACGATTAAGATCATCATCCATTGCAAATGCCATTCCCAGAAGTGCGGTACGCATCATTGCCCCGTTAGAGTTACCGATGAAATGTACTTCGGACTCTTTAACAGGAAGTCCCACAGCAGCTCGCGTTGTTGGTCCAAGCCCACGCAAGACTGGCAGATTCTCTTTCAATAGTTCAATAAATCGTTGCTGGGCTGAAGCTGGACTACTTGAAGCTAACGACTGGATAGAGAGAAGCGTCAGCAAAGTGTCGTCGCTGACTCCACCAAGTGGCCAGTCAGGAATCTCAGATAGGCGACTCTCTACCGCGTAGCCCTCTTTGAATTCGTATTGCACACCAAAGGCATCCCCTGCCGCGTAGACAAAGAGAGCGGTGGCGATACTCACCTGCACCTGTTCATCGATAGGTGAATGAAAAGATTTGGGAAAGAGGAAAGAGCCGGCAAAATCTGCCAGCTCTTTCCGTGAAGACATCTCTTTCTAATTAACGTGCTGCAGAAGATCGCTTACGTGAGACCGCATCTACGGTTGCCGCCAAGATCAAGACGCCGCCAGTCACAAGGAAGTTGATTCCAGCCGGAAGTCCCAGAAGACCCAAACCATTATCAATAATTGCGATTACCAAAGCGCCTACAGCTGCGTGGATTAAACGTCCACGCCCACCGAAAAGGCTCACGCCACCAACAACAGCTGCTGCAACGCCAGAGAGCACGATTGATTTACCGGCAGTGGCTTCAACTGCTCCGATGCGGCTTGCATTGAGGATACCTGAGATAACTGCCAAGAAAGAGCAGAGCATAAAGGCGATGATGCGAATTTTTACAACTTTGATACCTGAACGACGAGCAGCCTCCGGATTTCCACCAACAGCATAAAGGTGGCGACCAAAGAGTGTGCGATCGAGAAGAAGAGTTCCAAGGAACAGCACTGTTATAGCGATAGGAACAACAATTGGAACTCCGCTGATCTCTTTCATCGATGTACTGCGATTTGTATTGAGAAGTGCAACTAGTGATGCACCAATAACGGCAACTATGGCCAGCTTCGTATACATCAGTGAAATTGGACGATTCGCCAATCCACTTCGTGAACGGACAGCTCTGTCATAGAAATTGAGCGCCGTCATCAGAGTAAGTGCGGCAAGAAAGAATCCCCAACCCATCCATGCAGGTAAGTTGTCATTCATGATCGCCTTGATCTCTGGGACCTCAATACGGTAGAGACCACCATCTCCAAGGAGAGCAAGCTGTAGACCTTGGAAACCAAGGAAAAGTCCCAAAGTAACGACGAATGAAGGTACGCCCACTTTTGCTACGAAGAATCCGATCATCGCACCGATGGCGGCACCAAGAACAAGCCCGGCAAGAATAGAAATGCGCCAATCGATGCCACCTTTATTCGTCATAAGAATGAATAGCGCCATGGCTACACCAGAAGTCACACCGGCTGAGAGATCGATTTCAGCGATCAAGATGACAAATACAAGCGCCATAGCAAGCATCATGAGCGTTGCTGTCTGTGTGAGCAGGTTGGCGAAGTTTCCTTGCGTAAAAAAATAAGGATTAAGAACTGAAAATAATATTGTGAGCACAAAGAGTGAGAGCACTGAAGGCAGAGCCCCCATTTCACCGCCCTTTACGCGTGAGAAATAGGCATCAATCTGATGACGAACATTTCCTTCGTGGCCTGATCCAATTGTGACGCTCATGCTTGATCTCCCATCGTGCGAGAACCGGTAATGTATTGAACAACGTCGAGATGATTTGTTTCAGAAGACTTTAAATTCGCGACCATTTGACCGAGATAAAGAACTGCAATGTCATCTGCAACTTTGAAGACATCTTGGAGGTTGTGGCTAATAATGATCACGGCAACACCTGAATCGGCAAGGCGACGTACTAGGTTGAGAACCTGCTCAGTTTGAGCAACACCAAGGGCTGCAGTTGGCTCATCAAGAATAACTAGTTTTGCATTGCGCAGAACTGAGCGTGCAATTGCAACAGTCTGGCGCTGTCCACCCGATAGTGAGGCTACCTTTTGACGCACTGACTTCACTGTGCGAACAGATAGCCCTGTCAAGGTCTTTGATGCTTCAAACTCCATCTGCGGCTCGTTGAGAGTTATTCCAGTCATAGTTTCGCGACCGAGGAACATATTTTGAACAATATCTAAATTTTCGCAGAGCGCGAGATCTTGGTAAACAACTTCAATTCCAAGAGCTGCCGCAGCACGCGCGCTAGGAAGAGTTACTTCTTGCCCTTCGAATTTTACGACGCCACCGTCGTACTGTTGAACGCCTGCTAAACCTTTAATCAGAGTTGACTTTCCAGCTCCGTTATCCCCGACAAGTGCGGTAACACGCCCTGAATATGCGGTGAAGTTAATTCCTTTGAGAACATCAACTGGTCCAAAACTTTTGGTGATCCCGATAAGTTCGACGATCGGCGTCTGCGATGTCATATCAACCCTTTCAAAGAATTTAGTCTAAAAATCATGATTTCTATTTAAAAAGCCTCCGCGCCGGCACAAAAGTACCGGCGCGGAGGTCTTTACATTACTTAA
>CAZNUC010000009.1:21836-31999 GCA_964576165.1 uncultured Candidatus Planktophila sp. | reverse complement strand
ATGATCAACGAGAAGTAGCACTGGCCACGCGTGGCCCTGTCTGTGTAATTGCAGGAGCAGGAACTGGAAAAACTCGCGCGATCACTCATCGCATCGCCTATGCGGCAGCGATTGGAACAATGGATCCCGGCAAAGTTTTGGCACTTACCTTTACTGCGCGCGCTGCAGGTGAAATGCGTACGCGCCTTCGTTCATTGGGTGTTCCCACTGTTGCTGCGCGCACAGTGCACTCGGCAGCGCTCAAGCAATTAATTTATTTCTGGCCGACAGTCTTTGGCGGGCGCACCCCTGATTTAATGAATAGCAAGACTCCATTTCTCACTGAAGCAATCAACCGCGCCAATTTATCGGGGGAGATACGCAGTACTTCTCGAGAAACAATGCGAGATATCGCAACTGAGATTGAGTGGGCAAAGGTTTCACAGGTTGCACCGATTGATTACTTAGATCAAGTATCAGAGCGTTTAACCAAACCACGCATCAAGCCTGAACATATTGCTCAGATCTATGTGGCTTATGAAAGTCTCAAGAAGCAAGAAGTTGCGATTGATTTCGAAGATGTCTTACTTCTCACCTCAGCGATGCTTGAAGAAGAGCGAGCAGTGCGTGAGCGTGTACAGGATCAATACCGATACTTCACAGTTGATGAGTATCAGGACATCTCACCAATTCAGCAGCGACTCATTAACGCATGGCTTGGAAGTCGGAAAGATATCTGCGTTGTAGGAGATCCGGCACAGACGATTTACTCATTTGCCGGGGCGACTCCGGTTTTTTTGAATACCTTCACACAGCGTTTCCCAGAGGCGCAGGTAATCCGTCTCAGCACTGGATACAGATCAACGCCGGAGATCACCTTTGCTGCAAATGCGCTGCTGCGCACGTCGTCAATGGGGCAAGAGCTCACCGCAAGTAATGGCCATGGACATCGTCCCAGCGTTGATGGATTTAAAGATGAGACAGCAGAGATCGCAGGAATTATTTCATCGATCACCACACTGCTTAGTGATGGAACTGCGCCACAAGAGATTGCAATCCTGGCTCGCACCAATAGCCAACTCAAAGGTATGGAACGTGCCATGAATAGCAAAGGCCTTCCATATCAAGTACGCAGTACCGAAAGATTCTTTGAGCGCCAAGATGTAAGAGATTTCCTCAAGCAAGTACGCCAAGCATCTGTGATTCCAACAGAAGGAGCTACATGGCTCGATGAATTGCGCACGATTGCTCAGCCATATTTAACAGGTGAGAGCATTGATGGAATTGCAGCTCTGCTTCATCTAGGACGCGAGCTCAATGACGATGAAGGATTCTCACCAAAGACTCTGCGCGGATTCTTACGCGAGGTTGAAGATCGCGTCACACAGAACAATCCACCGACCATGCCAGTAGTCACTCTTGCAACTCTTCACGCTGCAAAGGGTCTTGAGTGGGAGCGAGTTTTTCTGATCGGCGCGTCAGAAGGAATCTTGCCTTTAGAAACTGGTTCAGCTGAAACCACGGATGCGGTTATTTCAGAGGAGCGACGTTTGTTCTATGTTGGCATGACCCGCGCAAAGGTTGATCTTCACATCTCATACCGCGGTCAACCATCTCGCTTCTTACGGGAATCTGGATTACTCGCTAGTTCATAGACTAAATGGCCAGTCAAACCTTTTTTGCACCTCTTGAATTACGCTGACATGGAGTCTACGATCAAATTTCACACCTTAAGGTGCCGCACTTTAAGAAACATATAGACAAGTCTCAAGATAAGGAGATTTCATGAGTGATTGGGTCAAAGGCCAGATTCTTGAATTAATATCAAGTGGCGCAATTAGCAAAGGAAAAAAAGTTACAGTAGTCAGAGATTTTTCACAAAGTGATCGAGAAAAAGGTTATACAGTCACCTGTAGCTTTGAGGGTAGAGACTATGAAATTACTTCAACACATCTGGTAGAGGTCAAGAGTCCAATGTGGAAGAAGGGTCAACCTGCAGTGATTATTGAGTCGGGTGCGATATCAAAAGGCACTTACGTAACTGTTGAAGATGACTTCGATGTTAAAGATATCAACCGAGGATATAACGTTAAGTGCAATTACAAAGGTGAAACTTTCTATGTAACGCCACATCATTTAGGTGACCCTAACTAATCGTTTTATTATGAATTCACCTAACGTTCTTCTGTTGGGTATGCGTGGAACGAGCTCCAAACCTTCACCTTTACGCTCACAAGTGGCCAAAATTTAATTACTTGCGCGAAATCCAGGGTGTGCCCTACCATTAGCGCTATGTCCGTACAGGGAGTATCAACACAGGTAGCAGTTGCTGCCGCGATCTCTCATGCCCATTCACATCTAGCCACAGCTGCCGCTAACAAGCGAACATCTTGGCCACGCGCATCAAAGCCAGCGTTTTACGCAGCTTTTTATGCCACAGCGGATGAGGCAACCGGAGGGTCAATCGAGTAAATCGATATAACCCACACAAGGGCCTCAAATCCGAAAAGGATTAGAGGTCCTTTTTCTTTATCCAAAGCAAGTCCAGAAACCAATAACCAGAGAAAGCAACCAGAGAAAGATCGAGAGAGAAGAAAGAGGGTGAGAGCGATGACCGTTCTCTTCAGTGAACTGCAACTACCAGGCTGGGCAGAGACCGGCGACAAGATTGGCTTAGGCGATGTGACATTCACATATGACGATGCCAAAGCCTTTACCCTGCCATGTCACACAGCAGATCCCGAACTCTTCTTCGCCGATGATGATGGTGCAACAGCGGCTGCCAAGGCGCTCTGTGGAGGATGCCCGATGCGTAATGCCTGCCTCGATGGCGCGCTTTCGCGTCAAGAGCCATGGGGAGTATGGGGCGGACAGTTGCTTGAAGACGGCGTGATCATTGAACGTCGTCGTCGCGCAGGTCGCCCACCGAAGGTCTCTGCTGCCTAAAGACGGTTGCTGCCTAAAGACGGTTGCTGCCTAAAGACGGTTGCTGCCTAAGTTTTACGCTGACATCGTGGACAGAAATGTGACGAGCGTGCGCCAAAAACTATTCTCCTAATAAGCCCACCACAACGTGGACATGGTTCATCTTCTCGTCCATAAGCAGAAAGGGATTGGTCGAAGAATCCACTCTCTCCATTGAGATCAATGTAGAGATCGTCAAAAGATGTGCCACCTTGTGCAATTGCTTCTTGCATTACTTGTGTTGCACAATCAATGACAGCGGTAATCTTTTTTCTTGATAGTTCAGAAGTCAGTGATTCTGGATGCACCCTTGCTCGCCACAACGCCTCATCTGCATAGATATTTCCAACTCCCGACATGATTTCTTGATTTAACAAGGCGGTCTTAATACGAACTCGGCGTTGCGCAAATTTTGTAATCGTCCCCTGATAATCGAAATTGGGATCAAATGGGTCCAGAGCAATGTGCGCAGCAGAGTTCGGCACCCCATCGGTGAGCTGCTCTACTGAGAGCCAACCAAAGGTTCGTTGATCATTAAATACAAGCTCACGACTGCGTAGCGATTTTTTCAGAGCGAATTGTGCACGAACATGTTTAGCAGCAGGTCTATCTTTCTGTGCAATGAGAAACTGCCCGCTCATTCCAAGATGGGCAACTAATACAACTGGGCGATCAAGAGTTATCCAGAGGAACTTTCCACGTCGCCCAGTGCCGGTAATTCGAGCACCTTTTAGAGTTGATAGAGGGGCAATGGATTCAGCTTTGAGCGTGCGCGGATGAAGATCTAGCGCATCGACGATGCGATAGCCAGAGATCAGATGGTGCAGACCTCGTCGAACAGTTTCTACTTCAGGAAGTTCAGGCATTATTTTCCAGCCTTACATTTCTCCGAGCAGTACTTCACATTCTCCCAATCGCGCGCCCACTTTTTGCGCCACTCAAATTCGCGTTCACAGCGCTGACAAACCTTGGGAGGGAAGCCATTTTTAGTCTTGGCTCGCATGGCGCGAGTTTAACTGCAAGAGTTCACACGGCGCATCCGCAAGGTGCTGGATAAACTCATGCGATGAAGGCGCTCATGGCTCTCACTCTTGCACTCATCACTCTTACTGGGTGTTCCCAGGCAGGAACCTTCGGTGAGTTGGCAGATGGAGCATGTACCGATAGCCAAGGTCGCTTGGTTCAAGAACATATTGGCGCACAAATTTCTGCTTTATCTCGGGAAGATTGGGAGAGTGCATACTCATACGCATCCTCTGGATTTCGAGAAGTAGTCACTCTTGATCAGTTCATTCTTGTGATCGGTACCGAGTATCAGATGCTGATAAAGAATGAGGCCGTTGAATATGGCTCATGTACGGTTGATTCTGAAACCATACTCCAAGATGTACGCGTGACAAATAGGGAAATAGATTTTCAACTGAGGTATGAATTATCATATGTAGAGCAGACACTTGGGATTGAATCAGCGCTAGTAGCACTAGCTGATCCGCTGACAAATATCTAAGAACCGCTGTCGATTAAGCCAAGTGAATTTAATTCGTTACAGGTGAGATCTCTGGGAACCAAACAAGTGCTTCATCACGAAATGGTCCTTCTGCTTCAAGTTGGCAGAAGATTCCAGTTGTTCCCATCGTGACTCGATGAATCAAGACGTATTCAGCAGGAAGATTAAGTTGGAAACCAATTTTTGCGGTGGGATTTCGTGGATCGCCGACGCGCGCACTTTGATCGCGTAACCACTCACGCGAGTATTTAAAGGTGGGAGTTCGTAGCGGTTCAACGAGTGGAACGAGAAATTCAAGTACTAATTCTGGATCGACGTTTACCTCGGGGAGGATAAACCCGTCCTTTTTAAAACCGTCGTACAGTGCTTGGGCGTTGTCGTCGAGGGCATGCTTCAGAAGGTTTTTAAAGGGTTCAGGGAAACCGTTTGGAAGTCGATTACATGCACCAAAATCCAAAACACCGATTCGTCCATCTTCAAGTAATCTGAAATTACCGGGATGTGGATCTGCATGAAGTAACCCTGCACGATCTGGGCAGGTGAAGTGGAAGCGAGCAATACGTATTCCTGCAGCATCACGCTCTGCTTGTGTGCCACTCTTGATGATCTGAGACAGTGGCTTGCCATCTACCCATTGACTGACTAAAACCTTTGCAGTTGCATGCAGAACGAGCGGGATCGCGATATCTGGATCATTTTCGTAGGCGGCGTAGCAGGCGCGTTGTGCCTCTGCCTCGTAGAGATAATCAACCTCTTCAATAATGCGCGCACGAAGTTCTTCCATCAGCGGCTTCATATCAATACCTGGAAGAACAAGGCCGAAAATCTTTGAAAAACGTTGGATCTGATTGAGATCACTCACGAGCGCTTCAGCGGCTCCTGGATATTGGATCTTTACCGCGACATTTGTTCCATCACTCCACACGGCTCGATGAACCTGTCCAATGGAAGCTGACGCAGTTGCTTCATCTTCAAATGAGATAAAGAGATTGCGCCAATCTTCTCCGAGTTCCTTTGCCAAAACTTTGTGAACTACTTTGGCTGGAAGTGGTGGCGCTGACTCTTGCAACTTTGTCAATGTTTCTCGGTATGGCTTTGCAAATTCTTCAGGAAGGGCTGCCTCAAAAACACTAAGCGCTTGCCCGAACTTCATCGCGCCACCTTTAAGTTCTCCTAGAACTTTAAAGAGTTGCTCTGCAGTCTTTTCTTGAATATCTGCAAGGACTACAGAAGATGATTGACCAACTAGTTGCTTACCAATTCCCAGAACGCCACGACCTGCAATACCGACAGGAATTGAAACCATGCGAGCAGAACGAGCACTCGTCGTACTCGGAATCTTTACATCTGCAGGTTTCTTGGCCACACCCGTATCTTCTCTTCGATCTCGCCTTTGTGCCAAATGAAAGTGGCAAAACAAGTGCGAGATGGGCAAGATCACAACCAGTGGCACCCGCACTCAGGATTTCGCCCAAGTGTGATCAGTGAACTCTCACTCGGATTTAAGGTATCCACCGCCATGTAGCCCCCGGTCAATTGACTTTCTCCTTGATCGATATGAGTCAGAAGAAATGAGGCGATTAAGCCAGCAAGATAATGTGCGGCAAAGACTGCAGGTTGTTGGATACGTGGTGGTGTGCTGAGAGAAAACTTATCGGCAATAACACTTACCCCGCCAAGAACGTGATCAATGGTGATATCTCGACATCGCGTGCACGGTGTTTTTCCTGGCTTAACAATGGGTCCAAAAACAAGTTGTCCACCATCGAATTGTGAGATGACGATATGTTCATGGCCCGATGCCATCCATTGGGCAAGAAGTAACGGATCTAATTGGCCAGTGTGAATCTTGATAAATCGCTCAGGTTCCTGATCGTCGAGTTCTTGTGCATTTTCATGGCTTTCAATCGGAAAGAGAGATAGTTCTTTACCTAAATCATCCATCCGTTGTTTAAATCCAAGCCCCACATCTGTAGCCCGTATAAATCCAGCGCTGAGATCACCATCGGTAATTGTTGGAGAATCTGAACGAGAGCCGAGTGCAAAGTGAGTGTATGTCACACCACTTGAGAGCAATATTCCATAGAGCAGAGTTGCGATTCTGTTACTGCCGTAAATTTCAATTCTCACATTCTGTCGCGCATTGATAATTGAAACTCCCGAATCGTGCACACCAGGAAGTAATCGAGCATGCGATAACTCAGGTGCAACTCTTCTTTGCAATTGTGAGAATGCAGCATCGGGCAAGATGTCGCGACGTTTATGTTTTGCCACAGATTGATATCGGCTAGTGATTGCTAAAACTGAAGAAGAAGTTTCAAGAAACTCGTGCTCTTCTAAATTCCAGATGAGTTCTCTGAGATCCTCTGGTGAAATTCCGCATTCACTTGCGATATCGGCATCGATCTCACCGGCGAGCATTTCAAGAGCGCGCACATAGCCATTCTCCGGGATGGCAAAAGAGCGACGCGCTGTGCCACAGCGCAGACCAATGGGGGTGCGATAGATATTGATTCCTTCTTTAAGGCGAAGGTGGGCCAGTGAGGTGGGTGTTGTTGTCATAGCGCGAAGAGTTCCAGCGAGGTGGATACCGACCTGCGAGCGCCTCCACACCATCGCACTAAGAGAGTGCTCTGGCTACTTCCTGTGTAGAAAAAAATTCACCCCGTATCGGTGATACGGGGTGAATCCAGTAGATCTAATTTCTACTCACCAATTCCTGCTCATGAAAGCGTGACTGTGGCTAGTAGTTATGGTGCGGGATTACTCTTGCGAGTTATTGCGCCTTACCGAGAATTCGGTTGACCGTTGTTCCGCATACTGGGCACTTGCCCTTTGCCATGCGGCGACCTGAATCCGAAATGTGAACCATGCCTTCGAAGTCGCGCTTCGCTTTGCACTTCACACAGTAGGCATCACCCTTGTAAGCCTCGTTTGTCTCTGCCATTTTCTAGCCTCCTATCGACGTATGCGCTAGGAGCGCACGCGTTCAGGCTTGACGATACTCCCGCTCACGCTCAAAGTGGGCGCTATCGGCCGAGTTTTATCCCAGTTTCTTCAGCTCAACAGGGGCGGCCAAGGCCCGTTCTGCCGCTTCATAGCCATCGAGATAGGCGCTAGCGAGCTCGCTATCGGGGAATCGGGCCAAAATGGAGGTGAATTCCTCGCCATGATCGCTATGGGCGAGGTGGATGGCCTCGTGGAAGAGGACATAGTCGAGGGCGTATTCAGGGGCCAGTCGAAGGCGATCGGAGATGCGGATCGTGCGATCCACGCTCGTACATGAGCCCCAGCGCTCGCGCATTGACCGCCAAGTGACGCTCTGAGGGCGCTGGAGGATCTCAGGGGCGAATTCGGTGAGGAGGCTATCGATCCTTTCAGCCAGCGCGCTCTCGGTCGGAGTCTTAGCTGCTTCCTGACTTCGGATCTTGGCAATCATCTCAGGGACCATGGCGCGCTCATCGGCCTTACTCATGCTCGCCGGGATAGAGATCACGATGCGCCCACCTTGGCGGTAGGCCGAGAGGTGACGTTTACGCCGTTTGGATCGGATGACGATGATCTCGCCCTCACCAATTCCTGGCAGGGTCGCGTCAGTATCGTCGACCGAACCCCCGTTGACCTGGCTACGGTCGAGTTGGCTATCCATATTCCAAAAGTACTGCCCCTTGCGGAGTAATTCTGGATGATATGTAAAAACCTCAAGTACGTGTTGAGGTTTTTTGTTATTCGTCGCAATTGCATAGTGAAAAAAGATATAAATGTCAACGCGTGGAGCATTTGATTTGCTGGCTCGTTCGTCGTACTTTTCTCATACGAAGTCCTCGGATAACCGTTCTATATCTGCAAGGGGAAGGCAGATATTGGAATGTGCGGCCGGGGACTTCGCTTTTAATTGCGCAGGTAAATCACCTCAACGAGTTTTAAATCAACCCACTCAAGTCATCGGGAACAGTGCTCGAGGCGATAAATGCCTTCGGATCTTTTAAGTCATTTGCACTGGGAAGTATTCCTGCCCAGAGCGCATCACGACTTTCAATCTGACTCTCTTCGCGGATGGTTCGCCAGAAAGCGCTCGCCTCACGAGTAAGTCGTGGAGAAACTTCAAGACCCAATAGCGTTGCAAAGAGTTGTTGCGCAGGAGTCGACGACGCGCGCCTGCGACGTTGTGTTTCGCGTAGCGCTTCGATATTTGGCATGCGATCACCGGCAGCGGTAACTACAACATCATCTGTCCATCCATCAATAAGTGCCAGCACTGTCTCAAGTTTTTCTAAAGCAGCTTTCTGCTGAGGTGATTCCTCTGGTGAGAAAATTCCATTGTTCAATTCAATCGAGAGATTTACTTGCCCTTCAATAGGTTGCGATGGATCAAATCCACTCATCGCTTCCTCAGCCTGACGTTGTATTGCATCAAGATCAATACGAATTCCGCGGCCATATTCAGTGATGGTGCTCTGAATATATGAAACAAGCCATGGGTTGTGGGCGAAGAGGCGCGCTACTGCGCCTTCGCGAAGTGCGTGAAAGAGATAGACCTCTGATTGAGGAATTTCAAGATCTGCAGACCATGCTGCAATGTTTTCAGGAATGAGCACTGGACGTGGGGGATCAAGGATCGGTAAGCCCGCATCGTGTGTACCGGTAACCGTTGTGGCTAGCGCGCCGATTGATTGGCCCAATTGAGTTGCCACCATGGATGAGATAAATCCACGAAGTAATCCACCAATTGCATCAAGAGGGATGGGGCTCTCTTGATCGTGCTCTTGCGCCTGTGAAGCCTGCGCCAAGAGATCGGCCATCGCTTCAAGGAGTCCTTTTGCCAAAGGAGCAATATCTTGATGCCATCCGTTGATCGTGAGGTCGATCCAATCTGCGCGATTAACTGCAGATGGCGATGTTGACGACAGCACTGAAGGAAATGATGTCGCTTCATTAAGCCAGACCTCAGAGATTTCATAGGCACTCGATATAACGTTTTGATCCCGAGTGCTCAATGGCAAAACTCCATGTGCTGTAACAAATTTCTTTGCAGTTTCGCGCACAGTTTTTATCGGTAGTGGATCCGCCGGAGTATTTCCGGCTGGGCCAAATCCAGGAAAAGTTCCTGAACCGGCCATGCCAGAAAAGAGTGCTGAAAGATTCTCACTCGTCATCGCTTGCAGGTTTTCCATGTTCTCGACAGGAATTCCTAATTTTTCAAATTGCTCGCGCATCTGCTCTTGTATGGCGCGAAGAATCTCGTTGAAATCTTCAGGGCCATTTTTATCTTGAGAACCATCCGAACTTCCATCATCGGAACCATTTCCAGGTGGGGTAAAACCAAAAGGTGACACTGAATCTACCCAGACCTTTCTGTTGTGGAGACTTCTGTTGTGGAGACTTCTGTTGTGGAGACTTTAAGTAGAACACATAGAGAGCGAAATTTCTTCCCCGCTTCCCCTACCTTTTTTGAATCGAAGTGCGGAGGGTGATTTTGCGACTAGGCTTACCCCATGTCGAATGCATTCCTTGCTCTCATCTGGTGGGTCATCCCCGCTGGGGCCTTAATTGGCGCGCTTGGATATGTCCTCTGGGTGACTCAATTTAAAGACCGATACGAAACTCAAACATCGCGATCGGTCGACCAGTTTCAGAGATTCCAGGGCGCATTCAATCAAGCCCAGGTGGTAAATGTGGATGATTCCAAAAATGGTCCAGATAGAGAAGATGG
>CAZNUC010000009.1:0-21736 GCA_964576165.1 uncultured Candidatus Planktophila sp. | reverse complement strand
ATAGAGAAGATGGCTTTGGGCGAAAAGATGCAACGCAACGAGGAGAAGAAAAATAATCCGCAGCCTTAAGTTCTCTCCTTTGCCGAGATTATCTACCGTTCTTATCTACGCTTTCTTTATCGCCGCTTTTCTCTCTCCACTGCAATACGTGGCCATCGCACCCGGCACACCGCAGGGAATTTTTCCTGAAATCGTAAAGGTAAATTCAAAGGGTGAAGCAGATGCATTTCCTATCGATGGCCAGTTCTATCTTTTAACGATACGCGTGACCTCACCAGGTTCATACCTTTCAGGTGTTGAAGGGCTCTATCGCTGGGCACGTACTGATCAAGTGCTTCTACCAAGCAGCGTTATCTATCCACCAGGAATTACCTCTGAGGAAGAAGAGAAGCTCTCCACAGAAGAGATGAAAGGATCGCAGGATTTTGCGCGGTCGGTAGCGCTGGGTTATCTCGTAAAGAATTATCCAAATGGCGGCTATGAAAAGTTAACTCCAAAAGATCTTTTGATTGATGTCGAAAAAGTTGGTGGGCCAAGTGGAGGAATGATTTTCACGCTCGCAATTATCGAATTGTTAACAAAAGAAAATCTACTTAACGGCCGCACGGTGGCTGGAACTGGAACGATTGCAGAAGATGGAACCATCGGTCCGATCGGAGGGATCGAGGAGAAGCTCATCGCCGCCAAAAGGGCGGGGGTTGACCTTTTCCTAGCCCCTAAGGAGAACTGTTCAGAACTTTCTTCTATACCTGAGGGCATCACAGTGGCTGCAGTGGGGACTATCGATGAGGCTGTGGCAGCGCTGAGTTCGAAGACTCCGAAGGGTTGCGATAGTTTAGGCGCATGAATCAACTGCGCAAACCCCTGAATATCACCCTCGGTGTCATTGTTCTTCTTGGAGCAATCATCGTCTCTTCAAGCGGATTTTATATCGATTGGCTCTGGTTTAAATCTGTTGGCTTTACAGAGGTCTGGAGCACGATTCTTCTCACAAAGGTAACTCTCTTTGTTGTTGTTGGCCTGGTTACTTCGCTCTTCATCTCAGCAAACATCTACATTGCATACAAGAAGCGTCCTTTATATGTTCCGCTCTCAGTTGAAGCCGACAACCTCGAGCGTTATCGCGCGCAGTTAGAGCCAATTCGTAAATGGGTATTTCTTGCAATCGCTGGTGTGCTTATCTACTTTGGTGGAACTTCAGGATCAGTCTTCTGGTCAACCTGGCTCCAGTTTAGAAACGCGACATCATTTGGTGTCACCGATCCACAATTTGGTCTTGATATCTCATTCTTTGCATTTAAGTTACCGATGTACCAAGCACTTATCGGTTGGGGAATCTCACTTACTGTTATAGCAATTTTGGCGGCAATCGCCGTTCACTATCTCTACGGTGGAATACGTCCGCAAGCACAGTCAGAGCGCACGACAGGTGCTGCACGTCTTCAGATTTCCGTTCTTCTAGGAATGTTCGTTCTCCTCAAAGCGATTGCTTACTGGTATGACCGTTATGCATTAGCCCTTAAAGAGAATGCACTCATCACAGGTATGACCTACAGTGATGTCAACGCACTATTGCCAGCCAAGGCAATTCTTGCCGCTATTGCAGTGATCTGCGCCTTGCTCTTCTTTGCAAGCATATTTACTCGCTCATGGCTACTTCCAACGGCCGGTACAGCACTCCTTGTGATTTCATCAGTCTTAATCGCAGGACTTTATCCAGCAGCGGTTCAACAATTTCAGGTAAAGCCTTCTGAATCTTCAAAGGAAGCGCCATATATTCAGCGCAATATTGATGCGACTCGTGTTGCGTACGGCATTGATAACGTAGAGGTTCAAAACTATGACGCAACTCTTACTACCAATGCGGGTCAGCTCGCAAATGATGCGGCAACTATTGCAAATATTCGACTCATGGATCCGAATGTTCTCTCTGCAACATTCCGCCAGCTTCAGCAGTTAAAGCCTTATTACACCTTCCCTGAGTCACTCGATGTTGATAGATATAAAGTCAATGGCGTTTCGCGCGACACAATCGTCGCTGTTCGCGAACTTAGCATTGAAGGTAATCCAAGTCGTAACTGGATCAACGATCACCTTGTGTATACACACGGTTTTGGTTTTGTCGCAGCCTTTGGTAACTCTCGCGATGCGGATGGAAAGCCAACCTTTGCTGTGGGAGATCTCCCATCAACAAAGGGGCTTGGAGAATTCCAACCTCGTATTTACTTCGGCGAGAACACGCCTGATTACTCAATTATCGGTGGCGTGAAGACTGATTCACCAGTTGAGTTTGACTACCCAGATGACTCTTCTCCAAATGGCCAGCGCAATTACACCTACACAGGCAAGGGTGGCGTTCCAGTTGGAAGCCTCTTTAATAAACTTCTCTTTGCAATCAAGTATCAGGAACAGCGCATCTTGCTCTCGAGCTTGATCAATAAAGATTCAAAGATCATCTTCGAGCGCAATCCTCGCGATCGCGTTGCCAAAGTTGCTCCATGGTTAACCCTTGATGGAGATCCATATCCAGCAATTATTGATGGGCGCATTCAGTGGATTGTTGATGCCTATACAACGAGTTCAAGTTATCCATATTCACAGACGACAGGGCTCTCTACTGCAACCTCTGATGCGCTCACAGCAAATTCAACCTCTGTGACAGCGCAAGCGAACCGTAATGTGAATTACATCCGCAACTCGGTCAAGGCGACAGTTGACGCATATGACGGCACAGTTACTTTGTATCAATGGGATGAGAAGGATCCAGTCCTTGCAACATGGATGAAGGTTTTCCCTGGCTCTGTTACCCCAAAGAGCAAGATGTCTGAAGAACTTCTAGCTCACGTGCGCTACCCAGCAGACCTCTTTAGAGTTCAACGTGATGTGTTGAGTTCATATCATGTGAAGTCTGCGGGAGCTTTCTACGGTGGTCAGGACTTCTGGCGCGTTCCACGTGATCCATCAACATTCGGTGGCAACGCTGCCGCGCAGCCACCATACTATTTAACGCTGCAGATGCCTGGTTCACAAACACCTGCGTTTTCATTGACAACACCATTTGTGCCTCGCGGTGGTCGTGAGAACTTGTCAGCGTTTGCAGTTGCAAATTCTGATGCAGGCCCAGACTACGGAAAAATTACCGTCTTGCAATTGCCACGTAGTACAAACGTTGCGGGACCATCACAGGTGGCCTCAAACTTTGAAGCAAAACCTGAAGTTGCGAATTCACTCTCGCTCCTTCGTCAAGGTGGCTCTGATGTAGTGCTTGGAAGCTTGCTTACACTTCCTGTAGGTAACGGACTTCTCTACGTTCAGCCTGTCTATGTGCGCGCAACATCAAATGCTGCGGCATATCCACTCTTACAGAAAGTTCTTGTCTCATTCGGAGATCAAATTGGTTTTGATGACACCCTTAAGGGCGCTCTTGATCAAGTCTTCGGTGGAAACTCAGGAACTCAATCCGGCGGCGGAGATGTCAACTCTGGTGGATCCTCGTCAGATCTATCAAGTGCAATTGCAAGTGCAATCTCTGCATATCAAGATGGATTAGCTGCTTTGGCAAAGGGAGATTTCGCTGCATATGATCGCGCGCAGAAGAGATTGAAATCTGCCCTCGATGCTGCTGCAAATGCGCAGAAGAAGTAGTTAATTCTTCTCAATTTGGTGGTTGACCCCGCGGCGATTAAGATTGATCTACCGACGCGGGGTGGAGCAGCTCGGTAGCTCGCTGGGCTCATAACCCAGAGGTCGTAGGTTCAAATCCTGCCCCCGCTACCAATCACATAAGAAATGGCGCCGAAAGGCGCCATTTCTTTTTGCTTTCTCGGATTGATTTACAAGACTTCAAACCTTTGCTCACAAGACTCTCATCCTTGCCTCTCTTTGTTACATATCGAGCAGTCTCTTACTAGGATTTAACTATGACCCAAAGACAAGAGTTTCGAGTTATTCAAAAGTATCCTTCTTTTGAAGTCCGTGAATATCAGCCATGCGTTCTCGCTGAAGTGAAAATCTCTGCTCGCTACTCTGAAGCAACGGGCACAGCATTCGGGCATCTCATCAGATACATTTCTAAGGGCAACCGCACCGAAGAAAAAATTGCCATGACTGCGCCGGTAATTGCGGCCCAGAAAGCCGACAAGGCGCATGAAAATGAATGGTATGTCTCCTTCGTAATGCCATCGGGAAGCACCTTTGGCCACCTACCTGATCCGAGTGATCCACGTGTTGTTCTCCGCGAACTAGAGAGTGAAACGTGTATAGCTTCCTCATTTCGAGGTCGAGCTACAGAAGAGCTATCAGAGAAGAAGATCAGCGAGCTACGAAAAGCGGCCGCACAGGTCAACCTTGCCTTGTCGGATGAAACAAGAATCTGTCGATTTGATCCACCATTTAAGCCAGGCTTTTTGCAGTATAACGAGATTGTTATTCCAGTTTATTCACCAAATCTGTGATGATTTTGCTAATCTTTCATCATGTGGCTGACCAAAAAGATTAAGCAAATCTTTCTAAAGAAACCTCGTAGCAATTTCTCAGAGTCAAGGCTTGATCCTAATGACAATGCGTATAGGCGTATGCAATTCGAGATGGGAGAAGCAGGCGGATTGAACGGAGAACTCATGCGGAGAGCCGCTAATTTTACAAATCCAAAGCGACTGGATGAAGAGTAGATTCTAAGTTAATAGCTCTGGCAGGTACGTCCACTATTCAAGGATTTGAACCACATTCAGGGTTTAGATATGGAATTCAGATTTGCTTACATAAGTTGGTTACGAAGGACTCGACTGCCTGATCCGGTGGCAAAGAGTTATCGAATACGAAGTGAGTTTGTAACAACAAGGAGCGAGCTCAGCGCCATTGCAGCCGCGGCATACATCGGTGTTAATGCGCCAGCGATGGCAATTGGAATACCGATGACGTTATAGGCAAAGGCCCAGCCCAGATTTATTTTGATGATTCGCAGCGTTTTCGTAGCCAATGTGAGCGAACTGACAACACCCATGAGATCCTTGCCCATCAAGGTGATATCGGCGCTTCCGATTGCTGAGTCGGTTCCTGTTCCCATCGCGATACTTAAATCGGCAGCGGCTAACGCTGCAGCATCGTTAATGCCATCGCCAATCATGAGCACTGTCTTTGAGTCTTTCTTGAAATCTTCGACAACACGTAATTTGCGATCAGGCAAAGTGTTGGCGATAACGTTACTTGCAGGAATTCCAACGAGAGAGGCGATGTGACGAGCGCTCTCTTGATTGTCTCCGGTGACTAACCATGGAGTGATTCCGCGTGCATTAAGTGCAGAAATGGTGGCTTGCGCATCATCTTTAACAACATCAGAGGTTGTAAAGAGAGCGAGTGCAACACCATCCCAAGCAAGCACAGAAACGCTTTCACCTCGGCTACGGGCTTTCTCAATACCTTCTGAGATCTGCGGATCAAAAGGAACTGAGCTATGTGCAATCGCCTCTGGAGTTCCAATAAGAACGAGCGGTGAGAATGAACCACACTCAACTCGTCCTCCAACGCCTGAACCAGGTGTCTGAATGAAATCGGTAAGAGGCAAGATCTTCGCACCGCGTGAAAGAGAATGAGAAGCGATCGCCTTTGCAATCGGATGATCATTTGCATTTTCTAGAGTCAGAGCCGTTGAGAGAATCATCTGCTCATTGATAATTGCTGAAATTTCATTCCCAAGCACCTTCTGAGCCGACGTTGGAATCAGAACATCGCCAACCTTCATCACACCAGTGGTCAGAGTTCCTGTCTTATCAAATATCGCAACATTTACAGCACGGGCAAGTTCTAGGACGTGTGGTTTGCGCAAGACGATTCCACGAGAAGCACCGCGACCTGATGCCACAACAAGTGCCACTGGAGTTGCTAATCCGAGAGCACAGGGACAGGCAATGACTAGAACGGTAATTGCTACAGAAATCGATGTCGAAAGGGAACGACCATCGCCACCATTGAGGGCGCTATCAAGGTAGTAATACCAGAGAAAGAATGTTCCGATTGAAACAAGTGTGACTATTGGAACAAAGACCGCTGAAATCCGATCTGCCAGACGCTGAATAGGAGCTTTAGCACTTTGTGCTTCGACAACCATTGCAGTGATTCGGGCTAGTTCAGTATCGCTACCAATGCGAGTGGCCTTAACGATAATGCGACCATTGTTATTCATTGACGCACCGATAACGCGAGAGCCCGGTGACACATCGACAGGGACAGACTCTCCTGTAAGCATTGAATTATCAACGGAAGAGTTACCAGAAATCACAACACCATCTGTTGCGATACGAGCACCTGGCTTTACGACGAATTCATCACCTAAGACCAAATGCTCAATAGGAATAAGAACTTCTAAACCGCCTCGAAGGACTGTCACTTCTTTTGCATGCAGAGAGAGAAGTGAGGTGAGGGCGCTACTAGCGCGATGCTTAGCGCGCGATTCTAGGAAGCGACCTAAGATCACAAAGAGCAAGACCCCTGCGGCAACTTCTGTATACACATCTCCGTCACCAGTTGCATTTGCATAGATAGACCAAGTGAAGGCTGCGAAGGAGCCAAGTGAAATTAAAGTATCCATTGTTGGATGCTTGATATTGCGAATTGCGGCGCGGTGGATTGGCCATGCAACAAAGAAAATCAAGGGAGTAGTTAAACCAATAACGACCCATGCTGTAGGTGAATAAAGTGGATGTGGGATTGAGAGGAGATCAAGGAGCTCGTGAACCTGCATATCGATCCACATATGCCAATCCATCACCATTGAGATAGCAATCGCAGGAACCCCAAAAAGAATTGCCCAAATCAGTGCTCGTGTTGATTTTCTATTGGCAAGGGCTGGTCCCTGACTATCTGCCATCAATGTTGCGCCATATCCAGCTGATTTAATCTTTGAAATAATCACATCTGTAGGCAACTCTTCTGGCGCAAGAACGTGAACAGTCTCGCTCGCAAAATTTACTGAGGCGCGAACGCCAGGAACAGAATTAAGTGCTCTCTCAACGGAGGCAACACATGATGAACATGTCATGCCTGTTACTGAGTATGTGGTTGCAGTCAGGATTGCTTTATCTAAGTTAATCGAAATCTCAGGTTCACGATGGCGCATAAGGTCGATAGAAATATCTTCAGCCATTGTTATTTTCCTTTAGATTGAGAGCGGACAGTACTTGAGTGTGTATTTTTGAATTAGATGAGATTGCATTTGGGCCAAACGGTCCGTTGATGCCATCGAGTGAGGTAAATCGACCACCGGCTTCAGTCACGATTAAATCTAGCGCTGCCATATCCCAGAGCGCTAACGAAGGTTCAATGGCTGCATCAACTGCGCCTTCGGCAACGAGCATATGAGACCAGAAATCTCCGACACCACGTGTTCGCCATGCCCTATCAAGAAGAGTTTCAAAGGCGTTACGACGATCGCCCCACCCTTGGAAATCTGAGTACGCGATCGAAGCATCAGCGATTGTTTGCACACCTGACACATGTAGAGGTCGCGGAGGTGTTGAATTTTCTAATATGTATGCGCCATGACCGCGAGTGGCATACCAACGGCGATAAAGAGCTGGAGATGAAACAACACCCACAACAACCTGACCTTCTACAACAAGTGCAATAAGTGTTGCCCACGTTGGAACACCACGAAGAAAATTCTTAGTGCCATCAATAGGATCAATTACCCAATAGCGATTGAAGTTATCTGCAGCAGATCGAGAATCACCAAACTCTTCACCAACAATTGTGTCGGTGGGGTACTTGGTGGCAATTGCACTACGAATGGCTTCTTCAACGGCACGATCAGCATCTGTTACTGGAGTGTTATCTGGCTTTGTTGTGATCTTTAAATCTAAGGCACGATAGCGCGAAAGCGAAATAGCATCGGCTTGATCTGCCAATGAAAGTGCGAAGGTAAGTTCTTCTGCAAAGTCGGAAGAGTTTCCGCTCATGTTATTTCCTACCCCACTCATAGCCCGATTCTATCTTCGGGATGTACTTACTCGCTCAGCGTAGGGTTTTTATCCTTGAGTTCTAAGAGTGACCTCAGACTCGTTACGCGTGTCATCCGCTCTTGATCAATAACGCCTGCAGGTGCAACCCATTCGTTGAGGCGACAACTTGGCTCATAGTGAGTGCAGTGAGACAGACAACCCTGGGTGATCTCTGCGATATCTGCAAAGGCTGCAATGATTCGATTTGAGTCAAGATGAGCCAGACCGAAAGCTCTAATTCCAGGTGTATCAATAATCCAACCAACATGGCTCTTCATTTCAGATGAGAGTGGAAGGGCTATCGCACTTGATGAAGTGTGACGCCCACGTCCGGTCACAGTATTTACGATGCCTGTTATCCGTCCAGCATGGGGAACGAGAGCGTTAATCAGAGTTGATTTTCCAACGCCTGAGTGTCCAACTAAGACAGAAGTTTTTCCAGTAAGGATCTCTTTAATAATTGAAAGGCTCGCCTTTTGTGAATCTGTCTTTGATGACGAAGTTAAAATTGTGACACCAAGTTTTCTATACTCTTCAACAAAATCAGGTAACGGTGCTAAATCCGTCTTTGTCATGAGAAGTATTGGTGTGATGCTTTCGTGAAAGGCACAGACTAAGAAGCGATCAATGAGCCCACGACGTGGCTCTGGATTTGTTACTGCAGCGACAATAACGAGCTGATCAATATTGGCAACAATTGTTCGCTCGACTTGTGCAGCATCATCGACGGTGCGACTCAATGAGTTACGACGTGGTTCAACTGAAACTATTCGGGCAAGACTTCCATCACTTCCACTCACATCACCAACGAGCTTTACACGATCTCCCACAACTACTGATTTTGGTCCTAATTCACGGGCCTTCATCGCAGTCACAATGACTGCATCATCTGTGATGCAGGTTGTTCGACCACGATCCACTGTTGTTACAAGTGCAAATATGGCATCAGCATGAGCAGGTCGATCTTTACTGCGCGGACGCGTACCTCGTGCTGGCCTGATCCGCGCATCGGATTCATCATATGAATACGGAGTCATGAAAGAAGACTCATCCAGAGCCCTGGAAAATCAGGAAGTGTTTTCTTAGTGGTTGCGATGTTTTCAACATGTAGATCGTGGACAACTAAGCCAATTACCGCCCCTGCGGTAGCCAATCGGTGGTCCTCATATGTATGAAAGAGTCCACCGTGAAGTGAACCCTGCGTTGGATCGATATATAGGCTTGTCTCATCTTCACTTACCTTGCAGCCAATTGAGTTCAACTCTGTCGTGAGTGCGGCCAAGCGATCTGTTTCATGAAGGCGAAGGTGCCCAATACCACGAAGGTGAGAAGGTGAATCTGCTAGAGCGGCAACTGCTGCAATCGATGGAGTAAGTTCGCCAACATCATGGAGGTCGATATCAATTCCTTTAATTGATGATCCGCCAACTAAGGTCAAACCATCATCATTGAGTTCGCAGGTAGAACCCATGCGAGTAAATATCTCACGTAATTGATCACCAGGTTGAGTTGTCTTTTTTGGCCAATCAGAAATTGTGACGCGACCTCCACAGACCATTGCAAGAGAGAGAAACGGCGCAGCATTTGATAGATCTGGCTCAATTGTTAAATCCAAACCATGCAATGGCCCTGGTGCAACGCTCCAGCGCTGTGCACCGGCATCGACGGTAACAACTGCACCGAAATCTCGCAGCATTGAAACTGTCATATCTATATGTGGCATAGATGGAAGCGCTGGCCCTGAATGGGTGACGGAGATTCCATTAACCATGCTTGGACCAACGAGCAATAGCGCAGATAAAAATTGACTTGATTTACTGGCATCGATTGTGATCGCACCGCCAGGAATTTCTCCACTTCCAGTCATCTTCATCGGCAAGCGATATTTACCACCGTGATCAATAACTATTTCAAGCTCTTCTAGCGCACTGATAACTGGCCCTAACGGTCTTTCATATGAGCGAGTATCACCATCGAAAGAGACTTCACCGTGAGCAAGGGCTGCAAGTGGCGGAAGAAAACGCATCACTGTTCCAGCATTTCCAACATCAATTGTTGCTGGACCCTTCAGGGGCTGCGGAGTGATCACCCAATTTCCAGAGCCATCATCTGTAATTGAAGTGCCAAGTGCCTTAAGACCATCGACCATTAATTGGGTATCACGTGATTGCAGTGGTTTACGTAGGGTTGATGGGGATTGAGCCTGAGCGGCAAGAATTAATGCGCGATTAGTAACTGACTTTGATCCAGGAATGCTTACGACGAGATCTACCTCTTTGCGCCCGCGATAAATCGCAGGCCACGGAGTAGATGTCGTCGATTCCATTCGTACAGTCTACCCGTCGTAGACTTACAGCCGTGTGTGGTCGTTATGCAAGAACTCAGGGTGCAGATGACATCATCTCTGCCTTTGATATCAATTCCAACGAAGTAGATGGCTCGCTCCCACTCAATTGGAATATTGCTCCTACGAATGAGATTTACATTATTCGCGGAGAGATGACCCTTGCAACTGCATCGTGGGGATTGATTGCGCCGTGGTCGGCGGATCCAACGGCGGCGCGAATATCGCAATCACATGCAATAAATGCCAGAAGCGAATCCGTTTTTGAGAAGCCAACCTTTAGAGATGCTTTCCGTAGAACACGCTGCATCATTCCGGTGAATGGATATTACGAATGGGCAACAGCCCTCGGGAAGTATTCGCCGAAGCAACCGTTCTATATGAGCCCTGATCCAAAGATATGGGGGTCAGCATTTTCTGTCGCAGGAATCTGGAGCAGATGGATTTCACCAACAGGTGAGCAGATTGATAGCGCATCAATAATTACTCGTGAGGCAGTTGGTGAACTGGCAACAATCCATAGTCGGATGCCCGTCATGCTTCCTCGAGACCGTTGGAAAAATTGGCTAGACCAAGAACAGCGCGACCTGAACGATCTCCGTAATCTCATGGTCGTTGATCGCCCGGATCACGGAATTCTCATTGACCCTGTCTCCACCCGTGTGAATCTTGTGGCCAACAATGGAGCGGATCTGATTACCCCCATCACACTTGGCGAACCGACAACACTCTTTTAACCCCCTTCCGTCTCGATGCGATTTTTCTCTGATGCTGAGATAGCCTAGAAGCAATGACATCAAAGGATTTAGTTCTAGAAAGCGCCGCTGACCGAACGCTTCGGTTTGAGCGAGACGCTCTAGTTTTCATGGATCAGCTATATGCAGCTGCTCTGCGATATACAAAAAATCCAGAGGATGCACACGATCTAGTGCAGGACACATATATCAAAGCCTTTACTTCATTTCATCAATTTGAAGAAGGAACAAATTTAAGAGCGTGGCTCTACCGCGTGCTCACAACAACATTTATTAACTCGTATCGCAAAAAGCAACGCCAGCCTCTAATTGCCAATAATGAATTAGAAGATTGGCAGATTGATCGTGCACAAAGCCACACCAGCGATCTTGGAAAGTCCGCTGAGGTTGAAGCGCTGGAAAATTTACCTGATAGCGATATTAAGAATGCGCTACAGGAGTTGCCTGATGAATTTCGAATGGCTGTCTACTTAGCCGATGTTGAAGGTTTCTCCTATAAAGAGATTGCGGAGATTATTGATATCCCAGCCGGCACAGTGATGTCGCGCCTACATCGTGGTCGCAAATTACTGCGCGAGAAATTAGCAGACTATGCGCGCGAGCTCGGGTACACAGTTGATTCAGATAAAAAGAAGTCACCTGACAAGGAGGTGAACTCATGACATCTTTCGGCGCAGAACAGATGAGTTGTCCTGAGGTGCTCGCCTCACTTGTCTTTATCATCGAAGACGCTATCGATCAGGTCGAACGACCAGATCAGCTCAGAGGTCATATTGATATCTGCCCTCAATGCTCTCGTCAATTAGAGCATGAACTTCTTACCCACACATTCTTAATGGATGCCTTGCGCAGGTCATGCGTTGAGAAAGCGCCAGCAAGCCTCTATGAAAGCATTCATAGCCAATTGATTAATAATCAATTATTTGGAGGCCAGGAAAGTACTGAAGTCGTGACCACATACTCAATGACTGAGATTTCAATAGAAATAGATGAGTTTGGAAATGTTGAGCATCGCGAGATTCAGATTGAGCAGACGCATATTCAACAGACACAAATTCAACCAACCCACATCCAACCAACTGGTCGTGATGATAGTCAGCCAGGAGAGAAGCCGTAATGAAACCCGCAGAAGAAGTCATCGGCGCGGTTGGGCTTTCAACGATGGTGGTCAGACCCGGTGACACATGTGTTGCGATGGGAATTTCTGATCTGCCGATATTGGCTAGCTCCCACATTATGTATTCAATGGAGAGCGCTACCGTTGCAGCTCTGACTGATTATCTAGAATCTGGTGAGACAACCATTGTTGAGAGCTTTGAGATTACAAATCTTGATTCTGTAGGAATTGGCTCTGAAGTTAGATGCACTGCTCGCTGTATTGAAGTGGAAGGGCGTGAGTTAACTTTCCTCTGTGATCTCTACGAAGGTGAGCGACATATAGCTCAAGGAGTTATCAAGAGAAAGGCGGTGGAGCGAGTTTCTTACCTCGCACGCACCGCCGCTCAATCTCTACTAACTAATTAACTCAATCTCTACTGAGTAATTAATCTTTAGTGATTTACTTCTTTGTGGCCCAGAAGATCTCAGCAATTTCATCAATCTTTGCGATCAATGAATCTGCAACTGCAACATCCTGAGTTCCCTTTGTTCCTGCAGCACCCGCAAGTTTTGTTGCCTCATTAAATAATGAGTGCAGCTGTGGGTATGCCTCGAAGTGAGGAGCCTTGAAGTAATCAGTCCAGAGAACCCAGAGGTGCTCTTTGACGGCATGTGAACGCTCTTCTTTGATTGCAACTGAGCGTGAACGGAAATCAGCATCAGTGTTAGCGGCATATTTCTCCATGCACGCTTTCACTGAAAGGGCTTCAATGCGTGCCTGAGCAGGGTCATAGACCCCACAAGGTAGGTCGCAATGTGCATAAACGGTTAAGGTCGGCTTAAAGAATTTTTTCATGTATGTCAGACTACATTGCGTGAGACTTTTTAGCACGGTAAAAGTTGAGGGCCCTTCAATGGCCCCGACCTTTATTCCAGGTGATCAACTCTATGTCCGTTGGTTCTCACGTAAGGGGGCAAAGGCATCAGCGCTTGCTCTGAATAGCATCGTGATACTTGAACGGGATGAGCAGCCAGGGGTCTTCTACATTAAGCGGATTACACAAATCGCCTCCGAAGGAATCTGGGTGAAGAGTGATAACCCCAAAGGTACTGATTCAACAACGTGGGGTTGGCTTCCACCGCATGCGGTCAAAGCGAAGTATCTCTTTCGCACCAAGAAAGCACCGCGCGACTGAACTAATAAGGCTTAACTAATAAGGCTTAACTAACCCAGGTAAGTAGCGCAGGAAAGTAACGCTAGTTAAGCATCGCAAGTTAACGAGTAAAGGCCTCAGCCATCAATGCCTTTGCCTCTTCTTCGTGCAAGTGATGATTTCCTGTCGCAGGCGATGCCGTCGCACGTCGTGAAACTCTGCGCAGTATTCGCGAACCAAATCCATGACCACCGTGTGCCTCAGATGTACGAAGTGCAATATGTGACCAAGGACCCTGGTTTGCAGGTTCATCTTGTACCCAGAGCAAGTTCGCTTGTGGGTGTGCATCTGCAACTTCACGCATCTGATCAATTGGAAGCGGGAATAGAAGTTCAACGCGAGCAATGGCAGTGGAGTGCTCTCCTAGTCGATCACGTTCTGCAACGAGATCGTGATAAATCTTTCCTGAGCAGAAGATGAGTCGTGTTGCATTTGAAACTTTCTCATCTGCAATTACTGGGCGGAAAGTCCCTGAAGTGAAATCACTGAGTGAAGAGGCAGCAGCCTTCAGACGCAACATTGACTTTGGTGTGAAGATAACCATTGGTCGACGTGTTGGATTGGCCATATGCCAGCGTAATAAGTGGAAATATGATGCTGGACTGGAAGGTTGAGCAACAGTCATATTCTGCTCAGCGCACAATTGCAGATAACGCTCAATACGCGCAGATGAGTGGTCAGGACCTTGTCCTTCATACCCATGTGGAAGTAAGAGAACAACGGATGAACGCTCACCCCACTTTTGTAGAGAGGATGAGATGAACTCATCAATAATTGTCTGCGCTCCATTGCTGAAGTCACCAAATTGGCCTTCCCACATCACAAGCGCTTCAGGGCGAACAACTGAGTATCCGTACTCAAAGCCCATCGCTGCATACTCTGAAAGAAGAGAATCGACTACGAAGAATTGATTCTCATCTGTGATTAATGAGCGAAGCGGTGTCCATTCACTGCCATTTTCTTTATCAATGACAACTGCATGGCGATTACTAAATGTTCCACGACGTGAATCTTGTCCGGCAAGACGAATCGGGTGACCCGCTTTTAGGAGTGAACCGAAGGCAAGTAATTCACCCATCGACCAATCGATAGATGCATCATTGAGCATCTCCACACGCTTTTGCAATTGCGGAAGAAGTTTCGGATGCACGCTGAAACCTTCTGGAACCGCTACTTGAGTTGCTGCGATTTCACGGGCGAGTGCTTCAGTGATTGCAGTAGGAACCGCATCGGCCTCAAGCGCAACGGGTGGTTTGAAATTTTCGTCATGCTCTGGAACATGGTTATTCACAGATGCGAATACCGCTTCGAGCTGGCTCTGATAATCAACTGCGATCTCTTCTGCCTCTTGCGGAGTGATATCACCGCGACCAACAAGTGCTTCTGTATAGAGCGTACGAGTCGAACGCTTTGCATCAATAAGTTTGTACATCATTGGCTGGGTAAAGCTTGGTTCGTCACCCTCGTTATGTCCGCGACGTCGGTAACAGACCATGTCAATGACGACATCTTTGTGGAACGCCTGGCGATATTCAAAAGCAATCCGAGCAACGCGAACACATGCTTCAGGATCATCACCATTGACGTGGAAAACAGGGGCTGAAATTATCTTCGCCACATCCGTTGAATACGTTGATGAGCGCGATGCGTGTGGTGAAGTGGTGAATCCAACTTGGTTATTAATAACAATATGGATAGTTCCACCAGTGCGATATCCGCGCAATTGTGAAAGCTGAAGTACTTCTGCGTTCACACCTTGGCCAGCAAATGATGCATCTCCATGGAGGAGGATCGGCAATACTGAGTAGGCATCTTTAATGTTGAGTCGATCCTGCTTAGCGCGAACAATTCCCTCAAGAACTGGGTTCACAGCTTCAAGGTGTGAAGGGTTTGCCGCGAGATAGATCTTTGTTGTGGCACCGGATTCTGCGGTGAATACACCTTCAGTTCCAAGGTGATACTTCACATCTCCAGATCCGTGAACTTCGTTCTCTGCATAGTGGCCTTGGAACTCTTGAAAGATTTGGCCATATGACTTTCCTGCGATATTTGCCAACATATTCAAGCGACCACGGTGTGGCATTCCAATACAAACTTCATCGAGTCCGCGCTCGGCAGCAGCAGAGATGATTGCATCAGTGAGTGGAATTACTGACTCGCCACCTTCGAGTGAGAAGCGCTTTTGACCAACAAACTTTGTCTGTAAGAAAGATTCAAATGCTTCTGCGCTATTAAGTTTGCGCAAAATACGTAACTGTTCATCACGCTCTGGCTTTGTAAAGCCAATCTCGACATGCTCCTGAATCCATTTACGCTCTTGTGGATCGGCGATATACATATATTCAATGCCAACAGAACGACAGTATGAATCGCGCAAGATTCCAAGAATCGTGCGGAGCTTCATAAACTTCTTTCCGCCAAAACCACCGGTAGCAAATTCGCGATCAAGATCCCAGAGTGTTAGACCATGTGTAACAACATCTAGATCTGGATGTGAGCGCTGCAAGTATTCAAGCGGATCAACATCTGCCATGAGGTGGCCGTATGTGCGATATGCATGAATCAATTGCTGAACGCGAGCGGTCTTATTGATTTCTTCGTCGCGTGAGAAATCGAAATCTGATGCCCAGCGAATTGGTTGATATGGAATACGAAGTGCGGTGAAGATTTCATCATAGAAATTCTCAGAGCCCAACAAGAGTTCATGAAGTCGGCGTAAGAAATCACCAGAGGTAGCGCCCTGAATTACTCGGTGATCATATGTGCTTGTTAAAGTAATGACCTTGCTAATTGCGTTACGGGCAATTGTTTCATCACTGGCTCCGGCAAACTCGGCTGGATAATCCATCGCACCGACGCCAATAATCAGGCCCTGACCTTGAACAAGGCGTGGAACAGAGTGCACCGTGCCGATAGTTCCTGGGTTTGTGAGAGATACAGTCGTCCCCGCAAAATCTTCAACGGTGAGCGTTCCGGCGCGAGCTTTTGAAACTGTTGATTCATATGAAGCCCAGAACTGGCCGAAGTCGAGCGCTTCACAGCCCTTAATTGATGGCACTAATAACTGGCGTGATCCATCCGGTTTTGCAAGATCGATTGCAATTCCGAGGTTGATATGTGATGGACGACCAAGTGCCGGCTTGCCGTCTAACTCGGTGAAGAAGACATTCATTTCAGGCATCTGGCGGAGCGCTTTGATCATTGCATACGCGATGATGTGGGTGAATGAAACTTTGCCACCGCGACCGCGCTTCAAGTGGTTGTTAATTACTGTGCGGTTATCAATCATCAACTTCGCAGGAATTGCACGAACTGATGTTGCAGTCGGAACTGTGAGCGAACCTTCCATGCTGGCAACTACGCGACTAGCGACTCCGCGCAACGGTTCAACAGTTGCATCCGATGGAGTAGCAAGAACAGGGGCTGGTGTATGAACAACCTGCGCAGGAGTTGGCTGAGTTGAGACAACGGGAGTTGATGCAACCGCTGCTGGTGCAACCGGTGCAGTCGCAACGGGAGTTGGTTGTGCAGTCGCAACTGGTGCAGTCGCAACTGGTGCAGCCGCAACTGGCGTCGCTGCAACCTGTGCCGACTTAGGAATCGGTGGAGTTCCAGCCTTAGGCGCTGTAGATCCCGCTACTGGTGTAGTCACTGTTGTTGCTGTTGAGGTACTTGTCGAGCGTGTTTTAAAGTATTCAATCCACTCTGGCGTTACTGAAGATGGATCGCTCTGATAGCGCTCAAACATCTCTTCAACGAGCCAATCATTAGCTCCGAAATCTTGACCTGGTTGCGTAGCCGACACTGGCGCGCTCCTTATAGATAAGTGAAAACGATTTGTCCTAAGCCTAAGACTATCGGCTCAAGCTAGCCTCAGAAATCCTTGAAAGGGCGAGATAGCGCACACTCCACCTGAATAACCCTACTCATACCGAGGCGAGGGCCTCAGATCCACCGATCCGAGGAACCTCAGCCCGCCAGGGGGAGAAAATGAAGATGCGAAACCATCACCTAGTTGGGAGAGTTCGCATATGAGCATTCCTGATTCCGCGGCATCGCCGCAGCCACCTGCTGCACCTCACGCAATTGTTACAGGTGGAAGCAGAGGGCTCGGCTTTGAAGTGGCTCGCGGATTGGCAGCCCAGGGATATCACCTGTCGTTAATTGCAAAGGATCCGCAAGGTTTAGAACAAGCTCGCCAAAAGTTAGTTACAGAATTTCCTCAATGTACGGTTACAACTTTTGCCATAGATTTTGAAGTAACAACACCAGCTGCGCTAGATCGCGCTCGCCAGCAACTCTCTGAAATCAGAACTTCAACAACTACTCCCACCGCACTCGTTATTGCACATGCGGTGATGAGTGAGAAGATGTCAAAGACTTTGCGAACAACTGATGCAGAGTGGCGCCGAGTAATGGCGATCAATCTTGATTCAACATTTATGGTTGTAAATGAACTTGTTCCTCCGATGGCAGATGCTCGCAATGGACGAGTTGTCATCTTCTCAGCATGTCTTGGTCGCATGTCCGGTCCAGGAAATGCTGGTGGATTAGCGCCCTATCGCATTAGCAAGGCGGGAGTGAATGCACTGGTACGAAACCTTGCGCATGAAACCGGACTTGGCGCACGAGGATTAATTGTTGATGCAATCTGTCCCAACCATTCGCGAACAGATATGGGTGGACCTGATGCACCTCGCAGCGCAGAAGAAGGTGCCGAGACTGCGCTCTGGTTACTAACTAGACCCTTTAACCATCAGGGTGAGAATGAAATTGAAAAAACTACTGGCGTGCTTTGGGAAGATCACCAGATCGTTCCTTGGTAAACCAACGCACTTAAATCTGGATGTCAGGGTTTTGAGTTTCTCACAACCCACGTGGAATTGTGCACAGCTCGCAAACGATGGAACTCGCTAATTATCCAGAAAAGCAAACCCCTTTATTGGGATCAGGCAGGAAGCGATTAGGATCAAGATTTTTACACCGAGGCATATTTAGCCAAGAACTATTTTCTTGAGCGATTTGATACTCGGTGTAGAGATATTCAGTCATTTCATCCAGGAATGACTCCTGAGGTTTGCCAAGATGCTTTTCAAAAGATTTTTTCCACCCAAGGCTTTCAATGTCACGCATTAGCTCCACCACACCTTTAAAGCCGATTTTTCCCACTAACCATTCGGTTAAGACGGCACCAAATTTGTATGGAGTTCCGTCGGTCGGCAAATTATCCGACCAGTCGTTGTAAGAGAGACGAGGAACGGTATTTTTCGAAATCCAAGCTGAGAAGTCATCCTTCGTTAAAACTTTTCCAATCCTGCTATCCCCGGGACCAGGGAACCAACTCTGCGAACGATGGCGGATAAAATATTCAGGATCATTCATTGCAGCCACAAGAAGTCCGAAATATTCAGCAGATCCTTCCATGTACCAGACCGGGTTCTCTCGGATGTAGTTGTTTCCAGATAGGTCAAACTGAATTTGGTGAAACCACTCATGTTCTATTCTTGGAAAGAAACTATCTGTGAAGAAACTTCTAGGCTCTAGAAGTACATAAGAATGTGTTACAGAAGCGTTAGGAGAAAGATTTGGTGCCAAAATTGGCCGCCAGCTTCCCTCACTTTCATAGGCTGCCGCCTGGTAAATGAAATTTTGCAATTCTTGCTCCGCTTGGCTTCGGCACCAATCTAAAGTGAAAGATGCCGAACGTGGAGCCATAACCTGACATTTCTCGATTATTTGATCCTTCATTGCAAGATCCAGATAAATTTTTGTGCGAGTTACCTTATGGAATCTTTCCCATTGCAAAACAGCATTATCTAGCCTCTGCTTTGATCCAGCAACGATATCTGGTGGCACTGAACTTCCAAACCAATATTCAATTTTGCTCTCAGGCTTGCCTGACGCTGGATTCAATCGCCACTCATCAAAGTTCTTCAAGCTCTTTGATCCTGTCGCCTTGAATTTCTCGTAATAGTTCAAGGGAATAGGTTCTTTAGTTGGAGTTTGTTGTTGATTCTGCATGCTTGGATCTACAAATGGACGAGATGGGCGAGCAGGGTGCTGGGTGAAAGTGGACTCTGACTTGGGAGCCGACACCTCAGGTATTGCATTCTTCGACTCTTGAATAACATATGGAATTGCCACTTCTTCGTACCATTTATCGATTTGAATTCCATAAACTTCTTCGAAGGCGACCTCCCAATTCTTCTTTCGGCTCAATTTCCACCAATCAACAAACTTGCCGTGACCATGATCGGCAACGAGAACTTCGGTGAATAGAGCACCAGCGGTGTAGCAAAGTATTTTTGGTTCTGCACAAGTAGTGCCATCCCCACCACCGCCTCTTTCAGAAGTAATAACTGCCTTGTATAAATCATCTTTGTTTAATGAATGAGGAATCAGTGCTCCTTGTTCGTAGTACGAGCGACGCAGGTTTCCAATATTTACTTGATTCATGGCGACGTTTGGCTGCTCTGCCATGAGTGCTGCTATTGCGAATCCAAAAAAATTGGCAGAACCTTCGACAGCCCAGCCTGGAATTCCATTTTGACGATCACCGATAATCGAAATTGCAACTGCGTGGACATACTCATGAGCCACAAAACCACGCATCATAAGCACGTTACCAGTTTTTATGGATCTGTCTTTTTCTTTACCAATCACATAGTAGGTAATCGCTCCACGAGAATTACCGATTACATCTCCATGACTAACATTTTCACCTTGCTTGATTATGCGCTCTCTATACCAACTTGGAATTTCATGACCATAGCGTTTCATTTCAGCATTGACCCAGTCGAGAGTGGATGGAGATCCCAGAATTATGGGGAACTCTGCAGCTGGCTTGAATTCGCTAGACCAAAACTTTGAGGCATATGGCACGACTTCCTTCATCAATTGAGCAAAGTCTTGCGGTGCATCATTTGCAAGAATGTATTTGATTGAAGGCTGATAGCTAGAGTTCAAATCGTAAACACGCTTTACCTCTGCAAGGGCTTTCTCCCTGCGGGTTAAGAGAATTGGCACAGGAGATTGAGAAGGAGTTGGTTCGACCACTACTTTTATAACTACACCCTTATTCCAAACTTGTTTTTTGCCAGACTTAACGCAGGTGTATGTCTTCTTTAGATAAACAACTTTTTGGTTCAAAACTTTGCAAGTGCTTCCAGGTGTAACCTTCTGCGCAGAAACAGCAGCGATAGGGATAAGGGAAAGAGCAAGGGCAATTAACACTCCTTGGGCAAGTTTCCCCCTGATTTGCATCACGTAATAATAAGTGGGAGATCAATCTTTGTGGGGTTTTTAAGCACACTTTTTACTCTGACTAGTGGCGATAAACCTAAATCTAACATTCTCCGTTACCCTCCTCGCTATGACAATCACAGTTGCACGTTTACTTCGCCATATGGCGTGGGCTAACCAAGAGACCATTAAGCACCTTCAGACTTTGCCAGAAGAGAGCCTGAAAGCGTATGCAACTAACCCCGAATGGTTTGTCGCAGAGATTGCACACCACATTGTTGATTCCGCAGATCACTACGTCCTATCGATTACTGGCCAAATAGCCATCACAGGTAAGGACGATCCATGTATCGCAGATATTGAAAAGATTAGCGATCTCGCGCGACTTGCAGAGCAAGCAGCCATTGTGGATCGCATGCTTGTCGCCGCTGCAGATTTAGAGGACACCTGGCTTGATCTTGAAAATGACAACGGAAAGTTCCAACGTCTTCGCTCAACCGTTTTATCGCAAGCCATTCATCATGCAACAGAACACCGTGCACAGATTGCAAGTGCGCTGGAGGCAAAAGGTTTTGAGCCAATTAATCTCGATGATATTTCTCTCTGGGATTATGAGAAGTATGAAACAGCGAATGGGCTGAGGGATAAGTAAAAGTTAGGCAGCTTTATTTTCTCGCGAGGCAATAGTTAAGACCATGAATAAGGTAGATACGGCCAGAATTCCGATTGGAATTGCTAGGTAGTACACAGCGCCCTCAAGTTGATATTTAACAACTCCAAGTGCGATGAGATTGGCAAGAACCGCGGGAGCTTTACCGTAATTCTTTCCATCCTTATATCCACGACCACATTGGATAAGACCTAATCCACCAGCAATGCAGAAGAGAACAACTCCAAGCAATGGAAGAATCTCTCGATTTTCGTGGGTAAATCCGAGAACAACCATCCACGCACCTAGCGCTAGCACTATGCCACCTTCAATGAAGAGAAGGGTTGCAGCGATTGATCGCAGTAGAATTTGACCGGTCGTCACGTGCTCAAATTACTCTACAAATGAACCTGAAAGTAATTTTGTAAAATTTACTAAAG